>JAUVDT010000031.1 GCA_030595185.1 Gammaproteobacteria bacterium
TGCACGGGAACCCGCAGGGCAAATAGTGTTAGGGCGTATTTTTTGGGTAACGTTTTTTGTACGAGCAAAAAAGGTTACTTGCTATCGGTCAACCACCGATGCCTTTGATTTTGACCCTAGCCTTTAAAGCTGTTGGGTTTCGTTCCTCAACCCAACCTACGAGCTAAAATCTAAAATCTAAAATCTAAAGATTAACAGTATTTGTCGGTTTTGATTTACCTACCCGTCTCGCTGTTTGCCGGGCATTGTTTCCTTAAAGGGATAATTTGCCAAGGACGGCAAATTAAGTTTTCTTGAGCAGGGACGCGAATGAAAACGACCCGTGAGCGAGATTAAGGTAAACCAGTGATTTAGGATGAAGTCGTGTTATGTATACAATGCACGGGAACCCGATAGGGCAAGCAGTGTTAGGGCGGCTTTTTGGGTACTTTTCAGCTGTAGGAAAAGTGCCTCACCTGCCGGTGTGACTACCGGCAATGCTTAGAAAAAGTGAGTTTCTTACACCTTGGGATAATGTATAAAATTATGATCTCTTTTATATAATCTAGATGTATAAAAAATAGTCAATTTATTGGTTTATATGATACATTAAAACTATTAGAAGGGATTAATACTTATATCAAGGGAATGTATAAAATGTATAAAATGTCTAATCAAGTCACTTTAAGAAAATTTTCAAACGCTGAATTACTATTCAACGATGAAGAAGCCAGAGCGATATTGAGATTTTTCTTTAAATCACATCATAATATTATTAATAATCTTACAATAACGGATAAGGTTCGTGAGTTTGCGCAAGCGCTTCTTGTAGAAGCAATTGATGCATCATATGCAATGGGGTTTGTAGAGGCGATATTTAAAGCTACAACAAAGCCTAGTGATGGAATTAAAGTGATACTTAAGAAATTCGCAAAAAAATCTATTAAACATTGGTTTAAACATGCAAAAGAAGATGATCTGTTAAAAATAGAAATATATGAGATTGTCAGGAATCGTATAGCTCTTAATTTTGGTAGATATCTAATTATGTTAGCAAGTGGTATTGCTAAGGATACGACAAACTTTTCTGCGAATATTTCGTATGCTTAATTAGAGTTTTTTATAGGGTCGGATATGAAAAAAGTAGTTGTTAGTATCGTATTTATTATTATAGTTTTCTTCGCCTCAGTAATTTCTTCATTAAATAATTATGATATTGAAGAAGTTGTTATCTGTAGTGTTAATGACGAATCTCACTTAATACCATCAAAAGTGTGCGAATTATATTTATATGAGTATCGTGGCACTAAGGACGATATTGTACAATTGAAAGAAGGGTCTGGTTTGAGTTTTGTATTTGACGTGGTGAATAAGAAAAAAAGAAGAAATCTACTCGACTATTTTTTACTTAAGGGTAGTGATATTAATGGAATTAGTAAAGTAGATGGATTGACTCCATTACATGCATCAATACTTCTAAATGATATAGAATTATTGGACTATTTATTGACTAATAATGCTGATCCATTAGTAAAAGATAGAGTTAATTCATTAACATCTAAACAGTTTCTTGAGCTGTTAATTAAAAAAGATGCTTTCACTGACAGAAGTGTTCTTATGAAAAGGTTTAATAATGGTTAAATATTCATATAAGTAAGTAGTCTGGGTGCAAATGCAAGAAGGCTTTCATGTGCTTAGAGCATAATAATGAATTAGGATGTGAATACCTGAAAGGTTCCGTCGGCATAGTTATGCCAACCTACTAAAACCCAACAGATCATATCGGTTTTGATTTACTCTCCCGTCTCGCTGTTTGCCGGGCATTGTTTCCATAAAGGGATAATTTGCCATGGACGGCAAATTAAGTTTTGTTGAGCAGGGAGGCGAATCAAAACGACCCGTGAGCGAGATTATGATAACTCAGTGATTTGGGATGAAATCATGTTATGTATACAATGCACGGGAACCCGCAGGGCAAATAGTGTTAGGGCGTATTTTTTGGGTAACGTTTTTTGTACGAGCAAAAAAGGTTACTTGCTATCGGTCAACCACCGATGCCTTTGATTTTGACCCTAATCCTTTAAAGCCGTTGGGTTTCGTTCCTCAACCCAACCTACGAGCTTTTTCAGCTGTAGAAATAAAGTGCCTCACCCGCCGGTGCGGCTACCGGCAATGCTTGGGCAAAGCTAATAACTTACACCTTGTCAAAAAGTACAATAATTTTCTTTTAAGGTTTTCATATTCTTGTATGCTATTTATACAGCAAGTGTTTTGTGACTATTGACCCAAAATTCGTTATCATTACGCCCTCTAAAAAATCGATGGATACCCTGACGTGGTAATAAAGCCTAAAGTACGCGGATTTATCTGCACAACATCTCATCCAGCCGGCTGTGAAGCCAATGTTAACCAGCAAATCGAAGTGATTAAGAAAGCTGGTGTGGTTGCTAATGGCCCTAAAAAAGTTCTTGTTATTGGTTCTTCTACAGGATATGGCCTGTCTGCACGTATAGCCTCTGCATTTGGTTCTGATGCGGCTACAGTTGGTGTATTTTTTGAGAAACCAGCGACTGAGAAAAAAACAGCCTCTGCTGGCTGGTATAACTCGGCGGCATTTGATAAAGCAGCGAAAGAGGCGGGTATTTATTCAAAAAGCTTTAATGGCGATGCGTTTTCCCATGAAATGAAGGCCAGAGTAGTGGAAACCATTAAAGAAGACCTGGGAAAAATTGATCTTATTGTTTATTCATTGGCTTCTCCAGTGAGGAAACTACCTGATTCTGGCGAAGTTATGCGTTCTGTTTTGAAGCCAATTGGTGAGATATATCGTTCTAAAGCAGTTGATACCAATAAAAACATTATGGTTGATGTCGAAATTGGTGTTGCTAATGAAGAAGAAATTGCCAATACGATAACGGTCATGGGTGGCGAAGACTGGGAACTGTGGATGAAGGCACTGCGTGATGCTGATGTGCTGGCGGATGGTGTTAAAACGGTGGCTTTTGGTTATATCGGTACTGAAATCACCTGGCCAATATACTGGCACGGCACTTTGGGTAAAGCGAAAGAAGATGTGGATCGTGCAGCAGGTGCAATCACTAATTCTTTGGCTGATATCAATGGTCAGGCAAATGTTGCTGTGCTCAAGAGTGTAGTGACTCAGGCATCGGCTGCTATTCCTGTTATGCCTATTTATATTGCAACGTCATTCAAAGTAATGAAAGAGCTTGGCATACATGAAGGTTGTATCGAGCAGTTAAACCGTCTGTATCGCACCCAGTTGTTTAATGGTCAGCCTGAGCTGGACGATATGAATCGATACCGTATGGATGACCTGGAATTACGAGATGAAGTACAGGAAGAGTGTCTTAAAATCATTCCTGCTGTGAATGATGAAAACCTGTTTGAACTTACCGATTTCCAGATCTACAAAGACGAGTTCCTGAAGTTATTTGGTTTTGGGCTTGTTGGTGTTGATTATGAGGCGGATATTGATCAGATCGTCGACTTTGATGTTGAGAATGTTTAACTAATATTATTCTTGGCAAAAAAAAGCCCCGGTTTCGGGGCTTTTTTTATATGTATTTAATTATTTTCTTAACTAAAAACTCAATCATTGTCAGCAGGAAAAGGAATACAAATTCTAAACGCGGCCCCATTATTAATGTTCTCTGCTTTTATCTTGCCACTAAACTTATCTTCCGTTAGTTGTTTGGCAATATAAAGCCCAACACCTGAATCATTTACTTGCTTGCTGCTAAAACCTAACTTAAAAATCTTATCAATAGGTTGGGCTTTAATACCGCCGGCGTTATCTGTTATATCAATATAAATACAGCTAGATGATTTGTATAAGTGAATTTTTATATGTGGAGAAGTAATATTGCGCTCATCAAAAGTGTCTCTGGCATTATTTAAAATACTAAGCAGTATATGAGCAAGCTCTGTCGAGTTTCCGTTGATTCGTATTTCTTCATCTAGTTCGGAGGAAATAATGATTCGGTGAACTTTGAAGTTATCCTCAACTAATTGCAAAAGCGCAAGAATAACCATTTTAGGATGAAATGTTGTTTGTTTATCGCTTCTGTTTAGTAATTGGCCAAATACATTCACGGTATCAGCCATGAACTCTAAAATATTATGACTTTTGTTAATAATATCTTTTAAATTCTCTTTGTCTTTTTCGGTGGGGAAATCATTCTCAATTGCTTTTTCCATTAACATAAGCTGAATTCCAAGCTCGTTTAATGGTTGTTTCCATTGGTGTGAAATATTATTTACAGACTCTCCAATGTTGGAGAATCTCGATTTTAAATGCAGTAAGTGCATTAGCTTTTTCTTGAACAGTGAAAAGCGGGTATAGGCTACAAAGATGAATAAGAAAACGAGCAAAAAAGATAAAGATATTATATAGATTAGGAGATAGTCTTTAGGTTGTTTTGGTTTGTATAGGAAACCCTGTAGCGATATGTTTTTAGGTAGCATACCTATGCTTGCGTAAGTTTCTGCAATGTGACGCCACCTTCCCGTTAGCGTGTAACCAATTTCAACTAGCTCTGGAAGAATAAGATGTTGCATCTTTTTAGCTTCGTAAACCAGTGCGTTTCGTTCTTTTTTGTTTGGGTATTTTTCCAGAAAATAATCGATCATTTCTTCTTGGTTTCGCATGGCATAACGCCAGCCACGTAAGCTGGCCTGGCGAAATTTTCTAGCGCGTTCAGGGTGTTGTTGCAGTTCTTCCTCGGTTGTAAATAAGTTATCACCGTAAAAGTCGATGCCAACTGAACGTGGTGAGTATATATTAAAGGATATATTTCTTTTTAAAAGTAAGTAGGGTTCAATAGTGGAATAGGCCGAAATCATATCAACATTGCCATTGATAAGTGCTTGAACTTTATTTTTATGGCTGGTTAGTTTGAATTTACTAAGGGGCATTGCTTCGTGATAAAGGTACGCAGCAAGTTCGCCTGTTTGAGATTCTATTATTAAATTTTTGTTTTTATGATCATGTATGCTCTGTGCAGAATTATTTTGCAGTGTTAATAGCACATCGGCAGAGTGTTGAAAAATAACAGCGAGTACAACTAACGGTTTTCCTGCATTTCTAGAGAGTAGTAAGCTAGTGTTACCTACGCCATATTCTGCATCTCCCTGCAATACAGTTTTTGTGGAATCATGGCCTGTTTTAGCTTCAATTATTTCAACGTCTAACCCTGCTTCTTTATAGTACCCTTGTTTTTGAGCGGCATAATAACCTGCGAACTGAAATTGGTGAGACCATTTTAATTGTAGCTTTACGGATTCATTGGCGGTTGAGGGGAGAGGTGTAAAAAAAGTTAATGATAATAAAATTGTTTTTAATCTAACTCGATAATGTCGCATTAGTTTTCCGTATTTAAAGTCCAGCCTCTTGCAGGCTGGTTTTTTATAATATCGACGTTTAATTTTTTTCTCAATTCACCTAATAAATTTTTTAAGGCAGATTCGCTCATAGCATCATCTGGCCAAACAGTATCATTGATTTCTTGTTTGCTAACTATTCTATGTTTTTTGTAAAGTAACAGCTCAAGTAACAGGCATTCTTTATTGCCCAGGCTAACTTCTTCATTATTGACTTCTAAGGTTTTCATTAACGGATGGTAAATAATGTTGTTTGTAATATTTATTGATTTTACTAAATGCTCTAAGCGTGTCGCCGAACGTGCAAGGGTACTTTCAAGCTTTTTTAAATTAAGTGGCTTGGTAATGTAGCCATCGATTTGTAGATTAGCAGCACGGAATAAATAATCATTATCTGTATGAGCACTCAAAATAATGATCGGAATTGAAGTGTTTACTAATCGAATGTTCTCAATAAGACTTAAACCATCCATTCCAGGTAGCTCTATATCAGTGATGATGATATCGATATTTTGTTGGTCATAACATTGTATTGCGGATTCTGCATCCTGAGCCAGCGTGATACTTTTAAAGATTGTTGAGAATAGAGCGTAAATTTCAGCGCTGATACGAGTGTTATCGTCTATAAATAATAAGTTAAGGTTTTTTAGTATTAAGTCGGTATGCATTTTGATGTAGTGTTTTTGTGGTAATAAATTAATATTTCATATCAATACGCATCAGTTCTGATGTTTGGCTACATAAGAAAAATGAGCGAATCTTAGACTGGAGTCGATACTACTAAACTTATCGCTGTTTTACGATAAATTCATGAAATGGTTAAAGTTTTTTTAATCAGACTCTTTTGAGACTGGTGCTTGCATATACTTAGCCATATGTCTGTTTTTTTCATCACTTTATCTATTTATTTAAGGTTTTCTGTATGACACGTCTTTTTTGGTCGCAGCTGTTCTGTTCACTTTAACATCAGTAACAAGTATAGCTGATACATTTCCCCCTAACTGGAGTGGTGGAGCTGATGCATCGATTCACTATAGCCCAGCACCGTGGCCTACTGAGCCTGCTAATGCGATAGATTGCGGCGATAACTGTGGTGACTGGAAGCCTTATACTCGTTTTCAAAATAGCGTGAATGACCCGCGTACCCGTGATCCTTCTAATGGTGGTACTGCTCCTCAGAATTACGTCAACATTGCATCTTCTTGTGTTGATAAAGATTTACCCAGCGTTTATTACTATTTACATCAGGGCGTAACAGCGGCTGATGACGTCATTATGTTTCGCTGGCGTGTGGAGCAGATAGCTAATACCTATGCAACAGGTGCTAATACAGGTTCATATAGCGCATCTAACCCCTGGAGTTCTGCATTATGGACGGTATTGTTTGATGTCGATGGCAGTGGTTATCGCAGTTTAGCGGCGCATTTAAATGGCTCTTCTGGTGGTCCGAGTGAGCCGATTGATATGCTGGCGGGTATTTGGAGTGCGAGTAATACCCAATCTATCGATTATATTAACGATACAAATATTCATTTGCTTGGGCATAACCCAACGGCATTTATCGATAATGCTACAAGTAAAATTTTAAATTTCCATAATACAGTCACACCCGATATAAATTGGCCTAATGGCTCTTCAGAAACTATTTGGGATTACGGCACGACTCGTGCGCGTCATGTTTCTACTCGAAGCTGTAATGAGTACTTTGTTGATTATCAGATACCAGTGGCGATGCTTGATGCTTCAGCATTAGGTGGGCCGAAAATTACGCGTAGTACACCGATTTCAATGATGTTTTGTACGGCGAATAGTCTTAACAATCCATTCCAAAAAGATTGTGCCATTAATAAAGAATGGTCTGCTACCGCTGAAAAACCTGCCCCATTTGGTGACTATGTTTCTTTTGATAAAGACGAGCCATACAGCCAACCAATCATTGCTGAAGTAACCGCCATTGCGCCTGCCAGTTGTGGTCAGGATTACCAGCTAACAGCTAAGGTGCAAGATGTGCTTGCCCTTAAAGATGGCGAAGTTGATACCTCGGTTAAAGCAGTTGATTTTTATTACTGGTTAGATTCTAACAATAGTGGATATGCGGATGATGCGGGTGGCGCTTGGGTACGTGCCTCCAGTGCGGCACGCTCTGCCGATGCTCTAAACCTCTGGACGGCTAGCTGGAATTCAACCAGCTTGCCTAAAGGAAGGTATTTAATTGGTGTTCAAGCAGTTGACGATAACACTCTGGTTGATGATGACATGATCGCAACCGGTATCGATAACCGCACGTTCTCTTACGTGGCGGGTGATACGCAAGCAGCAACTCGAGATCAGATTTATATTGATGGTGCGTGGATAGCGGCGCAAGAGGCTGCCTTCCCATCACATAGTCCTGCACAAGCACCGATTGCAACAGAAAACTGGTTTGGTAACCCTGAAGTGACAGGTATTCAAACTGCATTAGTCGGCACGGCCATTAACACTTGTGGCATCGCACCAACATTGGCTTTAACGGTAGATAAAAGTGAAGTAGCTCCAGCAGGGACAGTTACCTTTACCATTACGGTTAGTAACGCTGGCAACCCCAGTGCCATTACCGTAAGTAATTTAAGTGATGTTTTACCCGAAGGTTTTAGTTATCAGGCGGGTACGACCACGGGTGATTTTGGTACGCTCGATCCAGGCATCAGTAGCCAGACGCTAAACTGGAATTTCGGCACACCAGTTACTGTTCTAGCAAATGCTAGTGCAAGCTTGAGTTTTAAGGCAACAGCCAGCTCGTTTGCCGGTACTTATAATGACACTGCAACTGCTATCACCACTTTGGTCCACTGGCCAGTGACCCTGTGCCGGTTATAGTTGGTAGTGCGAGTTTGGCATTGAGCATTACGCCAGATGTTTACAATACCGCGCCAAATGGACAGGTGACTTACACGCTAAGTTATAACAATCCTTCGACTGTCACAATCAGCAATGTCACATTAAATGCAGTTATACCGGCTAATACCAGTAGCGCAACGACCAGTTGGGTTTTGCCTGCATTAAATCCTGGTGATAGTGGAACAAAATCTTTAGTGCTCGATGTGGGCGCAGGTTACATCAGTAATTCATTAACATTACCGGCAACTATTGCTGGAACTGATCCGGCCAGTACCCCGGTATCAGCGACTGCACAGAGCACTATTTATATCAATGTGCCGTTAACTAATGTGGCGGCATTTACTTTTGAGAAAACGGCAAGCGCAGTACAAATTGATCCTACAGGTACGGTTACCTATACGCTAAGCTATAAAAATTATGGTGATGTATCGGCTACAAATGTAATCATTACAGATGCCTTAGCAGCGGGTATGTTGTATAGCTCTTCATCACCAGTTGCTAGTAGTGCTCCTGCTGTTGGCGCTAATGGCGCAGTCAGTTGGAATTTGGGTACGGTAGCGGCTGGTGCAACTAACTCAGTCACAGTCACCACAACCGCTTCTGATCCGTTTACATTTCCTAACCCAGCTAATAATACAGCTTCAATCAACTGGACTGATGGAACAGCGGTACAGGCTAATGTTGATGTTGGTGTAACGGGTGAGTTTTGTAGTGCTACTTTTTACTTTAGACAAGGTGTTGATAATGTTCTGAGTACAATACGTCCGGCTTCACAAACGGCACCTACCGATACATTTGATTACATCACAACTCTTAGCAATATTAATGATAATGCCTTTGAGACATATGACGTAGAAACTAACCAGGTAGTCTTTGAACAGGATTTAGGTTTAGCTAGTGACTTAGATATTTCAGGTAAGACCTTAACAATCAGTTATTACCTGAGCGCAGTGCAGGGTGGTGGTCGTACTCAGGCGATTCTTAGAAACGATACTACCAATACTGAGATTGCAACCAGTGCGGAATTCAGCATTAGTACAGGCGCTACTACTTTGTACACTTTCACGGCTGCGATTCCAGCAAATACAATCATCAGTGCTGGCGATAAGTTGCGTTGGTACTTTCAGTTCCGGGCATCGGGCGGGAAGGATATTACCTTCCATTATGACAGTGATATTTACAACTCTCGATCTTCATTCTGTAGTGCCAGCGGCCCAGCTAATTTAAGTATAAATAAAACCGTAGATTTATCGACAGTACCTGAAAGTACTGTCTCAACTGTGGTTTACAGTATTGATTATTACAATACTGGTTCGACAGATGCTACTAATGCGGTGATTGTAGATACCTTGCCAGCAGGTGTCAGTTTCACCAGTGCCAAGCTGAATACGTTTGATATTACGCCAACAGGTACGAATCCTTACACTTTTGCCGTTGGAACAGTGACGGCAGCGACAAGTGGCGTTCTTGAAGTCACTGCTGAAGTCAGTAACACAGCTACCGGTTTATTAACCAATACAGCTTTACTTTCAAGTGACCTTACTACGACAGTGACAGACACGACCGATACATTGGTCGGTGCTCCTAATACAGAAACAGGCGTCACAACAGCACCTGAACTGTATATGGATAAAACCTCCAATGTCAGTTTGCTAAGTGCAAGTGAAACGGTGACTTACACATTAACGGTCGTGAATGCCGGTAGTGCAGATGCGACAAATGTTGTGGTAACTGATGATTTTCCTGATCAAAGTTATTTTAATTATGTGAGTTGTACAACTGCAGATGGCACATGCAGTGAAGCACCAGCAGGGACGTTAAATTGGAATGTTGGTACCTTAGCCGCAGGTGTTTCAGCAAGCTTAACTTATCAAATGCAAACCACTGCAACGGGTCTTCCGAATGGATTAACTGCACTGAATAATACGGCTGTTGCGACTGACGATGACTATTGTACAGGTGGTACGCCACCGGCGAGTTGTAGCAGTGATATGAATACTGTTAATGCCAGCGGTAATCCTGATTTGTCATTGGTATTAATAGCCAATACTACAACAGTTATTCCGGGTGATGTTATTCAGTACACTGCCGTGATAACAAATAACGGTTCAAGTACAGCGACTGATTTGGTAACGAGTAATCCTGTTCCTGATAACACTAGCTTTGTTGATATCACAACGGGTACTGGTAGTTTTGATACGATCAATAATCGATTGTTATTCCCGCTAAGCAGTTTGGCTGCTGGCGCGAGTACGACTTATATCTTTAATGTAAAAGTCTCTAGTCCATTGCCAAGTGGCAGCACATCTCTGACTGATACAGCAACAGTAACCGCTTCAAATGCAGCATCGGCTAACGATACCGTTGTTATCACTGCAAATGCTGCGCCTGTTATGAGCCTGAGTTTAACGGGGCCAGATAGTGTGCCGTTACCAGCGACAACTTTAACGGCGGACGTTAACAGTAGTACAACACTTAATGTGGCCAGTGCTGCCTTATTGCAGCCAGGTGATTACATTCGAGTGGGTGCGGATTATGTGATCATTACATCGATTGCTGGTGATGTTGTAACAATCAATGTACCTATTTCTGCAAGCAATGGTGCAGTAATTGAGCTGGCTGCCAAGTTTAGTATTGCGTATCAAAATACTGGTAATGCAGCGGCAACTAATGTGCAGATTAGTGAGTTATTACCAGCAGGCTGGTTATATGTTGCATCGTCTCCAGCAGCAACCAGTGCGCCAGCATTAGGTCAAAATGGAAGCATTAGCTGGACGTTGGGAACGATAGATGCAGGTGCTAGCGGTAGTATGCAGTTTGTTGCTTTACCAACAACCAGTGGTACTTTTACTCACACAGCTATTTTGAGTGCGGATGGCATCGTCGACGTGGCAGCTAATCACATAGTATTAGTGGGTGGTTTAATCGTTGATAAAATAGCGACTAGTGATACTACTGAACCGGGTGCTCAGGCAACGTATACAATTACTATTAATAATTCATTGTCATCTGATGTGAATGGAGTGACTGTAAAAGACTTACTTGCAGCTGGCTTTACATTTGCTTCATCAACGACCACACCTAGCAGTTTCGAAGGTGGCGATCAGAGCCGTCCCATATGGACAGTAAATGTACCAGCTAACTCTTCTGTTTCAATTACTTTTACGGTTGATATATCTGCTGACCTGGGTGCTGCAACCTATCAAAATGAAGTTGAAGTCACAGCACCTGGCGGTATCGGCGTGATTAATTTTGATGCGTTGGCGACGACAGCGGAAGATGTCACTTTGTTATTGGGTACTGGTTTAATCAGTGGTTATGTCAATTATGGCAACTCGCCAATGGTTGGCGTTGAAGTTAATTTTTATGAGAACAGTGTACTGGCTTACAGTGTTTATACGGATAATTCCGGTCGCTATCAGCAAGTGCTTGAGGCTGGAACTAACTGGCGCATAGAAATAGCCAGCGATACAGATAATGACGTTCTGTTATCCGGTTTGAGTCTGACATCTGGAATAGACCCGGAAGACTTCAGTATTGTTTCAGGCGCATCTATTAATAGAAACTTTGTTTACTCGTTAGCAGCGCCTACTGTGGTTAGTCAAACGACTACTGATCAAACACCAACTATTACCGGTACTTATCCATCAAACCGAATAGGTGGAGTGCTTACCGTTGCCGTTAATGGAGTGACTTATAGTGTTGGTGCAAATCTAAGTACCTTAGGCGATAACTGGACATTAACTATTCCGTTGATTGATTTGTTACCAGAAGCAACTTATAGCGTCACAGCAATAATTACTGATGATCAAAACAGTCGTACAGATTTAACCAACAGTGAGTTGGTTATTGATTTAACAGCGCCGATTATTCCAACGGTTAATAGCCAAACTACCAGCAGTGGAACACCGACTATCACCGGAACCTACCCATCAGCCGATGCAGCTGGTGGTTTTAGTGTGACAGTCAATGGTGTGACTTACGTCTTGGGTGTGGATGTTACCTTAACCGTGAATGGTGATAACTGGAGCCTTGTGATACCAGCAGGTAATGCACTGCCAGATAACACTTACAGTGTGACCGCTACTGTTACCGATGGTGCAGGAAACAGTCGTGACGATGCGACGAACAGCGAATTGATTGTTACTGCGGGTACTAATGCGCCTCCTGTTGCGGTTGATGATACGGCTTTCTCTGCTATTGATAGTTCTGTGATTATTAGTGTACTAAATAATGATAGTGACCCGGAAAACACAGCATTAACTGTGACGGCTGTAAGCACTGCTGCGAATGGCGTCGTTGTGATTAATGCTGACAATACCATTACCTATACGCCGGCTGCGGGTTTCAGTGGTACGGATAGTTTCACTTATACAATAACGGATGCTGATGGTTTAACAGATACAGCGACCGTTAATATTACTATTGTTGCTGCACCCACCATCACCTTACCAGCGGACATTTTTATTGATGCCACAGGTTTATTTACTAAGGTCGATTTAGGCACAGCGACTGCTGTCGATTATTTAGGTAATCCCGTACCTGTTTCCGTTATTGATGGCATAACGTTCTATTGGTCTGGTGATAATGAAGCGATCTGGCAAGCCACCGATGCAAATGGTCTGACAAGTACCGCGACGCAAGCAGTCAGAGTACGTCCACTGGTTTCCTTTAGCAAAGACCAAACAGTTGCAGAAGGCTCGCAAGTTATTGTTAAAGTTGTACTCAATGGTCCTTCGCCTATTTATCCAGTGAATGTTTCTTATGCAGTAACGGGCTCAGCAATTAACCCTGACGACCACAATTTGAACAGTGGTATCGCGGTTATTAATTCGGGTACAGAGACAACTATTGTTATCGACATTACTGACGATGGTTTAGGTGAGGGTGATGAAACTATTATTCTGAGTATGGATGATCCTGCATTAAATCAAGGCGTTAAAAATTCGCACACGATTACCATTTCGGAAGACAACATCGCACCAAGTGTTAGTTTAAATGTGGTTCAAAATAGTTCGAATAGATTAACGGTTGCTAAAAACGAGGGTCAGGTACTTATCACTACAACGGTGAGTGATCCAAACCTGACTGATACACATAGTTATGACTGGAGTTTGAGTAATGCTCTGTTGGTTGATTTGGATAATGACGTAACGACATTTACTTTTGATCCAACTAATTTAGACGAAGGTGTGTATGAAGTGCGTGCCGATGTTACTGACGATGGCGTACCACCGGAATCTAATGTTGCACGTGCCTTTATCAATGTGGTGGCATCGTTACCTGGGTTGACGGCAGCTGACAGTGATGGTGATGGTATTGCAGATAACATTGAAGGCTTCTCTGATGCCGATCGTGATGGTATACCGGACTACTTGGATAGTGTAATGGAATGTAATGTCATACCAGAACAAGGGCTGACTTTTAATGGTTATCTGGTCGAGGGTGACCCGGGTGTTTGTATTCGAGTTGGTAATTATTCTGTCGTTGGTGAAAGTGGTGGTGCACAGATTACCGATAACGATATTAATCTATCACCGAGCGATGACCTGACTCCTGATCCTGATGCGGATAATGTCGGGGGAATCTTTGACTTTATAGCAACCGAAGTGCCAGACAATAGTCAGTCAGTGAACATTGTTATTCCACAGCGTTTAGCCGTGCCAGCAAATGCGATTTATCGGAAATTATCCAATGGTGTTTGGTTTACCTTTATTGAAGATAGCAAAAATAAAGTGGCTTCAACATTGGGTGAACCTGGTTTCTGTCCACCACCAGGTAGCGCAGGTTTCCAGCCCGGTTTAACAGAAGGGCACTGGTGTGTTCAGATCACGATAGAAGACGGTGGTCCAAATGATGCGGATGGCTTAATCAATCGAATGATTGTTGATCCAGGTGGTGTTGGTGTTTTGAGATCAGTAACAGAAACATTTTTTACTGCAGGAGGTGGTGTGATTAATTTATGGGGTTTATTGATGATGGTGTTTATTATGATGGGAAGAGTACTAAGAAAACCACAGCAAGTTTTGTTGGCAATAATGTTAACAATAAGCGCGGTTGTTAGTCATGCAGAAACAAATAATCAACCTGCCGAAGTTGTTGTCAGTGAAACAACATCAACACCTGAGATAAATTCAGATACAGATAAAAAGGTGGCTGAGGCGCCAGCTGAAGGTGGAACCACTGCGCCCATCGATTCTGAAAATTCGGTCGAAAATAATGATAACAAAGTAGTTGTCAGTCCTGCTGTTGAAGCAGCGCCTGTTGTAAATGTTATTGAGCGTAAAGAAGTGGTTGTAAAGCAGGAAGGGAGTCGTATCGCTGATATGAGTAGTGCGATCAATACCACGCCTGTTGCAGTAAATGATGAAGCATCGACGGAACAAAATACCCAATTAATGATTCCAGTACTCAGCAATGATGTGGATGCCGATGGCGACAAGCTGAAAGTGATTTTGGCCACTGCTCAACATGGAACCGTAACAGTTGATGACGAGTCTCGTTTGCATTACACACCAAATAAAGATTTCATCGGCAGTGATAGCATAAGTTATGTTGTTTATGATGGCCGCGGTAACATTCCTTCAGAACTTGAAGCACAGGGAGTAGATATCAAGGCTTTGTGTGGTGCAGATGGTTGCATTGATAGTAAACAAGAAAAAGTAACTTTCCAGTTACAGGTAAACTTTGCAAACAATGACGATACGGTTGAAGAGAAATACTTTAAAGAGTTAGAAAAGCTGGTTGGTTTAATGCAAGCGGCTAAAGATGAAAATGTAATTATTGAAGGTCATACTTCAGCTGTTGGTTCCGCTAGATACAATCAAAAGCTCTCTGAACGTCGAGCAAAATCGATTGTAGATGAGCTGTTGTCACGATTTAAAATAGACCCTGCTAGAGTAAAGGCAATCGGTTATGGTGAAAGTCAGTTAATCAACAAAGAAAATACTGATGCGGCTCATGCTGAAAATCGTCGTATCGTTGCGGTGTTTGATTCCAGTTTCATTAAAAAAATAAACCGCATTTCAGGTGTGTCTAAAGCCAGTGTTCAAGTCAGTGTTATCAATTCAAATAATGGCCCTGTTGCACTCGATGATGCCGCCGAAACCGATCAGAATAAAAACGTTGTTATTAATGTATTGGTTAATGATAGTGATATTGATGGCGACAAACTCAGCACGATTAAAGCAACGCCTAATCATGGTGAAGTAATAATTAATGAAGAAGGGCAGTTAGTTTACTCTCCAAAACATAATTTCTTTGGTATGGATAAAATTCAATACCAAATAGAGGATGAAAAAGGTGCGCAAGCGGAAGCGATGGTGTGTATTTTTATTCATAAGAAAAGTCCATGGTATGGCTGGTTTGATACAGGAATAGCAAATGGTACGGCAAGTATTAATCAATTAAATACTGAACTAACCGATGCCGGTATCAGTGCTACCGTTACAGGAATGGATGATACCCGGAATGGCGCACAGTTTGGTATTGGTTATGAGCTTAATGATTCTGGCTGGCGTTTTGAATTTGGTTATGCAGACCTTGGTGAAGTAGAACTTAGCCTCAGTGCAACTGCACCAAACTTAAGTCAGCTTTATAGTGATATCGCAAATGTGCATCCGTTGTCAGCAAAAGGTTATCTTTTTGCAGCGCAATATCAGTGGTCATTTTCAGCGGTTGAAGTTTTAGCCAGAGTTGGTTATTGGAGTTGGGATGCTTCTTATGAAACGTATTCTTCTTCATTGATTGGTAA
Source organism: Gammaproteobacteria bacterium (assembly GCA_030595185.1). Lineage (GTDB taxonomy): Bacteria > Pseudomonadota > Gammaproteobacteria > SZUA-229 > SZUA-229 > JAUVDT01. Next base: position 16,010 of record JAUVDT010000031.1, read on the forward strand.
TGATAACCTTACTGGTAGTGATTTAATTGCAGGTTTTGGTGCACAAATTAATCTAACAAAACGACTAGCTGCTCGTGCTTTGTATCAGCGCTTTGCAGTGGATTCTGAAGATACAGACTTTATTTCAATGGGTCTGGTTTTCTCTATGTAAAAAGAAGTTGCGAAAATAGGGCACTATGAGTGCCCTTATTTCTGTTCATTAATGAAATAATTTATAATAGTTCACCAGATCCTCCAGCTTCTTCCGGTAAGTCTTTAAATTTTGGTAAGCCATCATCCATGGGTAAAACTGTTTCTTGATAGTGAACATGTAGAGCAGGTGTAAAAGTTAGATTTTTAATAACGGCTGCCGGTACATCAATAAGCGCCATGGTTGGGTGCTCTGTGTAGAGATGGCCTCCACAGGTTTTACACCACACACGATTACTCACGATCTCCTTATCACCACTGATCGGGTTTTTATTAAATCCTTCAGTATTTTCCTGCCCCTGCGTTACTTCTAGTGTTTCTGGTTTCCATAAAGTAAATGCGCTTATCGGGCCAGCAGACCATTTTCGACAAGATTCACAATGACAATAGGCCATGAGTTCTGGTTTACCGGTTACAGTGAATTTAACGTCACCACAAAAACAACTGGCTTGATATTTGGTTTCTTCATTCATTGTCTTTCTCCTGCTGGAATAATGGAGGTTAGTGCATAGATAGAAATACTCTTTGTTGTTAATTAATAAAACTAATGATGTTCATACATATGAAATATATGTGTGAATTAGGATGGCTACATAAGTACCGTATGTCGGTAGTGTTCCGATTTAGCCTTCATATGTACTATAGATCATGTCTTATCTATATTTCCACAATACTCATAATATTAAAATTATAGAGAGGTAGTGACATGTCTAAGGTGGCTATTATTCAGGAATCTCCCATTCTATTAGATAGGGAAAAAACAATTGAAAAAGCTGTAGGGTTAATCGAGCAAGCTGCGTCAGAAGGCGCAGAATTAATTGTTTTTTCTGAGGCTTATATTTCAGGTTATCCTGCCTGGATTTGGAGATTAAAACCAGGTGGTGATTGGGGAACGAGTGAGGAGCTTCATGCGCGTTTGTTAGATAGTGCTGTTGATATTGATGCGGGTGATCTTGAGTTAATTTGTAACTCAGCAAAAAAAAATAAAGTTTGCATTGTTTGTGGCATGAATGAAAGAGACGGTGCCTTAAGTAAATCGACGCTCTACAATACTGTTGTTATCATTAGTAAAAATGGAGAGATTTTAAACCGGCATCGTAAATTAATGCCAACTAATCCTGAGAGAATGGTCTGGGGTTTTGGTGATGGTTCTGGCTTAAATGTTGTAGAGTCATCAGTAGGTCGTATCGGTACATTGGTGTGCTGGGAAAACTATATGCCGTTAGCAAGATATACTCTTTATTCGCAAGGTATCGAGATTTATATTGCGCCGACTTATGACAGTGGGGATGACTGGTTAGGTACGATGCAGCATATAGCGAGAGAAGGTCGCTGTTGGGTATTATGTAGCGGAGTAGTTTTAACAAATAGTGATATACCAAAAGATTTTCCTGAGAGAGAAAATTTATACCCTGATGCTGAAGAATGGATTAACCCCGGTGACTCTGCTGTTATTGCACCGGGAGGGCAGATAGTCGCAGGTCCTATGCGAAATGAAAAAGGCATTCTTTATGCTGAGGTGGACTTAAAACAAGCTGCTGTATCAAAAAGAGATCTTGATGTTACAGGTCACTATTCCCGCCCCGATATCTTTACTCTAAACGTGAACACGAAACCGCAAACATCGATTAAGATTAAGAAATAAATTGGTGATTAAATAATTTGTATATGATACCAATAAAGTCTTTTTATAATGGCCTCTGTTTTACTTAACCATTTGTCAGTCAACTCTTTATTATCAGAAATAGTGTTTTACACTAGTGATACAGGTCTCAAATATTCACTTTCATTAATTTGAAGGAGGGTGTGATGAATACAGCAAGAGATCAATACTATGCATTAGAATTAGATGAAAATGCTTTTATAAGTGATGCAGATAGTTGGAATGAAAGAGCCGCAGCGATTATTGCGGAACACAGAGGGATCCCCGTTTTAACAGAAGAACATTGGAAGGTGATAGCGGCTTTACGTGAACATTATCATCGCTACGGTGTGGCACCTGCAATGTTTAATGTTTGTCGTTCTAATGGCAAAGGCACAGACTGGGTGCATAAACTTTTTCATTCATGTCTAGATGCCTGGCGTGTAGCAGGTTTACCTGATCCGGGTGAAGAAGCAAAATCTTATCTAAGCGATATGTGAAGGCCATTTGAAGCATGTTATCCACGAGTGAGTAATGACACGTGCAAGTGTTATTATTCAACTCGCTTTACGATTAATGTCATTCCATCAATTCCAGTAACTTCTATTGAAGTGGATTCCTGCAATTCATCATCGCAACTTATTTTCCAAAAAGTATCACCGACTTGAATTTTGCCTTGGCCATTAACAATGGCTTCATTTAATGTGTAACGCTTGCCGATGAGTTGAGCAGCTCTATTATTTAAATTAGGTTGGTCGCTGTTTTCATTAAAATTAGCAAAACGCTTTAAATAAATAATACTAAAAATAATGGCAGTGCTACTAAAAACGGCTAATTGCCATTTCCAGTTCATATCGGGAACAATGCTGATTATTGTGGCCATTAAAAAAGCAGCGATGGCAGAGCCAATTAAAAAACCTGCTGTGCCTAATATTTCCATAATGAGTAAAATAATACCGAGTGAGGCCCAGTGCCATGCTGATATTTCTGTTAACCATTGCATATCATAACTCCCTGATTATTTTTTAACTTCGTTCAGTAATTCACTGATGCCTGCTAATGAACCAATGACGCTGGATGCTTCTAATGGCATTAATACCAGTTTTTGATTATCGCTGGAAGCAATTTTACCAAGTGTCTCTGTATATTTTTGTGCTATAAAATAATTCAGTGCTTGAGGGTCACCTTTACTAATCGCTTCTGAAACCATAAGGGTTGCTTTTGCTTCAGCTTCAGCTTCACGTTCACGTGCTTCAGCTAAACGGAAAGCGGCTTCTTTTTTACCTTCCGCTTTTAAAATTTGAGAGCGTTTTTCACCTTCAGCAACTTCAATAGCCGCTTGTTTTTCACCTTCCGCTTTTAATATTTGAGCACGTTTATCACGTTCGGCTTTCATTTGGTTAGCCATGGATTCAACTAAATCACGAGGGGGTGTGATGTCTTTGATTTCAACACGTGTAATTTTGACGCCCCAGGGGTTAGTGGCTTCATCAATTTTACCTAATAGGTCGCCATTGATTCGGTCTCTATTGGATAACATTTGGTCGAGTTCCATTGAACCTAAGACGGCACGTATATTTGTCATGATGAGGTTTTGTAAAGCACGGTCTAAGTCATTCACTTCATAAGAGGCTTTTACTGCATCCATAATCTGGAAGAAACAAACAGCGTCAGTAGTTACCATCGCGTTGTCAGAACTAATGACTTCCTGAGGCTGAACATCAAGTACCTGTTCCATCATGTTTTGTTTGAAGCCCACGGCATCAATAAATGGTATAAGAAAACGTAAACCGGGTTGTAGTGTTCGAGTGTAACGTCCAAAGCGTTCAACAGTCCATGAATAGCCTTGTGGAACCATGCGAATACCTTTGAAAATAGATAAGAACGCAAACGCGACTAAGATGATGATGAAAATGGCAGATGATTCCATGTGTACTCTCCGTTGTCCCAATTATTGGTTTGGGTTATCTGTTTTATTAATAATTATATTATGACTAGTTATAACGCATGTGGGTTACTTAGTCTTGTGGTTTTTGATGATAATAATGACTTTGTTTCCAGGGTAAATTAAATCTGGATTTTTTATTTTACTAAGCTTAGCCAGTTGATGGTATTTATAGGGGTTATGAATGTAACGCTTTGCAATGTGCCATAAAGTATCTCCTTTAACGATAATATGAATAATTTTTTTAGTCGTAAGAGATGATACCGGTTTTACTGTCTTCTTACTTTGTGATTTCGGATCTGCAATTTCAATTGTTACAGATAATGTTTTGTTATCTGTATTTTCTTCTAATAAAGTCTCTGTTCTTTCTTCTTGAGATGGCACGTTATTAAATTCAGCATCTGAATCATCAATTGTTATAGTAATTGTATTGTCTGTATTAATTATTTTGGCAGAATGTATTTCTTCTTGAATCTCTTTTGTACTAGTTATCGGTTCCTCTAGAGGCTCAATATTTGTGCTTTCATTTTCCAATACTTTATTATCGTTAGTCGTTTCTTCTTTTTCTGGAGTGATTTCAATTGGCGAAACAGGCGAGGTGCTCTGAGTAATTATATCGGCTGTTTTTATCTTTGTTTCAGCTAGTGATTTGTATTTTTGTTTCGTTTGTAGGGATTCCGTTGACTGGGAGTCAAAAAACAAAAACCAACTCAGAGACGGTATGCCAATTATTAATACTAGTAGGAGTATTAATGCGAATGCTCCTGGTTGTTGTTTGGTTTCATTATTATTTATAGATGCTTGATTTGTTTTTGACTTATCATTACTTTCTTTAATAACGCTTCTTTCGTGAAGATTGTTTACTTTTGTGCTGGCTTTAATGGGTGTTTTATTTTCTATTGAGGTTTTAATAAAAGATGGTTTTTCAGTGCTGCTATGAGATTTTAATGATGATGCTTGTTTGTTTTCTGAAGCACGTGAATGCTGAGTATTTGACGTTAAAGAATTCCCTATAGATTTGTTTCTTTCTGCTTTTATAGTATTAGTATAGATATGCTTTTTCTGTGAATTTTTAATAGGGCTGGTATTTAGAGAGGTGTTTTTCTTTATTATATTTCCAGGTCTATTTATATTAGATGTTTTACTTGAAAGATCAGTTTTTAAATTAGCAATAGGCTTTTCTTGAGGCTTGATGCTTGGCTTAGGTTTTATTGGTTTATTTTTTTCTATTATGTGCTTTGTTGGTTTGTTATCTTCTTTAACTTCACCTAGGGATGAACTTTTTAAGGGTAAAGTTGTTTTTGTTGTTAGTATTTCTTCCTTTTTTTTCTCTTCATCCAGTAACTTGTTGATGAAACGTTGAGTTTGAGTATCTACCTGAGCTTTTGCCAGTGCATCAAAATTTGTTTTGAAGACGAGTTGTTCTTTGTACATGAACAAGGCTTCAAATAACTCTTTTGGACATTCGGTTGGTAGAATTTGCCACTTACCCTCACTAGACAGAAGAACAGCTTGAATACGATCAACCCAAAATCCGAATAACTGATTGCCCATTTCAGTGATAATGATTTTGCCGCGTTGTTCGGTTGATAGGTTGAATTTAGTGCGGACGTCATAAACCGAAACTACTCGCCTGGCGTAAACCATTAAACCAGGGCGATAAGCGTTACTACCAGGAATAGCTGTAATGTGTGCGGGAGGTTCGATCACAATTTGAGCGGTGTCTGAATCGACACAGCAAGGCACAGGGCCTACTTGAAACAAGAGTAAATTACTGTCAGCTATCGTCATAATCTATTATTTTTATTTCAGCCTTTTTAGGGCTGTTTCTGGGTAACTTTTAGGCGATTTGACTGTTTTGTGGGAATCATAAGTAAAATATAGTGGTTTTTATCAGAAAAAGGCAGTTTTTCTGTTAAAAACAATGATTTATCTTGCTTGCAGCGGGTTAGGTCTTTAAAATACGCGCCTTGTAATTTCACTCCTTGCTTCACTGGTTCAATGCATATTCATTGGGTACAGGGGGCATATTAACCGTAAGGAGCATGTAAAAATGCGTCATTATGAAGTAGTATTTCTGGTACACCCAGACCAAAGCGATCAAGTTAACGCTATGATCGATCGTTACCGTAGCATGATCGAGTCTATTGGTGGCACTATCCACCGTTTAGAAGACTGGGGTCGTCGTCAGTTAGCGTATC
>JAUVDT010000111.1 GCA_030595185.1 Gammaproteobacteria bacterium
TTTTAGTAGTAAAAAAAGGATCAAATATTTTTTCAATATGCTTCTGGTTGATTCCGGTGCCATTATCGATAATTAATAGCTGAATAAATTCGCCTTGCGATAAACCTAGTTTACTAGCTGACGTGGTAGTTAAGGTTGTGGTTTCTGTTCTCAAAGTGAGCGTGGGCTTTTTAGTGCTCTCCATAGCATGTGTCGCATTAATGCAAAGATTTAATAGTGCATCACTTAAGTCAGATGGGTCAGCAAAAATACTTTTTAATTGATCCTCTAGTTGATAATCCAAATGTATTTTAGCTGTCATTGTTTTTTGTAACACATCTTTGTCATCAAGAAGAAGTTTGTTTAAATCCAGCGTGTCAGCATGATGTTTTTTGTTGCTAGATATGTTGAGTAGTTTTTTTGTGAGTTTGCTACCTCTGGTGGCAGCTTCGAATATTTTTAATGCATGATCATGCTTTTTATCATCATTCTTAATTGTATTCATGAGTAGTTCAGAGTATCCCGTTATTATTCCAAGTATATTATTGAAGTCGTGAGATATGCCTCCAACAAGTTTTCCCAGTGCCTCCATTTTTTGGCTTTGCATGAGTTGAATTTCAATGTTCTTCTTTTCGGTTTCTACTTCAGTTTGTTTGTCGAGCATTTTATTGGCAGAAATAGCGAGGTTTTTGAACTCTGTAAAATGAAGTTCTTCAAGTCTTATTTTTTTTGATTGAGTTGAAACGCTTTTAAAGAATGTATTGAATTGTTCCTGTTCTTTTTCTAATTTTTTTGCACTAAGTCTTGTTTTGGAAATTACAATCATGACTGCGATAAAGCTTAGGAGTAATAGTGTTAGTACTTTTATTAATAAATTATCTATTAATTCTTTATTTAACTGAGTGATGGTGGTTTCAATGTCATCAAGATAAACACCTGCTCCTATCATCCACTGCCAGTCGTTTATATCTCTCATAAAAGAAGCTTTAGGTGATGGTGAAGAGGTAGATGGTTTATTCCATGTATAATAAATGTAATCTCCTTCAGGGTTCTTAATAGCTTTAAGCTGTTCCTCAAATATATTGATGCCATTTACATCTTTGATCTTACTTATGTTTATACCAATTATTTTTTCTCGCGCAGTTAAAATGACCTTGCCTTGGTAGTTGACGATAAAGAGATATCCGTCTTTCCCAAAGCGTACATGACTTAGGTGTTCAATAATTTCATCTTGTAGTTGTTTTCTTATATTCTCTTCGTAGTCACCTGTGCCAATGATCCAGTCATAGGGTTCGAAAAGTTTTAGGTAAGTTAGTTTTGTAGTCTCTGTTGCTGGGTTTTTAGGTGATTTAATTGAATAGCTGTGGAATCCTTGTTTGCTTTTCTTTATGAGGCTAATGAACTCTTTAACAACAAACTGACCTTTTGAGTCTCTGTATGCAAGATGATTTTCACCTTCTGATTTTGGATTGAGCCCATGAAGTTCAGTTGTGCCTTGCATATTGCTGATGAAATAATAGCCGTCACCATTGAAGAAGCGTAGTTTACGTAGAGCTAGTTTAATACTGTCTTTTATTCTATGTTCAGACCATTGCTCATGTCTTTGATTGTAAATATTAGATGCAATAGTATGCGCTTCGATAACGCGTTGCTTGATGTGTTGTTTTAAAATGGTTGCTACTTTAGATCGCCTGTCTTCGATATAAAGGCTGGCCCGAATGACTTCGTCTCGAATGGATGCTTTTTGCTCGGTGATATAGTTTTTTTCTAATTGTTCAGAGGTTTCAGAAAACTGTTTGTATTCAAGGTAGGTGATGGTAATCGCGATCAGTACCGCCGTGGCAACGATGGAAAGAATAGCGCTGTTTCTAAAAAAACAGAGATTAAACTGGTGTCGTTATGCATTAACCGGTATCTATTCTTACGAAGAAATGTCCACAATAAGTCCTTTTTTTAATAAAATCAATTGTTTGTTAATGTAGATGGCGTTGCCCTCGGCCTTCTCCTTGCCTTCCACCTCTTTCTACACAGCGCTGAAAAGCAGGAAGATGATTTTCGTTTGATGCTCGTTGTAACTGAATGAGTACGCCCTGAACATCAGGGTGCTCTTTTGTTGAATCAAGCAGCCTGTTATACATCTCTGCATTTTCAATTTCAGCCTCAACGCCCAGACGACATGCATCAATAATCGATGAAGGAGCTTCTATACGTGAGCTCCAATCATCTTTGGGCACAGTAACAGCATGTTTTTTAAATAAGGGTAATAACGCTTCAATATGTCGACTTTCGGCTTCTACAATATTAATAAAAGGTCGTATTTCACCAAACGTACTAATTACAAGGCGATATAGTGCACGCGCCTTGTATTCATCATTGATTGCTTCGATAAGAACACTGCTTAATGTATCTGACATCATATTCTCCTGTTTAGTGGAGTAGTTAGAGTTAGAGGTTCACAATTCAATATATGGAGTCAATTCCACATATTTTTCCATTTCTGAATGACAGCTTTTATATTTATTTTTCGATTAAAATTAGTTTAATCATGTACGCTTTGGGCACATCCCAATGAACGAAGTGAATACCTTAATTTTCATGTTAGGTATTTAACCATTTATATGCATTTTCTTCTGATTCGAAAATTTCTGATTCCCAAGAAGTATTATCACAAGAAATTTCAAAATAGATGTTGTACATATTCGTTAAACCTTTAATTACTAATTCATTTGAAACTATTGCGATTTTCATATTAGGATTAACTTTGTATAGCGCTGCATCTTGCTCTGCTACTTTTCTAATATCATCTGAATTTGCTGAAAATTTATTTGTACTTTGAAAATTAAACAGTTGATATTTTAATTTAGAAAAATTATGTAATGAGGTGATTTCATTATTGATTTGTATGAATTCATTTCCAGTAAAATCACCTGAAACAGTACAATGTACTTCTAATTCCTCAATTTTTAATTTATACGGCATGGTAACCTCATTTGTACACCTAACGACTAAGCTTTTGTGAATCAACTGGAGCACCTTGGTTAGGAGGATACCCATTCTCTCGCGTCGTCAATATGAATGAAATGTTTATGTTTTGTCTGTTGAATTATAGTGTTTGTATTTGATATAAACTCTTCTATTAAATTAATTAGATCGTATTGTGACGTTACAATTGCAACTTTTACTTTAGGGTTGATAGGGTGGTTTCGTACGGCAAAATCCTTTAACACCTTAAAATCAGACTTATTAATATTTGCGTTTTTGATGTTGGTTAAATCTGAAATAATGTATTGAATATTTTCAGTTTTTTGGTTCCCTATAAATTCACTATTTGACTTTACAATATCTGTCGATATTAAGGAGCCAGAAAACCTTATCAGAAGACCTTTATCTTCCCATTCTAATTTGTACGGCATTTCATTTATAATCCTAACAGATGATTATACAGACCTGAGGGTCCGTACATCATATTAAACAATTCTAATATTATTCTATAAAATAATTTGATATCAACAACTTACCGTAACAGGTCTTTGCATTAATTTAACCATTTTTATTAAATAAATGTCAGCTGTCGGCCAATAGCGGCCGCTCAATTACCTCTAATATTTAAACCACAGATTGATTATAGCTGCCCTAATAGAACACGTATTTTCGATAATAATTCTTGTGCCGAATAAGGTTTAAAAATTAAGTTTTTATGTAAGTTTTTATCCTTAACTTTTAAATGATGCGGATCTGTAAAACCGCTTATCATTTGAATTTTTATATTTGGAAATTTCTTCTTAACAATTGCTGCTAACGTATAGCCATCCATTTCAGGCATAATTACATCTGAAAGTAATAAATCGACTGCTTCTACTTCAAGAATCTTTAAAGCTTGCTTTGCAGATTCTGCGCATAGTACTTTATAACCTTTCCCTTCTAGTATTTTCGAGCACAAAGTGAGAAAGACTAGCTCGTCATCAATAATTAATACCGTTTCTGTACCAGCTAAATCAATCTCATTATTCTTTTCTATTTGTTTTTCATTCTGTTTCATCTCAATAATTTTAGGAAAATATATTCTAAATTGAGACCCTTTACCCATTTCAGAATATACTTCAATTGCACCACCGCTATTTTTAACAAAATTATAAACTTGACTTAATCCTAATCCTGTTCCTTTATCTCCTTTGGTTGAATAAAAAGGGTCAAATAAATTTTCTTTAGTTTCTTTTGTCATTCCACTACCAGTATCAGTGATAGAGAGTAGGACATAGTCTCCCTGCTGCAAATTTAATCTATCCCCATCCCTTTTATCTATTTGTATATTTCTAGTTTTAAGAGTTAATTTTCCATAACCCTCCATTGCGTGCATAGCATTGATACTCATATTTAAAATAATATCTTCAAACTCATTTTTATCTAACATTAATGAATACAAGTCTTCTGCTAAATTAAATACTAGGCTAATACGAGCAGTCAATGTTTTCTCTAGCATGAGCATTTCATTCTGCAACAATACATTGATATTCAATTCTTTTAATTCAGAACTAGTATTCTTAGAAAATGATAGTAGTTTACTAGTAAGTTTTGCTCCACGTTCACCTGCATATTGAATTTGCTCAACATAGCTAGCCAAATTTGGTTGTTCTTCTAAACTACTACTTAGTAGTTCAGCATAACCTAATACTATTCCAAGCATATTATTGTAATCATGGGCTATGCCACCTGTTAGTGTGCCTAGCGCATCCATTTTCTGACTGCGTCTTATTTGTTCTTCTTGTTGTTTGCGCTCAGTAATATCTTGAACGATAGAAGCGGCACCAATGATATTACCTAATTCATCTTTGATTGGGGTGTTATGCCATTCACAGAGTATAGTGCGTCCATCTTTAGCAAGGTTCTCATTTATACTAAATTCACCTCCTATACCAGAAATCAAGTCAGACCAGATTTTTTTTGCCTCTATAAATACATTTTCAGGCAATATGGTTTCAATAAAATCACGTACTTTAACTTCATCTACAGTGTAGCCAAATATTTTTTCAGCTCCTTTATTCCAATCAATAATCTGAAAATCTGTACTCCATTCAATTGCTGCCATAGGTGCCTGATCACGGTATAGCTTAAGATGTTGCTCTGAAGAAAAAATTTCATTTTCTAATTTTTTACGTTTAGTTACATCTGAAAACATTAGCCCCACACCATTGCCAGATTTAAAGACTTTAATAGCAAGATGCTTATTACCAAATACTGGATCAGCAACAACATTTTCATAACTCAGAGGCACCCCAGTGTCTCTTACTCCTAAATATTTATCATATCTCCCTAATTCTTTTAAGTTTGGCGAAAGATTAAGAATATGCTTGCCTAACAATTTATTTTTTGTTGTTCCTGTTGGAAATATTTCCAGTGCCTTAGTATTAATTTCATATAAATTAAAATTCTCATCATAGAGAACAAACCCTTCATTTGCAGACATCATAAAATCTTTAAATTTTTGCTCAGACGCCCTTAAATTGACTTCTAAATGTTTTTTTTCT
>JAUVDT010000116.1 GCA_030595185.1 Gammaproteobacteria bacterium
ATAAAAATTCAGACTTGCCTGATCACCCGTCACCTGCCGCATCCGATTTAATACTTATCACTATTGAAGATACTGGTATTGGCATCTCCAAAGAAAGCTTACAGATCATCTTCGGTGAGTTCAGGCAAGCTGATGAGAAAATCAATCGAAAATTTGGGGGTATCGGTATAGGACTACCACTCGCCAAAAGTATTATTGAACAACACAAAGGAGAGATTTGGTTATCAAGTGAGATAGATAAAGGCACAAAGGTCTACATCACTATTCCACAATTATTGATTCAGGACAGCTAACTCATGGACTCTCATGTATTTCTTCTGGCTACAAATATTTTCTTATTGCATAAAAATTAAGTTTAAGAAATTTTATTATAAGATTCACGATGCATATCGATAATTTCAACAGTTATCACTGACACATCCAAACCCAGGTCTTTTAAGCCAGAAAGAATCACTTCACCTAAACGTTTTTTATTCTCATCATCTCGACCCGATTTAATTCGTGCCTGTATATGTATATAGGGATCATTGCCACCCGCATTAGTAAACAAACGAAATGGATAAGCACGAGTTCTAATTTGATTAGCTTTGAATAGACCACTATCAGAAATAGAGTTGTGTATTGTTTTTAATAAAACTTCAACTTGAGAATCATCAATATTTTGTTCAGCGTATTCGACAATTATGTGAGGCATTTTGTAACCTTAAATTATTCTATTGTATTAATTTAACTTTTAGGCATTTCACAAAGCTCTAAAGTACCGCCTTGAATTATTACCGGATGCATCTCAAGCAATGACAGTATCTTGTTTTTATCATCTGATTTAAAACGCATAAAACCGGCAATATTAGTCGTTATTTTTTGAACCTGTTTATTTCCAATTTGAAATGAGTTAGAAATCTCACTTCCACCTTGAAAAATTTCACTCTTATTCGCTTCAACAAAGAACGAGTTCCATTGATCTTCTGTAGTTATTGCATCCGTATTCTTATGTATAAATAAGATATATTCCATCTTTCATCCTTGTTAGTAAGCTTTCAGGCATTCATGACTTATGATCACGTTATACTCAGAGTGTCGCATCCCTGCTCAGCAGATTTTTTATTACAAAAAAATAAATACAGACTATGGTTGTTTAATTGGCTCAAAAATCCCACCAACCACACCATTAGCAAAAATCACCGACAAAGTATCTTCCTGAGAAACATCACTCGAATCAGACAAAGTTGCAAGCCCGCTGTGTACTCCATCAAATGAGCCACAATCAGTTGCATTCATTATAATACTGTACTCATTCTTCGTTATATCAATAGTATAAAAGTTACCTGTTGCCGAACAAGCATTGGGTGTTGAAACCGTAAATGAGCCATTTGGCAGAATCGCCCAGGTCGTCTCACCAACAGCTCCTAAAAAAGTACTATCAACCCATATACCAACCAGCTTTGACAAATCGGCTGATCGACTATAAAGCGTCGTTAGCGCAAAAAGGGAAAAGGTACCTCCACCTAGAGAACTATCATAAGTACCTCTGATCTCATTACCTGAGACCGTTGTTATTTCTGCTGTCGCAGCCACAGCGTATGATGCATAAAGCGTACCTGTTAATGAGTTATCAGATCTAGCGCCAAGAAATGCCTCTGCCCCCGATGCCACTCTCTCTACAATGGCAACATCATCTGCAGATGAAATAATCGCCATTGCATCATCCACTGTACCACCTAGCGGTGTAATCGTACCTAAATAAATACCTGCATCGGCAATTTGTGGCGTATCTTCTCCACCAACTTCTATTGCACACGATGTTAATGCCAGAGCGAATACTATTGTTAATACTTTAAAAATCATTTTCACTTACCTTCACTTTTTCTTAGACCCTATACTATCACCACTTAATCTTCCTTGTATTACTGGATAAATTACTTCACTTTACAAATCAATCATCGATTTTATTTTTACTGCTTTTTCAAAATGATCTAATTGATTAACTTTTATCCACCACTCAGCCATTTCCATAAGTAATTCTGGGTCATTATTTTTATTTGAAAAAAATGCGTAAAAAGATAAACCTACATTTGAGCCTTTCTTTTCTATTTTTTCATTACAAACTTTTATAACTTTCTGTTTTAGATCATTTCGCATCCAGGCAATCCTATATTTTTTTCTTATTCAATAAAAAAGGCGCTGTAAAAACAGCGCCTTTTTTATTTTGAAAGAACTTTAAAACTAAGCAATACTTTTATAGTAGTCCATCAAAATTTGAGCCACTTCAGGACGAGAGAATTCTTTAGGCGGCGCTATACCATTACCTAACATTTCACGAACTTTAGTACCCGATAATAAAACAAAGTCTTCTTTATTATGATCAGGTGCTTCACTCATCATTACCACTTTATCTAACTTCTTAGAGTAAGCTGTATGGTCTGCATTAAAGATTTCGATATCTAATGAACCCGCTGGTACTTGTTCTTTGAAAATTGTTTGCGCATCGAATGCTCCGTAATGATCACCAACACCTGCATGGTCACGACCAATGATGAAATGCGTTGCACCCATGTTTTGACGGAACAAGGCATGAAGCACTGCTTCACGAGGTCCTGCATAAAGCATATCAAAACCGTAACCCGTTACCATTGCGCTGTTTTTCGGGAAGTAAAGTTCAACCATTTTACGAATCGATGCATCACGAACAGGAGCGGGAATATCACCGGCTTTTAATTTACCAAGCAGCATGTGAATTACTAAACCGTCACAACCTAAACGATCCATTGCCATGTGACATAATTCTTCGTGTGCCAGGTGCATTGGGTTACGAGTCTGGAAAGCAACTACTTTTTTCCAGCCACGTTCTGCAATTTCATTTCTAATTTCTACTGCTGTACGGAATGTATCTGGGAATTCAGTTTGGAAGTATGAGAAATTCAAAACTTGAATCGCACCCGATAAAACAACGTTACCTTGTTCATTAAATGCATCAACACCAGGATGTGCTTCATCAGCGCTTGCCGCATAAACTTTATCTGCAATCAGTTTCTTTTCGTCTGCGCTTAATGTTTCAACCGCGTCAACGTTCATGATAGCCACTACTGGGTTACCTTCAACGTTTGGATCTTTCAGTGCTATGCGATCACCCGCTTTAATACTACCTGCATCATCAACTAAATTTAAAACAGGTGTTGGCCAGAATAAGCCTGATGATGTTTTCATATCTGTTGCAACAGATAGTGCATCCGCTTTATTCATGTAACCTGTTAATGGATTAAAGTAACCACCACCCAACATAACAGCATTAGCAGCAGCTGCTGAGCTTACAAGAATAGAGGCCAGGCCTTCTGCTTCTTTTTGTAATGCTTCGTTTTCAGCAGTATCGTATACAAATAATGGATTTAGTTCATCAGAACCGTGTGGCTTAATCATGTGTTTCTCCTAAGATTTTCTTTCTTTATATTTTTTGCAGTATCTGCAGTTACCCCAGATACCAACATAAATTTTGTGGCTCTATCATAAAGCATTCAGAGCCATCTGCTTATTCATATCATTAAGGCAGTGATGAGTTATTTTTATAGTAATCATTGTATCCTGTACAAAAACCCCACCCTCTCCCGAGAGAGGGTGCTAGAACTACTAATCTATATCGACTTCCCTTAACTGTTTGGCCGCGTCCTCTGGTGATATTGTACTAACGAACAATCCACTGCCCAGTTCAAAGCCAGTCGGTATAGATGTCCGAGGACAAATCTCCAGATGCCAGTGATAACTGTCTTTACAGTCACTGTATTCTTCAGCCTGCGGAATGGAATGTAAAAAGAAGTTGTACTGTGCGCCGCCAATTACTTTTTCCAAACGTTTCATGGTGCGCTTAACCACGCGTGACAGATCTTGTAAGTCTTCATGCGTTACTTTGGTAAAATCACTTTCATGCTTTAATGGCATGATATGTACTTCCCACTCATAACGACTTGCAAAGGGCTTGATGGCAACGAAGCGTTCACCACGTTCAACCACATACTGACCGACACTAATTTTACGCCGGACTTCACCCGACTCTCGATCATAAATCGTCGCTTCATAAGTTAACGCTTCATCGATCAAACTACAAAATACGCAATGATTATGCTTTCTAAAATAGGTTCGAGAATGCTCAACTTCATTAATGACATTTTCAGGTACGACTGGCATCGCAATAATCTGGCTATGTGTATGTGGAATACTCGCGCCAGCAGCAGGACCAAAGTTTTTAAACACCAGTACGTACTTCAAACGTGAATCTGATTCATAGAGCTCCGTCATACGCTGTCGATATGCACCAAACAACATCTGCAAATGCTCTTCACTCATCTCATAAATAGAGATACCGTGTTTGAAGTGATCGATGATGACTTCATGTCGTCCATAACCATTAATTGCTTGCTGTAAGCCAAAATTGATCGCCGCTTCTTCGCTATCATCACCTAAAATAGGGAATAGATTTTCTACGATACGAACTCGCCAGTCTTTATCATTTGGAAAGGCAACGATAGTAGATGGCGTTTTATCTTCATTACCTTTACAGAAAGGACAAGTTTCTACATGCTCTCGCGTATCTCTTTTTACTGTCTCTTCTTTTTTACGCGGACGCATACCTCTGGCAGTAGCGACAAGCACTGATTCAGTGGGAACAATCGGGTTAATTCTTATCTCTCGAACAGTATCGTCAGCCATGAAGAAATCCTGAATAATTAGTAAAGTTTCAAAAATTAGGTATAAATGGAATTTACAGTAACGGGCAGCAATTTAATAAACAAAAATGCTTATTTGAGCATAAAATAAACTAGTTTAATCTAGGTACCTCTGATCAAGTCTATGATCCTTCTGGCATACAGGTTTGGTTGTGATCAAGGCAGATTTTTGAAAGCATGTAGGCACCTGGTGAAAAATACCAACGCAGAGCACGAGCAAACCTGTAAGCCCCCTGCGGGCGTGACTTGAAGGGCACATTTACGGCGTTGCAAAACTTATTAAGGACGTGCCATTAATTGCATTTTGCGTCTTGTAACTGCACCCTTCAAATCACGCAGAAGCATTATAGACTTGATCAGAGGTACCCTAGTACAATATTATAATTTATTGGGTTATTCTACAGTCTCGTTATATGTAATAAAAAATAAAAGAGGCCAGAGTCAATGCCAGTAAGTTAAGAGCGCAGGTACGAATTCATTCGTACAATGAAGCTATTACACGAGGTTTGTTCGAATAAATTCGAACCTACAATAGCTTATAACTTACTAGCATTGAGGCCAGAGTGATTTAATCACGACTGTTTGAAATATAAGAGGGT
>JAUVDT010000096.1 GCA_030595185.1 Gammaproteobacteria bacterium
AAAGATTTCACCGCAGAGGCGCAGAGAGCGCAGAGGAAAAACAAAGAAAAATATAGCTGTAGTCTTTATTCTGAAACAGCCTGTGCACATTACTTTCCCTAAATAAGTTATAGATTTATAAAAGGTTTTCTCCGCGCTCTCCGCGCCTCTCGGCAACTGCTCCTGCGTTGCTCTACTTACGGGCGTCCTGCCCTAATGTGGTGGGTTTTGACTTTAAATGCTTACGGCAGCTAAGTACTATTTGCTGTCATAGTGTCTATCAGTTGTTAGGTTGCTTTTAATCTATAGCGTCAAAAACTTCTTGGACATGTTCTTTAACTTTTACCTTGCGCCACTCTTGTTTAAGTACGCCTTTGTCATTGATTAAAAAGGTGCTTCTTTCAATGCCCAGATATTCTTTTCCATATAACTTTTTAAGCTTGATCACATCGAAGAGTTTGCATAATATTTCATCTTCGTCAGATAGTAATTCGAACGGAAAATTAAATTTAGCTTTAAAGTTTTCATGTTTTTTTATGCTGTCTCGAGATACACCGAGTATTTCTGTGTTTTTCTTTTGAAACTTTTTATACATCTCGCTAAAGTCTTTGCCTTCAGTGGTGCAGCCTGGTGTGTTGTCTTTTGGGTAAAAGTAAATAACGAGGTTCTTTCCTTTGAAATCGGTGAGTTTTATTGTTTTTTCGCTAGTGGCGGGTAATTTGAAAGCGGGTACTTTTTTATTTAATTCCGCGCGTTTGTCGGCCATGTTGTTTCCTGCAAAATTTGTTCGTGGTGAATATTAGGTTATTTACGCGATTCAGGCTCAAAGCTGGCATCAAGATTTAAGTTGTCGCAATGTTCAATAAATGCTTCGCGCAACTGGCTGATAGAAATATCTTCTGGCAAGCTTAAGCTTAAATCAACAGAAAACATTTTAGAGCCAGTGTGAGGTGCAGCATAGCTAGTGGTATTTAAGTTTTCAATATTGATATTTCTGTCAGAAAAGAAACTGGCAAGATTGTGAACAATGCCCTGGTGGTCAAGGGCATGCACATTAACTGTGTATGACAGGCTGGGCTTTTGTTGCCTGGGTTGAGTATATTTACTATTGAAAATAAGGTCAGTGAATTTTTTTTCGAGTTCGGGAATTGAATTAATTAATTTCTGTAAGGGTGCTTCTTCACCGGAAACTAATAACATAAAAGCGAATTCACCACCCAGTACACTCATGCGACTGTCTTCAATATTCAATCCCAGTGCTAAAATATGTTGGCTGATTTCATTAACAAGGCCGGATTGGTCTGCTCCTAGAGCAGAAAGCACGAGCTGTTTGTTCATTGTGTTACCTATTTATCTATTATTCTTTAATGGTAGTTCTGCTACTGGACATAACAAGGCGAACAAGTTCAGATAATGATTTTGCTTGCATTTTAGACATGAGATTACCGCGATGAACTTCAACTGTTTTGATACTAACACCAAGCTCCTTTGCAATGCTTTTGTTTGAATGACCACTAACAACGAGCCCCATAACCTCGAGCTCTCTAGGAGTAAGAGAGTCGATGCGCTGGTTAATTTCATTGTTAATTATTTGTTGCTTTTTAAAGCAGTCATCTTGTTCAATGGCGCACTGAATTCGCTCAAGTAATAACTGATCGCTATATGGCTTTTCAATAAAATCAAATGCGCCGGCTTTCATTGCTTGAATGGCCATTGGAACGTCGGCGTGTCCTGTAACAATGATCACAGGAACTTTGCTACCCATTTTCTTTAATCGTTGTTGTAGATCTAATCCGCTGATACCGGGCATACGGACATCTAATACTAAACAGGATATTTCAGTTTCTTCAAAATTGTCTAATAATTCTTGACCATTGGAAAAAGTTTTAACGTTAAGATCAACGGATTCGATAAGCCATCGTAAAGAATCTCGAACGGCCTGGTCATCATCTACAACATAGACATTATGCTTACTCATTAATTGTCCTCGTTTCCAATAGGTAGTGTGATACTGAAGATACTGCCCCCCAGTTCACGTTGTTCGGCATTTAAACTGCCATTGTGCGTTTCCATAATTGAGCGGCTGATTGACAGCCCCATACCCATTCCTTCATTCTTAGTGCTGAAGAATGGCTCAAATACATCGCTTCTCATATTATTAGGTAACCCAGAGCCTCGATCAAAGACCTTAACTTGGACTATTTCTTCATCATACCTGCTCTGGATAATGATTTCCCGTTTTAATATAGGGGTATCTTTCATTGCATCAATGGCATTATTCATCAGGTTTATTAAGACCTGTTCGATCTGTATGCGATCAACGTAAACTTTAGGTGGATTTTTAGTAAGTTCACGAAGAATTGAAACATGTTTATCTTTAATTTTAGGTTGCAGTAACTTGATTACTACTTCAATAATATTATTAATATCGTTAGGCTCTCGTCGAGGCATTTCTTTATTAACTAATTCACGTAAACGACGAATAATTTCCGCTGCACGTTCAGCTTCTGAACAGGAAAGTTCCATAGCTTCAACAATAGAAGGTAGGTTTTCAATGGATTTCGCTGACAGACGCCGTACGCAGCCTCGTGTGTAATTTACGATTGCAGTAAGGGGTTGGTTAAGTTCGTGGGCTAAACCCGATGCCATTTCACCCATCGTTCCTAGTCGTGCGACATGAGCCAGATCAGCTTGATGTTTTTGAGCGTTTTCTTGAGCTTGTTGACGTTGTATTTCGCCTCCGATCCATTGGGAAATTAATAGCATCATATCAATTTCAATTAATGAGTTAGGCATATTATTTGCGTGTGTAGAACCAAATTCTAAGTAACCGAAAAGTGAACCAGAGACGATGACAGGGATACCAATATAAGAATCAATTCCCAGTTCCAAATGCTGGAAATGTTGTTTGAATTTCTCATCGTTAGATGCATTTTTAATGATTAACGGATCTGAGTCGACAGTCAGGTTATTTGAAAAAAGTTTGTTTTTATCAAATAACGTACCGCGTGTAAAAATGTTTTCTGCACTGACTGTTCTAAGAATTAAGATGTTGTTATTTTTTATCTGTAATAGAGCACCGTAACCCATACCAAAACAACTACACCCTGTTCGTAAAAGTGAATCAACTTTTCCTTCAAAACTCATATGCCGAGAAGATGTTATCTCGTGCATTGTCTGAAGTGTGTTACTGCTTTTTTTAAGAGAGGTTTCGGCTGCTTTTCGAGCAAAAATATCGTCTTGTAATTCTTTGTTTAAGTCGGCTAATTCACGCGTTCTTTTAATAACATTTTGTTCCAGTGTATCTCTGTGTTTTGCTAATTCAGCTTGTGCTTTTCGACGTGATTCTATTTCGGTGCGTAAATTAGTTTGCGTTAAGTTGAGGTTGTGATTGGTGCGTGTGATATAAATAATAACTAAAGCAAGGGCTACTAAGGTAATGAGTACTAGTAAGATGTAATAACTGTATTGTTCGATTACTTTTTCAAACGTGATTTTATCTATCTCAGCATAAGGGCCGATTTTAAGTTTTTTGAATACCTCGTGTACGGGAGTGTAATCTAATGGAATGGTCCAGCCTTCAGAGCGTGAAACAATAGCCGCTTCACTTTGAGGAAGCATAGTGAGAAGGGCTACTGCAATTTTCTGCGCAAGTTGGTCATCGGTTTTCTTAAGTTTTGCAAATGGCCATTCAGGATAAAGACGAGTGCTGTGTATAAGAGGGAATTGATCGTTATGCTGACGGTTCAGGATTTTAAAGTCTTTGATTGAAATGGAGCCTTCGCTATCCATTCGTTCCAGTGTATCGCTTCGTACTGTGCCTGCATCTACTTTACCACTGGCTACTGCATACACGATATTATCTTGTGGGAAACCTGAAAATTCTAAAGCAGATAAATCTTCAAAGGGGTCTATATCAACCTGCTTTAATTCTAGCCAGGCCATTTGAAAACCACCAAATGCTTTGGGGTTAACCGCCATGAAAGACCGGCCTCTCAAGTCTTGAAGTTTATTGATGTCGTGGTTATCGTAACGAGTGAAAATAACGGCACTAAATAAAGTAAAAGCACGGTCTCTTTGTTTTACTTTTAATGTTGCTATGCGTGTTGCGCCGTAACTGGCTTCGAGATCAACATAGTTACCTGGGTTGGTTAGAATAAATTCGACAAGATTATCTTCTACCGCTTGTTTCATGCTTTTTAGAGATTTAGGTTTGATTATAAAATCATAACCTTGAATGCTTTGAGATAAATAGTCAGCTGTTAATGTCCAGCGTTTTAATGCTTCATCATGACCACGGTGAGCAAGTACACCAATTTTTATGAGTTGGTTTCTGTCTTCAGCCATGCTTTGAAAAGTCAGAGTGCATAGCGTCAGAAATAGAAAACTTAAAAAATATTGGGACATAAATATGGCATCGTTATTATTATTTAATAGGAATAATAACGTATTTTCTTAATCAATGTATTTTGCACGATAGCAGCAGTGTATTGAGGAATAACTTTGAGATCTTTTTGGTACCAGATATTAGTATCTGGGTTATTAGCAGAACCAAGAATAATATCTTTTTTGATAACATCAAAAGAAGAAAATGGAGTTGCAAAACCTGTTCCTAATGCTTTTATATAGGCCTCCTTTCGTGTCCAGATCTGAAAAAAGCTTTTCTTTTGTTCATCAGTGTCTTGATCAAACAAATAAGCTATTTCATTAGGGTGGAAAAAGCGATGGGCGATTTTTTCCCATGATGGTTTTTTCTTAATGAATTCGACATCTACCCCTATATCGGCATTGTTTGAAATGGCAATGATGGCGGTGTTGTGACTATGGCTCATATTAAAGCGAATAGGTGTGCCATGGTCTAATAATGGTTTACCGTATTTGTTTTTTTTGTAAATTATTTGTTTTGCAGATAAGTTTAGATATTGAGCAAGTATATGTCGGCAAGCAATATGGGAAACTAAAAAAGACTGTTGGTGTTTGTTGTGTAGGTGTTGATGGCGCTCTAGTTCCTTGCTGTCTAGTGTATTTTTAAGGGACTGGATTTGTGCTGAAGGAATATCTAAAGCAATTTGCCAGATATCAACAGTATGGATATCGGGAATAGTGAGGTCTGATTGATGAGTAGGTGTCGTCACGATTAGATGATATCCGGGTAAAAAATACCCGGATACACAGTATTTAAGCGTTTAATGCGTCGCGTACGCGTTCTAGTTTTTCTTTGACCATAGCTGCGAGTTCTTTAACTTCAGGTTTATCAACCAGTGTTAAAACAGCTTCAGGGTCCATAAAGCCAACATAAGCTTCGCCATTACCTTCATCACGAACCAGTACATTGCAGGGTAATAACAGGCCAATATCAGGCTCAGCTTCAATCGCCTGGCGTGCTAAATGAGGGTTGCAAGCACCTAAAATACGATAAGCTTTCATATCCACATCAATTTTTGCTTTCATTACCGCCTGAACGTTAATTTCAGTAAGGATACCAAAACCCTCTTCTTTCAACGCGTTAGTTACTTTTTCTACTGCTTCATCAGCAGTTGCTTTAAATGTAGTACCGAAACCGTACATGAATTCTCCAAACGATTGGTTTAACTGAAATTGAGATTTTAACATGCAATATTAAGGAATGGCTTAAAAATGAGTTATAAAAAGCGCGAATAAATGCGGCTTTACTTGCTAGTTTCATAGCCTATGAGTTAAGGGCGCCTCTGTTAATTATGTAAATCTTCTGCGAGTCACCAAGCGTTCATATTTTAGGCGTGTTCCGTAGTGAATGGTTATTCCCTTCGCAAGGGGCATAACGACGAAGATGAACGCTTGGAGGCTCGCCCTACGGGGTCACGCCAAAAAGGCAGTCTCTGCGTTATCACTTTTCGACAGGTCTAGACATGGCTTCAAAGTGATGCCTTGATACTGCCTTTTTTTCGTGGCCAGAAGGTTTGCATAATTAACAGAGGTGCCCTAGAATTATCGGTCAGATTTTTAGGGGGTTGTATGTTTCAGGGTAGCATGGTGGCGCTTGTCACACCGATGCTTGAGAACGGTGACGTTGATACGGCATCATTTGAAAAGTTAATCGATTTTCATATCGAAAATGGCACTAGTGCGATTGTATCTATGGGTACAACGGGCGAATCTGCGACGTTAGATACGGCGCAGCATTGTGCTGTCATTCGTCAGACGGTTGAATACGTTAATAAACGCATACCGGTTATTGCTGGTACGGGCGCTAATTCCACTACTGAAGCTATCGAACTTACTCAGTGTGCCCAGGAAGCGGGTGCTGATGCATGTTTATTAGTAACACCTTACTACAATAAACCAACTCAACATGGTTTGATTCTGCATCATCAGGCTATTGCTGAAAAAGTGGCGATTCCACAAATTCTATACAATGTGCCTGGTCGTACTGCCGTTGATATGTTGCCAGAAACGATTGCAGAATTAGCTGATGTGCCTAATATTATCGGTGTTAAAGAAGCAACGGGTGATTTGAGTCGTTTATCGCGAATTCTTGAATTGTGCGGTGATAAAATGGACGTCTATTCAGGTGATGATGCAACGGGTACAGACTTTATGCTGCAAGGTGGTAAAGGTGTTATTTCGGTCACAACAAACGTTGCACCTAAAGCGATGGCTGAAATGTGTAAAGCGGCATTAGCAGGTGATGCTGAAAAAGCACATGAAATTAATAAGCCGTTACAATTGTTACATGAGCGACTATTTTTAGAGGCAAACCCGATCCCTGTTAAGTGGGCATTGGCTGAAATGGGTATGATGGGCTTAGGTATTCGACTCCCTCTAACTGTTTTGTCTGAAGAGTATCATGAGCCTGTACGTGAAGCATTGCGGCATGCTGGTTTGCTTTAATATTTAAGTGTGAATTGGAATTATTTAAAATGAATAAAAGTATTTTAGTATTATTGTCATCACTGTTTGTATTAACAGCTTGCGGTGGTTCGGATAAAGTTAAAACAGAAGAATATCAGTTTGCAGATGGTTTACAGTTATTGGATTTACCACCCAATCTGACCAGCCCAAATAAAAACCTGATAATGGAAATCCCAAAACCATCATTAGTGGCGTGTGAAAAATTGATGGAAGCGGATGGTAAGTTTCAGGCTGAAAAAGCCAAGAAAGCTGCTGCAGAAAAAGCTAAAACGAAAAAATAGTCTAAAGTCTAAAGTCTAAAGTCTAAAGTCTAAAGTCTAAAGTCTAAAGTCTAAAGTCTTG
>JAUVDT010000102.1 GCA_030595185.1 Gammaproteobacteria bacterium
TGAGTCTTGAGTCTTGAGTCTTGAGTCTTGAGTCTTGAGTCTTGAGTCTTGAGTCTTGAGTCTTGAGTCTTGAGTCTTGAGTCTTGAGTCTTGACAGTGTGTAGCAGAAAAATAGTATTTTTCCGACTTCCGACTTCCGACTTCCGACTTCCGACTTCTTTTAGTCAATCACAACTTTTTTAGTTGGCATTTCTTTTTCAGCTCTTAGTAGCTGATTTTTTGTTTCTGGTGTCTTTACATTCCTTTTCAGCCAGCGAATCAGGTCAGTCCATATCTTCGAAATCTGTTGTTTGCTTGGCATAATGCCTGCGTAGGGTAGTTCTATGGTAATGACAGGTTTGCCCAGTTGAATCCCTGCATAATTCCCAAGAGAGCCGGGATATGTGCCCAGTAGTTTTAAATGTAATGAGCCAAGGTGATTTGGTGCTTTATGCGGGCCATCGAAATCTAAAATTCCAAATGGTGCGTGTACGGCGATAATAACGTCGGGATTAAAGTCTTTTATTAAATGATCTAACCATTGTGTTTCAGGTTCACTCAAAGGTGCGGGCCCTGGATAACGACGTTTATCCTCCCATGTTCTTTTTTTCCAGTACTCGAGGCTGGCTTTTTTATTTTCTCCTGGTGAAAAGTTTCGATTGAGATCTACACCGTTACCATTGGTTCGTCGTGAACGTTTTCTTAATAGCCCATCTGGGTTAACCAAAGGGATAATTTTCCAATGGAATAAACCACTGTGATATTTGTCGAGCGTATTAAGCCACTTAAAGACGATGCTGACGGATGAGTATTCATCACCATGAATGCCGCCTAATAATAAAATTCTAGCCTGAGGTTTTCTACGGCCTAATGGTGGGTATTCTTTAATAAGCAGGGTTTTATTCTGATTGCTGCGAAAGCCTGAATCGCTGAGTTGATTAGCAATACATTGTTTATTATAAACACTACTCAGCTTGCTACTAATCTGCTGGCAAGTTTGTTTAACGGTTTCATCAGCATGAACGCCGAAACCGGTTAACATAAGAATAAAAAGTATGATAGTAAGTTTGAATTGCACCATAATTTACAGGTATAGTGAAGTTTCCATATGTTCAATTATAGACTGATATATGACATCAATTAAAGTGAATATCTCAAAACAGTTATTAAGTGTGTATGACGAGAAACAAACACTAATTACTGAATATGCAATATCGACATCTAAATACGGTATTGGCAATCGAGATGGTAGTTTTCAAACGCCCCTGGGTCACCATAAAGTTTGCGATATGATTGGTGATGATATGCCGCTGGATGAAGTATTTATTGGGAGAGAGGCGAAAGGACGATTAAGAGACTTGAAAACTCAGGGCTATGATTTACCTGAAGATATTATCACTGCAAGAATTTTAAGGTTAGAGGGTTTAGAGCAAGGTATTAATAAAGGCGACGGTATTGATTCCTTTAAACGTTATATATACATCCACGGTACCGCTGATGAAGATAATATCTCACGACCTGCTTCTCATGGTTGTGTGAGAATGCGTAATAGTGACATTATAGAAATGTATAAAAAAGTCGACTTGAATACAGATGTTTGGATTGAAGACTGAGTTATAAGTGATAAGATAAAGACAATATATAAACAGAATTACGGTAAATAAATGAGCAATCAATTTGATGATGAAACAGGTTTTGAAACACTGGCTATAAGAGCTGGTCATGATAGAACCAATGAAGGAGAACATTCTGAGGCTATTTTTCCAACCTCAAGCTATGTCTTTAAGTCTGCTGCTGAAGCGGCTGCTCGTTTTTCTGGTGCTGAGTCCGGTAATATCTACTCTCGTTTCACCAACCCTACGGTTAGAACCTTCGAAAAACGCTTAGCTGCTTTGGAAGGTGCTGAAAGATGTATCGCCACATCTTCTGGTATGGCTGCAATCGCGGCTACCTTTTTTGGAATATTAAAGTCAGGTGATCATGTTATTTCATCCAGTAGTATTTTTGGTGTGACCAATGTATTGATGGAAAACTTTTTAAAGAAAATGAATATCGAGGTGACTTATGTTGACCTGATTGATATTCACTCGTGGGAAAAAGCTATTCAGGACAATACTCGTATTCTGTTTCTTGAGACGCCTTCTAATCCACTAGGAGATATTGCTGATATTCAGGCATTGGCTGATTTAGCACATGCCAATGATGCATTATTGGTGGTTGATAATGCCTTGTGTACACCGGCCTTACAGAAGCCTCTAAAATTTGGTGCTGATATCGTTATCCATTCAGCCACAAAGTTTATTGATGGCCAGGGTAGATGCATGGGTGGAGCAGTGTTGGGGACAGAAGATGTTGTCGGCACAGATGTGTTTGCTTTCTTACGAACGGCAGGCCCAACAATGAGCCCGTTTAATGCATGGGTGTTTTTAAAAGGTTTGGAAACACTCAAATTAAGAATGAATGCACACAGTGCTAATGCATTAGAAATTGCGACATGGTTAGGAAAACAGCCAGGCGTTGTTAAGGTGCATTACTGCGGGCTTAAATCGCATGCTCAATATGATCTGGCCAGTAAACAACAGTCAGGTTTTGGTGGTATTGTTTCATTTGAAATGAAAGATAAAGAAGCCGCATGGAAAGTTATTGATGCTACTCAAATGCTGTCGATTACAGGTAATTTAGGTGATACCAGAAGTACTATTACGCACCCTGCAACGACAACACACGGCCGTTTGACGCCAGAATTGCAGGCGGCTGCCGGTATTAATGACGGCCTGATTCGTTTGTCTGTTGGCTTAGAAGATATAGATGATATTAAGGTCGATCTACAGCGTGGTTTTAGTGCGATTCAATCCTAATACCCTAATAAATTAGTGGATATTTAATCTTTAAATTTCTTTATGATTGCCCGGTATTAACTGGAACTTAGGCTTAAAACTGCTATATATAAGAGACATTATTATAAGTGTTTCTCTATTTACGAATTTACCCCTACACGTAAGTGTTAATAAAATCGTAATATAGTATTTAATTGTTTTAGGTTTCTTTTATGTTATTGCTGGGTACATCTATAAATGACACGCGGCGTGTCGTCCAACTTGGGTTCGCTGCGGTGCTTATACTCGTATTGGTTTACGCAACGACCTCTCTCTATCAAATCCGCGAAAGTACAAATCACCTAACAGAAATTGTTGAAATCAATAATGCAAAAATAACTCACCTATACCATATGCGTGATGTTATACGTCAGCGACAAATTATTCTTAACTTTATGTTATCGACAAAGGATACCTTTTTACGAGAAGAAAAAAGTTTAGAGTTTTTTGCAATAGCCGGAGAGTTTAGAGAGGCAAGAGAAAAACTTCAGGCTTTAAGTACTAATGATCAAGAAAAAGTTTTATTAGATAGCTTAGTCCGGTTAATACGTATAGGGCAACCAATCAGTCAAAAAGCTGTATCATCTATGATGAATGATTTTGATTCAAATATGGTTCGTCAATTGTCTATGCAGGCGCAAGGTGCGCAAGTGGGAATCATAGATACGATGGATAAGCTGATAGCTTTACAAAAAAAATATGAGGCTCAGTATGTTGCCGAAAGCAAACAGGGTTATGAAAGTATCTTTTTTTGGTCAATATTAAGTGCGCTATTTCTTATTGCTTTAGCGGCCATAATTTCTGGCATAGTATCTGGTTTTGTTGAACAGAATAATAATGAGTTAAAACAAAAGAATTCAGAATTAGAAAAAGTGTCAGAATTAGCGCTTGAAGCGACGCGTACTAAATCAGCATTTTTAGCGACCATGAGCCATGAAATCCGAACACCTCTGACAGCCATTATTGGTTTTGCGGAAATGAATCTGCATGATGTGATACCTAAGGGCAATAGAAAAAAATATTCAGAATCCATTCTTAGAAATGGTAAACATCTATTACAAGTTATTAATGATATTCTTGATATTTCAAAGCTGGAAGCCGATAGAATTGAATTTGAAGAAGAGAAGTTTTCACCGGTTCAGGTGCTTCAGGAGATTGAACAAAATCTTCTCCCCCAGGTTAATAAAAAAGGTTTGTTTTTAGATATTAGTTACACCTATCCATTACCAGAACACATTGTTGGTGATGCATTACGTTTTAAACAAATTATTCTTAATTTGTGTAGTAATGCACTTAAGTTCACTGAAGCGGGTCGTATTAATATAAAACTTAGCTGTGATATTAATGGCAAAAAGTTATTTGTAGAGGTTGTAGATACTGGTATCGGTATGACCGATGAACAGGTAAAAAAAGTTTTTGATGCTTTTACTCAGGCTGACTCAACAGTTAGTCGTAAATACGGAGGCACAGGCTTAGGTCTTGCTTTATCAAAGCAGTTCATTGAAAAAATGGGTGGTAAGATCGAAGCACATAGCGTATTAGGTATCGGCAGTCGTTTTATTATCACTATAAATACGGGTAACATTTCATCAGGTAAGGTCATTCATTGTCAACCACATTCTCATTCATACATTCAACCCGCATTACATGAAGCAGTAGAAGTAAAACGAGTAGCAGGAGATATCTTGTTAGTTGAGGATAATCTTGATAATCAACAGTTATTTAAACTATTACTTGAGAAGTCAGGAGCTAAAGTTCAAATTGCTTCGAATGGTAAAGAAGCTGTAGATGCTGCGATGGCAAAA
Source organism: Gammaproteobacteria bacterium (assembly GCA_030595185.1). Taxonomy (GTDB): domain Bacteria; phylum Pseudomonadota; class Gammaproteobacteria; order SZUA-229; family SZUA-229; genus JAUVDT01. The sequence goes on from JAUVDT010000102.1 coordinate 4,661, forward strand.
CCATTTGATTTAATTTTCATGGATATGCAAATGCCTATTATGGATGGTGTAGAGGCAACAAAAATATTAAGAAAAAAGGGTTATGATGGGCCTATCATTTCACTGACTGCTAATGCAATGAAGCAGGATAGAGAGGCTTGTTTTGAAGCGGGTTGTAATGACTATATTACTAAACCTGTTAGTGAAAAGACTTTATATAATACAGTGTGTGAATATTTAGATATTGCAGAGGTGAATGGAGCAACTGAAGTAGCTAATAATCAGTACAACAATTCTGACGTGATTGAGCTTAAAGAAAAATTTATATTAAATTTACCTTCAAAAATAGAATTGATAAAAAAGTGCTTCAATAAAGGTAATTTTGATTGCGTAAAGTCAGAAATACATAAACTGAAAGGGTTGGGTGGGGCTATTGGGTTACCTGAAATTACAAATATTTCTTTAAAAATTGAACAGTCACTGACACGAAATGATACGTATCAATGTGAAAACTTGATTAATGAATTAGAACAGATGATTCAGCACATTGAAATTAAAGAGCGAGAAAAAAAGTGTTAAATTGCTAGTCTAGAGTATTTTGTTTTTTGGTTTATTCCTGCCGTATCTGTAATAACTATTTTCAAATCAAAACATACCCATTTATATATTTGGTGAAGGTGACTGACAAGAAAGCTCTGGTGAAGGTGCAACCCTAGGCTAGGTTGCATTGTTTAAAGGTATTACAGAATATAACAAGCTTGTTGAACGAACAGATTATTTTCCAAATGTACTGGTCAGGCTGCTTTGTCAGAATGGGGTGTGAAAATAACGCATCGAATGAATAGATAATTCAATGGCTTAGGTTCAAAATAAATCAGGAGTAAGCTGGCTTTAGTTACCCTCGAATGCGTGTTAGATAAGGCCTATTTTCTATCTAACCAGTTCTACTTATAAGGCCTATCAATTCTATTTATGCGATCAATGGGCGGCCTAATTATGGATTAAGTGATACAAATGACTATAGTTAAATTGAATACATTGTATTCGTATCAATAACTGATTTGTATCAATGTGTCTGGTATTTTGTTGTGGCTTAATGAAGTTGAGCCTGAAAAAAGTTTTCAGGTGATCAGTAAAATCGCTAGACAGAAGGAGATAGTATGAAGCAACCCGTTCAGATTACATTCCGTGATATCCCTTATTCAGAATTTGTCGAAGCTCGAATCCAGGAAAAAGCAAAAAAACTAGATCAATTTTATGACCAGATAATGACACTAAAAGTTGTTGTCGAGGCACCCCATAGTCATCAGCATAAAGGTAACCTGTATCATATTTGTATTGATATAACGGTGCCAGATGGTGAGATAGTCGTTAACCGCTCTCCCAAAGAGCACCACGCACACGAAGATGTCTACGTGGCTCTGCGAGACGCATTTGATGCTGCTAAGCGCCAACTACAAGACTACTCAAGGAAACGAAGAGGAAAAGTAAAAACGCATCAGCAGCCAGCACATGGCATGATTTCAGAAATCATCTCGGGTGAAGATTACGGCCGAATTTCTACGCCAGATGGCAGAGAAATTTATTTTCATCGTAATAGTATGATCGGAGAAAATTACGATGAACTGGAAATAGGAGATGAAGTCCGTTTCGCAGAAGAAGCCGGAAATGATGGCCCACAAGCTTCCAGTGTACACATGATTGGAAAACACCACATTGTGTCAAGAATCCATTAACATTTAAAATATACCCCTCTCTCTGTCTACGAGAGAGGGAACACTTCTTCTTTTGTTACAGTCTTGCTCAGCTTCTCTTAACAGTGCAAAATACAAATAACTCTTCTAATCTATTTGTAATTAAAAAATGACCATACCTACTGTAGAACTACTCAATAATAAATTCTCATTTCAAAATACAAACAATAGTCTTCATTTTAAAACTGGTGGGGGCGATATTCCTCTTATAGAAGTCACTAATGAACATGCCACTGCTCTTATTAGTTTGCAAGGCGCGCACTTACTCAGTTGGAAACCAAATAATCAGCAAGGTGTTATCTGGTTATCAGATGATGCGAGTTTCTCAGTCGGTAAATCAGTAC
>JAUVDT010000035.1 GCA_030595185.1 Gammaproteobacteria bacterium
TTAGCTGCAGATTTTTTAGGTAATAATGATACTAAAAATCTACCTTCCTGTGCTTTGGTTACTAAAGCATCTAATATTCTATCCATCTCAAATAAAACTTCTGCTTTTTCGACCATTCTGTTAGCAAATTTTTCTGCTGCTTCTTCTAAGGCATCCGCTTCTAGCCCTCCCGCCTTACCTCTTTTTAGTCCTTCAACATGAAATTCTGATAACAGTTCTCTACCTATCTCAAACTTCTCTTCTTTACCCATGGTTGGTAAACCTGCAAACTCTGCCAATTTTTCCATTTTAGGCAATCGCGCTTTAGAAGAAGTCTTTAAAATATCAGCTGTTATTTTAGGAATATCAGTACCAGTTAGTAATCTTTCCTTCAAATTTCTTATATTTCTATTTATACTTGATGCATCAAATCCTTCTGCTTTTAATTTTTTAACTATAGCTTCTATCTCAGATTGTTCAGCATGCATTAATTCTATAGACCCACGCATCATCTGTGCAGCTGCTTCACCAGAAGAGCCTTTTATAACCTCTTGTAGTTCCTCCTGTAAATTCATAGTGGTAGCTCTAGCTTCTCTGTAACTAGTCATCAATGCTTTGACTTCAGCTGGTTTCTTAGTTCTAAATTCAAAACCACTTACAGGTATCTCACCACGTGTTTTTTCAGATAAAGCAAGTTGTTTACTTATATCAGGCTCACGTCTAAAAGAATATAAAGGTAATGACGGCATAGCAATTCTTTTCCTTACATTTATACCCTCAGTTGCCATCTCAGCTGCAACAGTCTTTCTTGCATAAGCTTCAACATCACCAGCGCCTTTAGGTCGCTTAGCTGGAGGAGTTTTCTTAAGCTCTTTGATAGTTCCTTCTATAGCTGCTGTTTGTATCTGTAAAGCTAAATCCTCTAAAAAGTTTTTTAGACCAACAGCGTCTACAACAGCTTGTTGTAATTGTTCCCTGTCTGCTCCGGCCAACTTACCAGCATCAAACTTAGTTCCCCTTGCCTCATATAAACTTTTTAATTCTGTTCTAATTTGTTCTGTAGGCAAAGCGCCAGTTCTTAATCTTATTGCTTTTTCATTTGCCTTTTGAAAATCTGCTAATTCATCATAACTTTTATCAGACTTAGTGTCATCAGTAATTTTTTTCCATAAATCAGCTGCGCCTTTAGGGCCCTTTGTTAAATGTTTAACCATTTCACCAGCTACTGGACGTTCACCAGCATGTTTTACATCCATACCTTTCTGTATACCAAATCTAACTAACTCATTTATAAGTGTTTGTGATTCTAACTCAGGTTGTTTACCGACTATACCTAAATCAGCTGGATGTTTTCGTCTAAACTGTTCACTTGATTTAAATCCGCCTTTTCCAATAAAACCACCACCAAATCCTATATCAGATTCTGCTATTCTGTTTATTCTATATAATGACTCTACCTCTATACCTGTTTGTATTTTGAATAGTTGAGCAGTAATTGCATCTTTATATCTTTCCTCAAACAGTTTACTGGTCATTACTTTTTCAATTTCTTCAGTAAATTTGGAGCCTAATTCAGCATCTAACTTACGAATAGCCTCTAATATATCACCAGCAAAATCTATACGTTGACCAAAATCACCTGTTGAAATATTTTCAATTTCTTTTTCTATAGTTTCAAACGGAGATTGTACTAATTTTATAGCATCTAACACCAAATCTTTATCTAATTTTCCAACACCTTCAGGTACATGCTCTGCTCCTTTTATAGTTTCCTCTATGATGTCTTCCAACATGTTTGTTATACTTTGACCAGCCATAGCCAATGTACTTAATTTTTCAGGTGGTTTTAAAAATTCCATTTCTTCAGTTAGAAACGGTTTTTTAAGAAATTCAAAACCTTTTTCTTTAGGAAATTTTTTATAAAACGCTTCCGCTGACTCAGCTAATATAGCTGGGCCAGTTGGTTGTTGTGACAAAAGGGCTTCTGATGTAAAAATATCTCTATATGTTCCCTGTGTAGTTTTACCAAAAGGCACGCCTTTTTCAAGTTGTGAATTAAAATTGACTATGGTGTCGTGGTGTCGTTTTATTTCTTCTCTGGCTTCTTTAGTTTTAGCAGTATGTAATACTATTTGATCACCATCAAAATCTAACTTTGCTGTATGTGCTGCATATTTAGGAATAGCCTCAGAAATAACTTGAGAAAGTTGATCTATTAAACTACCAAATTCAGCTATTTTAGCCATATCTGCAGTTGTACCAGTTATATCTGCACGTTTAAATTCAGCCTCTCTCATCTCCCCAGCTGTCTCTACAACAGCTCTTAACTCATTTATAATCTTATTAAAACCAGCAATATCCATATCAGGGGCGCCTGGTACAGCAAAAGTCTTTTCCCCTTCTTTACCCAAACGTCCTGTAAGTAATTTAGCTTCGTATGGAACTATAGAAGACACACCTGTGAACGGGTAGCGTATAGCTTCAACATACGGAAATAAATCTTTTTCTATATGATCCTGTATTTTTTGACCTAACTCACCTATATCTATTGGTTTTCCTGAAAATTTACCAGTCTCAGTAACTTCTTGTAAATCTTCAATATAACTTAATAGGTCGAATAGTGTTCCTTTTTTCTTAACAGGCTTAGCAAATCTTTCTATCCTACCTTCTTCACCTCTTTCACTTGGAGGAATTATAGCAAATTTTTTAATAAACTCAGCTGGAAGTTTCTTTGCTGCCCTCATAGGAATACCTACTTCATGTTGTTTAAGTACAGGTAGTCCAGCTCTTTTTTGTTGAGTCACTCTCTTGGAGTGCTCCGATGCTATTTTACTTATATCTTGAGTAACACCTGCCAAACCACTCAAATCTATAAGTGATGGATCAGTAGCTTCAAATATTTTTCTTAGGTTTTCTTTAAATTCATTTAATTCATCAGTTCTATCCACAGTGGCGGTAATAGCTTTTTGCATTAATCCGGGGATAGTTTTAGAAAATAATGTGCTAACAACTGCACCCTCTTTACCAACAGTTGCTCTGGCCAACTCATTATAGTAATCTATCTTTGCTTTTTGTAAATTATCTAATTTCTTAAAATACTGAGCTTGTAGATCCTGCTCAATATCTACTCCCAGTTTAGCTGCTACCGCTGCACCCTCACCTTTTTGAATAGCTCTGTCTATCGTAGTTTGTCTGCTTCTTGTAGCTGTTATTACTGGTTCTGTTAATCGTTTTTTTTCTTCTAAAGACTGTAATAACGGTTTACCTCTAAAACGTTTTTCCTGTGCTAAAGACCCTTGTAACTCTTTCAGTAAATCACTGCTTTCTGGTGTTTGACCAGTCTTTATTTCTGATATACCTTTAACTACTTTATCAAAAAAGGTTTGTGCTTGCGGACTTTGTCCTACCAACATATCAAACGCTTTTCCAATAGTCTTCTTGTATGCTTGTATTTGAGCAGTACCTTTAACCTTGATTTCTTTTTCTAAAAACGCTCCTAAATTTTCTAGCTCTGAAGAAACCGGTGTTATCTGCCGTACACCTGCTGATATTTCAGCAGCGCCAATTCCTTTCACCCTAAATGCTTCCGCTGGTGCTTCAAATGTAGATAAACTACTAGCTAGAGTATTTAAAATTTCCTTAACCTCATCAACGTTGGTGCTTTGTCTAGATTTTTTAACTAATTCCGTAATTTTATCTAATACTTTAGCTTTTACAGTAGTAGAAAAAGCACCACTTCCACTAAGTATTCTATCTAAATCTGTTTTTTTACTTTCTAAAACCCTACCTACATCTTGTGACTCAGCAGACTTACCAGTCATTACAAGATTACTCATCTCTGCTTCTAACTTTTCGATTTCACTTTGCAATTCAGCAGGACGTTGTAGTAATTCATCTGCTTCTTTAGCCATATTTATAACATGCTGAATTCGTCTAGCTAAAACATCAAAACCACGCTCACCAGCTATTAACTCTTCAGCAAACGTACCTCTAGCTATTGGAGACGGAACATAAAAAGGTTCCTTTTCACCTGCTTTTCCTGTGGCTTTTGGAATTTGTAATAAGAATGGTTTTGGAAATTTCTTTACATCAAATATGGTGTCAGCTAAACTTTTGGGATCTAACTTGTCCCCTTGCTCTGCAAGAATACCGGTAGCTTGATCAAACGATTTTACAGCTAATAAATCTACCTCTTCTAAATAATCTGAAAGTCTGGTCTGTAAATCTTTAGCTTGATCGTTAGTAAATTGTAATGCTTTTATAAACTCCCAGTGTTTTTTAGCAGCAAAAGTAGACCCTTTTCCTATCTCCTCCATCATCTTAGAGGACTCTCCAAAAACAGTAGAATAAGCTGCAAAGACAGGAACATCTATTTTAACACCTGATTCTTTTCTTCTTATATCAGAAGCTGTTGTTGGAGCAAATTGACCTGGCTCCTCTACTATAGATACAAACTTTTCCCCGACAATGCTTTTTTGCATTTTCCCAGTTTCATCTATAATAGTTGTATAATAGTTAGACAGAGCCTCTAAAGCTGCTCCCCTTTTAGCCATTATCTTTGCAGTATCTGGATCTTTACCTGAAATCTTAAAACGTTCAAATAACATCTGTTCTATATCTTCACGTTTACCTATAGTTTCAAAACCTAATTCACCAGAAATTGTGGATAACAAACCTTTTTGACCTGCTGTACCTAAAAGCTCAGGATAGCCAAATTTACCCTTTGTTGGTGTTTTTGTAGCTAACGTAGTAACACCCCTTGGACCTGTACCAGCAATGTTACTCATTATAGATTCTAAAAATTCAGGCTGTAAACCACGCTTACCTATACCGTAAGAACTAATTCGTACATCTATTGGTTTCTCTTTAAACATAGGTGCTTCTTCACCTATTTCTGCTTTAAAAAGACCACGGATACTCTTTATACCTTCTAAATCTTTTTTAATATTAAAACCTAACGCGTCTAATGCGCTTACAATCTCTTCATAAAGTTTGGACTGCTCAAGTGCTTCTTCAGCTGTTACTACTCCAGTTGTTTTAAACAAATCTAATATAAACTTATTACCAGATTGTAATAAAGAATCTTGTAGTTTGGCTACATCAAAATCTTTAGCTATTAGTTGATCCTCATATTTACCTATAACCTCAGATAATAATTCACCCATACTTTTTGGTAATAAAGCTACACCTAAACCAGCCTTTCCTCTTTCTTCCTCTGTTAATACTTTAACTTTTGCTTTAGGGAATGCCTGAATAGCCTTGGCTATATCTGCACCTATAGATTCGTCTAAACCTTTAGGAGTAACTGAAACACCTTTGGAACCATACCTTGTTGTAAGTTTTCTACCAAAAAAGTTTAAAAATACCTCTGTCAATCTCGCTTGCTGAACCTCTACTTCTTCACCTCTTACAACTGTTATTGATTTTTTAACTTCATCTAAAAAAGCTCTGTCTGCTTGTCCTTGATATTTTTGAGGTACACCTAATACTTTTTGAAATTCTTGAAAAACTTTATTTATTGCTACATCACTTACTACACCTTCTCGTATATCTTCTATTGATTCTGCGCCGGCTACATCACCCCTTAGTAATCTTCCGCCAGCACTAGGTTTAACTATGTTCTTAACTATGGAAGTTAGTGCTTCCGCCATTTTACCAGAAACTAATATCTGATCTTCAAAAGTACCTGCTGTATGACGCAACTCTGTCATAACATTAAAACCATACCCAGTTGAACCTAATCTTCCGCCGGCAATTAAACTTGATTCTCTCTGAGTTCTAAGAGCTGGAAATTCAGTACCAAAACCTTCAACAGCAGTAGCTCCAAACCCTTTAGTAAATTTATCTATCTCGTTTTTGGAAGATGTTAATGCATTAGTAACATTAGCTATATTTCTACCAAACTGTGTAAACTGCGATCCAAACGGAGCCATCTCAGGAAGAATATCGGTATACATTTTTGTAGAAACAGCATCTAACGCTGATAGAAACTTCTCTGACGGAGCAGTAGTACCTGGTCTAAAAAACTGTACCTTACTGGCTTGAGCTTCCGGTATACCTAATGTAGAAACAGTTCTCATACCCTTCTTAAGAATCTGTTCACCAGTTGCACCTGCATCCCGAATCATCTCATTAAATCTTATATTTAAATCTTTAATAAATTCTGTTTGCTTTTCGGGGGCCAAAGGTTTTTCACCCACAAAAGGACCTGTAGTGCGTGATAAAAGATTTAAAACATTTTCTTGATGAAGAGCTCTTCGTGGTCGGCCTGGCTCTATTAGTGGTAGCGTCTGAACAGTTTGTTGAATGGCTGTTTCAAGATCTCTAATAGTTTTATCAAATTGGGGACTTTTTCCTAAAGCCTGTAAAGGTTCCAATCCTGTAGTTAAAACTTTTTGTAATATATCATATATATTTTGAAATTCTAATTTATCCATAGCTTTCACTATATCAAAAGCTGAAAGACCTGCTTCTTCAATAGCTTTTATAAAACTATCCATGTTGCTACTTAATTCATCTATCTTTAAAGCTGACTCTATTTTTTTACCAAAATCAAGTTTGGCTTTGGGTGCCAACTCAGTAGCTTTAATTTTAGATGCTTTTTGGAGATGCTTTCTAATCTCCTCAACATTACCTACACCTGCTCCTGCGAAATCTTTTAACATTTCTTTTGCTAGTTCGTTAGCCTTTTTTAAATCTGGACCTGTAGGTCTTACACCAACTTTTTGTATTTTTTCCGCAAAACCTTTATCATATACTAACGATTGTTGTTTTTCAAGTAAACTATAAATACGCTCAAAACCTGTTTTAAAAACTGCAAATTGAGGTAAAGCTCTTTGACTACCTCTTGCTGTTTCAAACACTGTTGCTCCGGTTTTGGTTAATCTGGCTGCCGGAATACTAACAGTTCTAACTAAAGGAGATCGTCTACCACCTGTAGCAGAGTCAGTACCTGGTTGTTTCATAAATCTTTCTGCTTCTACTGATGCAAATGTTTTTTTAAATACTTCTTCAATTTGTTGTTTATTTAATCTTGCCTTAAGTGATTTAACTATTTCTTTCCCAGGCAAAACACCTTTACTTTTAACATCTAGTTCTTTAACTTCTGTGAGCCTACCTTTGACATCACCTAAACCTTCCCAAACAGATATCTCTTCTTTTGTTTTGGTTTTAATCCATTGAGCTATCTTTTCTAAAAACTCTCCTCTAGCTTTCTGAACAGATTCGTCTATTAAAGCTGCCTTTAATTCTTTAACTGCTGCGGTTGATGAAGTAACTTTAGTGGTTACTCCACGTTTAGTTAGTTCTCGTTTTATTCCAGATACATTAGCTACATCGAAAGCGAATTGTTTGCCGGCTGTTTTTAAGTTACCAGAAGTTACTATCTTGAAAAAATCTTGTACATTTTGCTGTGTAGAATCCTTTACAACCTCCCACCCTTTTCCTGCTTCTTTGAATTCTTTATCTAAAATAGTTACCATTGAGTCTTGGAGTGACTTAAGTGAAGAAGCTAAACCAGAAATACGTTGCTGAACAGCCTGCCTTACTTTTGTACCTTCTTTACCATAAGCGCCCGGCATATCCAAAGTCACATCTTTTGTGGTAGGTGGAATAGCTATTTGTGGGTATTGTGATGTTCTAAAAGGACCCCTTATCTGTGAAGTCACTTTTTGTATATTTTTAATTTGCTCAATTTGACCTGGTGATCTAGCAAATTGTGGTTGTGATTCTTTAAACCCTTCTTTAATACCATCCTTTACACCAGATTCTATTTTTTTGCCGATGCTTTCCATGCTATCAGAAAAATCTTTCTTAAGGTCAACAGGAACAGCGGAAGAAGTGTCAGACATCTTAATAAGTATTTTTCTAAACTCACCTAACAGTCTTTCTGTATCGCTTCCTATTACTGGTTTTCCTGTCGCTATTGTTTTAGCGGTTACTTCTTTTAACACAGGTATATCTGCACTTTTAAAGGCTTTCCTAAACTGATCTAAAAAAGAACTTAAATCTTCTATAGTTTTGGCAGTACTATCAGAAACAGCAAATTTATCAGCCTCGGTAGCTAAATCATTTCCCCACTTTTTTACTATTTCACCAAAGCGCTTATCTAGTGCATCAAGTGATTTGTAAAAATCTTTAGATATAGTTGTTGTTACTGGTGTTTGTGTTTTCTTAGTAGGTAAATTAGAAGGTAATTGTGGTGTTTTACTTATTTTATCAGCAGCGTTGTCAAATTTGGCTGCAGTTTTCTCAGCTTTATCAAAAGTTTTATCTAACTTAGTGGCAACTGACTCAAGTTGTTTTATTTTGTTGTTCTCAAATCCTTTTATTTCAACATCAACACTTAATTTCTTAACTGTTTTGCCCAACTCATTTTTAATTTGAGTTATAATTTCACTTGCTTCTTTCTTTGCAACGTTAGCACTAGGTAAAAATTTAGTAGGTGATTCCTTTGCAATTCTTACAGTAGAACTAATTTCCTTCTTAGCATTACTTATTGCTTTATTAGTTTCCTCTAAAATTTGTTTTTGTTCACCAACTAATTTTTTTGTAGATTCTCTTAACTTATTAAAATCAGATGGTAATTTACTAGCTTCAATACTTAATTTTCTAAAATTTTCAACTACTTTTGGTATTTCTGAAACATCTATTCCTCCGCCTGATTTCTTCATACCTTGAATAGATTTAACCAACTCTCTTATTTCTTTTACAGCAGATGCTAATGTTTTAGAAATACTGCCCAATTCCCTTACAGTAGTTCCTGTTTCTTTAGGTATTGCTTTAGAAATAGTATTTCCAATGATATTAGCTAATGTTTTTGATAAATCCTTAGTTGACGCCGGGTCAAGTTGTACCTTTCCGCCAGTTTTCGTTTGAAGAGAGGTATTTATTTTACCTAACCCCGCTTCTATATGTTTATCAAGATTGCGCATGAATGAATTCATGGCTTTGGAGGGGTCATTTGGTGTAGAACTTCTACCACCTATATATTGTTTGGATAAAGTGTTGACTAAACTATTTGATATATCTTTGGCTACCTGTTTAGATAAATTTTTAGCTTCTGTTTTTATATCTATTTTGGACGAGGTTGTGCCTGAACGTCTCAAATGAGAAACGAGTGTTTTACCTAAATCATCGGCTATTTTTTTAGATAAGGTGTTGGATAGACTTTTAAGTGTTTTTTCTAAAGCTTTAGATATACCACGTACAATCGCGGTATCATTAGATTTACCAACAGGTCTAGATGAACCTGATGTTTTTGCGCCAACTTCTGATATAATCTTATGATTAACTGTAAACTCTGCCAAGCTGCACCTCCCATAAGTAGTATAAAACTAAACACAACCTATACCAATCCTAAATTCCTAACCTATCGTTTCCGTTTGGTCTTCTTTTTTATATCGGCTCTTCCTTTAATTCTTTGAGCTTCTCTTGGCTTATCATATTTTATATCTTCATATAACTCATTTGAACGAGTCACTATAACTTCTTCTTTATCAAACGCGGATAATGTACCTCTATTTTGTTGTGTTTGATGCTTAGATCTTTCTGCTATGTCCTCTCTATTCCTTTCCTCGTAATACGACTTCATATAAGCATCTAAGGCATCATCATCCTCTATGATTAAATCAGTCGGCCTATCTTTCGGCATCATTTCATATATATTTTGGTAGAAATTAGACCAATAAGCCAAATTCATCATATCGTTTGTATATTGTGATGTCGGAACACCAAACAATGGATCCGACACCTTTTGACTAGTTACATATCTTATTCTCCATAAACTATGTCTAGCTAAAAATCTAATTGTTTCGGTAGATACTCCTGCTTTAAATTGTAAAAATTTAATTAAAATTTTATTTCTTAATTCTAGATTATATTCTTTTAATAAATCATCAAAATTTTTCCAATATAATTTATAATCATTATTTATTTTTACATAAGTACAAGCCCAGCATAAATATAAAGCCTTTTCTTCCGCTGCTTTACTCTCAGCTGACATGGCTAATTTGGAAAGTTTTTTTGATTCTATCCCTGATATTTCTTTTTTAAGTCTATTTATAATTCCTTTTATACGATCTTGATTAGCCTGAATTTTAGTAGTTTTACCTAATAAAATCTGTTGTGCATATAACTGTGATTTTAATCCTTCAAGCTCTTTTTGTTCTTTATCTGAAATTATATGTCGTTCTTCAAGTATTTCCTCCAGTTCATCAACCGGAAGCATACCACTTTCTACAGCATCATTATATGTACTATTATATATTAAATCGGCCTGAGCCTTTATATAGTTATCTGGTTGTTTAAATAAAAACAACTTTTCATCTATATAAATTAATCTCCGGCCGATAAAAATTTGATTTAAATACCGTTCGGCTTCTTCATCTATTAGTACCATAATTGATTACTCGGGCTTTTCGGATTTTCTTTTCCTGCCAGGCTTTTTTTTAACAACTTTCTTTACAGAAGTTTCTTCTTTTTCTTCAATTTTATTTTGCTCTTCCTGTATAGCTTCTAAAGCTTTGGCTGCTTCAGCTGCCTTACCTAATATATCAGCTTCGACTTCTTTCATAGCCATTGCTTCAGGTGTTTTTTCAAGAAAATCTGGCTCAAGTCCTTGTAAGTATAACATAACTTCAAATCGTGATTTCAATGACAAAGTTTGATCTTTATCATGAATATATTCATCGTATATTTCCCAAATACGGTTATTGTCTTCGTCAACTATCATACAAGAAGTTAAATATTCTAATCTAGAGTCATCTGCTAATTGTTCGCAGGTGTTAGCCATTGGTCCATTTAAACGTTGGTTCCATTGAAATAATTCATCACGACACTCAGCAACTTCTACAGCAAGATCTCTTTTTTCATCTAAACTATCAGAATTATCTAAAGCCAAAATCTTTTCATTTAAGCCAGTAGTAAGTTCTGCTGCCCTTTGTTCAAACTCAGGTCCAACTATTCCACGCCGGCGTAAAATATCCATCATTTCAGCACTAGTAGTAATACCCTCAGTCAATGACTTTGTATAAATTCTACTATACTGCCAATCTGCTTCTCTTATATCACTAGCATTGGGTGGTGCTATAAAATATTTAGTCTTCTCATCAGATCCTAAAAAAAATCTTTTTTGTTCAACAATTTCTTCTTTTTTATCTTCCTTACTTTTAACCATTTTCTAATCCTCCGTTACCTTTTCTTATATTTTAATAAATACCTTTTCTTACTTCTTCTGTTGAATTTCTATTATATCTTCAGAAGATGCCCTATACAAAACATCATAATGTTCGTCCAATTCTTTATGTATACTCCTAATACAATTATTCCCAACTCTAAGAATCTTTGATCTTAAAGGTTTAAAATGAGGTTCAGGACAAGCTACCTGTACAAAATCTAAAGCTTGCTCAAACATATGTGTAACCTCAGACTTAACCATAGATTTAATTTTTTGTGTGTGTTTATTTTCCACTGCCATTACCCGTAATCCCTCCTTAGACTAAGATAGATAGGCACATTTAGTACCTATCTATCTTAAAAATTTCAAATATTATTAAGCGTTCCTACGTACCTTAAACTCGCCCGTAATGTTTCCAATAGAAACATCACCCTTAACAACATAAAGGTCATTAGTAGATCTAAAACCAAATGTCTGAGTAGCATTAGCTCCCATATCCAAAGAATAAGCTTCATCAGTTATTTTCAAATGCTCAATAATGATAGTCTTCAATGGGTATTCCTTCTCACCTGCTACAGTATATGTACCTTCAACACCGTCGCTAAAATAACTCTGACCAATCAGCACTGAATTAGTCGCCAACACACGGTTCGCAGCAGTTCCACCAGCTTCCTCATCTGTTTGCGCATATACCTTAACAACCAATACTAGATTTTCTTTAGCCATCAAGTCAGAAAGATCTATATCATCAAGCGTTTTAGCGTCAAACTCAGTGAGCTGACCTGAAAGTCTGGCCCAATATTCCATATCACCAGCTGTTGAATCAACAGTTACTGTAAGTGGAATAGGTAATGTAAGCGGCCTATCATATGGTCCCAAATGGCCTATTTCAGTAAGGGCCTCTCTGGTTAGATCTGCAGAAACAGTACAAGCAGTGAGTCTCCAAGCCAATAGATTATTATAGGTTCCTGGATTATCAGGATCCACTATAAAAATTTCGACCTGGCCCTGCCTAACAGCACCAAGCATATCTGGTCTGTCTACAGAATCCAATACTGTCATATATCTACCAGTAGTTCCAGTACAATAAGCGTCCGCAGCATAAACTACACTAACAACATCAGTGGCTACAAAAGACGACCCTGTAGGGAAGTGCAATCTGTGATTAGAATCATCATAAATAAACGTGGTAGCTACAGCTGAAACACCACCAACAATTTTAACATTAGTAGCATCATCAGTGCCAGCGTCATACCAGGTAGCGGCTGGGGAACCATCTTCAGATTTCCTCAAAAACCCCAAGTTACCATTACTAAGCGTAACCACTGTCCCTGCTCCTAGAGTCAATGTAACATAACCATTAGACGCATCAGTACCATCCAGTACATATTCATCATAATTAACAAAACGACCATCATTCAAAAGCCACATCTTCTGGTCAGTCTCAGCGCCGTAATTTTCAGTAGCATTAGCACCAGTAGAATAACCAAATTCTAAACTATTAACATACACCTCATCCATAAACAAGGTTTGGTCTATGTTTGAATCTAACGTACCAAGAGAACATTCGTCTTGAACAGGCGCCCACATTGAAACACCTGGTAAATTACCACAAACAATTGCAAAGTCAGAAACACTCACACCATGTAGAAATGTACTGGTTTCTACTAGCTGTGAACCACTAACAACAACCAAATTAGCATTACTGTCAGTAGCAGTTGTGTCCATATCAATTTTGGCAGCTTTAACCTGTGCCAACGCTGCAAACGTTCTTACATCTCCAAAGTCATTTGTATTCAAGGTCACTGCAACTGCTGGTAAATCATCAACAACATCAATGATATCCAAGTGACCTATTTCAAAAATATCTTCGGAGGTGAACGTTGTGGTACTTCCAAGAGATTGAACTCGATACAGGACTTCTCCATTACCATTTATATTCATATAGAATCGTTAATTCTATACCGCCCGAAGGCTGCTTATAGTTTCCTATAAGATTAGACTATATCAAGATCCTCGTGGGATCCTCCCCGTTTCGGGTTCACTTGAACCCTACTTGCTTACGCAATAGTCGTTGAACGTTCCTTTTTCAAGGCTTCGCTGCTGATTGCCCACGACATTATTCGTTTGGGGATTCCAGCAATTAAAGGAGTTTCGACATAACATTACTGCTATGAAGGGCCTATTATTCCTGTGACCATACGCTTTGAGAAGCGTAAATTATTCTATTTCTAGCCATAATATCTCAATCCTCCTATATCTTCATTATCTATTTAAAACTATAATCAGGTTGGTAAAACAAAAATAATGAATCATTTATTGTTATTAAATTGAGGCGATCTAACAACAATAATCCTTTCCCTTAAATTTTTTATATAAAATTTAACTCTCTATTAATTAAAGAGGTTAGTTTATTACGTTGTCTTTATCAAATCTTATATTTCCACAATCCCAAATTCTATTTAGACCTTGTGATTTTCTAATTTCCCATTCAGTTTTATCTTTCAATTCATCCTTAATCTTGCGTAATCTATTTTGGCCTTTTATATACCAATAACTTGGGCTAACATAACCACTAAATCTAAATCCTAATTGATTATAAACATTACCATCTGACCATCTACGATCAGCATATGAAAAAATATTATTCCATTCATAATTTCTTTCAAAATGTTTTAATAATTTAGACGCAATTCCTACTATTCTGTAATTTATTTTTGAACAAAATCTATGTAGTTCCCAAACTAAACCTGTAGTATCTCTATATCTTTTAGCTATTGATGGTTTTGAAAAAGTCATTATTGAAACTAATTCATCTTTATAAAAAGCACCCAATTTTATCTTCGCTCCAGAACCATACCCTTGAGTATGATTACAATTACAAAATACACCCACTTGTTCTGCATTTATCTCTTTTATTTTACATTTTCTGGCATAAATCGTATCTGATGCGTAAGTAGTTAATAAATTTTTTAATCTTGAAAAAAGAATATCTTTTTTAAAAACTAATTCATCTTCAAAAATGGTTATTAGCCTGTACCCTTTTTCCTCACATTTAATTAATTTATTAAGATGATACTTTTTATCTTTCCCAAACAACTCAGAGTGCCAATATAAACCACAATATTCTATGGCTATCTTTTTGTCTGGTATTATTATGTCTAGTTCGAGTGGTTTTATTAATGTCCTATCATGTTCAATAATATCATCACAAAGTGTTTTTACAAAATCAGTTATTAATAACTCTTGCTGCGAGGTTCCCCATTCTTTGCACTTAGGGCAACTGCCTCCGTGTTGCTGCCAATTACTCCATGATACATAATAATCATGTCCTTCTGGGCATATAGTATGTAATTTTTGATGATGATTAATATAATTCTCAGTCAATACTTTGTACCCGGACTTTTCAAACTCAGATCTAATAAAATCTATTGTTTTTCTAATATTATTTGCACATTCCGGGCATCTATGTCCTTTTTTCCAAAAACGCCAAGCCGTGGAGTATTTATGACCCTCAGAACATATATACTCCAATTTTGTATAACTATTAATATATTCTTTAGACAAAAGTGTATAACCTTCTGACTCAAAAGATTTTTTTACATCCGCAATAGTAATAATAGGTCTGCCTGCACAATAAGGGCACCCATGTCCACTCTGAAAATGATCCCATCTTATTTCATGTTTATGTCCTTCTGGACAAATATACTTTAATTTTTCATTATGCTTATATTCTTTTGATAATAATGTATAACCACGTTTTTCAAATTCTTTTTTAATAAACTCAATAGTTAATCTTTGTTTACCTCTTCCACACAAACATCTTCTACCTGATAACCATTTGGTAAAACTAACGCTATATTCATGGCCGTTTGGACAAATTGAAATTAACTTTGCATGGGAATCTTTATATTCTTTGCTAACTAAACTATATCCTTCCGCTTCAAACGACTGTTTTACATATTCTATTGTATGTTTTTTTGACATAAATCACCTCTATATACAATATAATCACTAATTTCTATTTGTCAAGTATTATTTTACATTCCCGTATAAGACACTAAATCAAAACTAATTTTAGATCTATATGCATTCAAATCGCTCAACATAATCTCATTACGATCCCTAGTCATAACTAAAGGCAAACTGATATTTCTAGAAACTACATTATTAAATATTAAATTTCCAATTACATCTGTACTTGTTACTGGGTTAAATAGAGAAGCTAATTTATCAGTAGTATTTTTTCTACCATACCATGTTCCATCATATTCTAGCATAGTTCCTTGTGGAAAATTATATATTGGACAACTATTGTTATATAAAGAATCATATAAAGTTTCTACAATATCATTTCTTTCGGCCGGATTTGAACTAAATATATGTAAATCAACTTTACGTGTAGCTTTCTTCCCGGCGCCAAGTTGATAACCTGTTTTATCAGTACCATGTACATCTATCACAATAACTGGTGGATTTGCTGCTTCTATTGCTGCCCACTCATCAACTACACTTACATAATACCAGTCGTAATCAATATATACTGGTGTTGGTATATTTGGGTCAGAGATAATAATACGCCCATCTATATAATCAACCATATAATCAGTATCAGGTATTTCCTGTAAGTTAACATCATATACTTTTACTGTATTTGATTGCTCGGCGATTCCAAAAATACCCTCATCGATTGTGTCTGTACCCGATACAAGTGTGTACGGAGAACACTGATTTGTTCCAGAAACAGTAGAACAATCTAGATACACCCACCCTCTACCTCTCTCAGTCGGGTTGGGGTCTACACCATCTACACCACACCATTCAGTCAGAGCTTCATAAATACGAACATCATCCTCACAAGCCTCATGTAATTCTAACCTATTTAAAACAGCTAATTCTTCACTCTCAATAAAATCTAACATTGCTATGTGTCTTATATAATAGTAGAGGCTTAGATCTTCCTTTCTTAATTGTCGCATTTCGTAACTCATTTAGTGCACTCCTTTTTTAGAATATTCTTTTGTAGTATTCGTCATAGAATCAGCTAACCAAATTTTAAAATTTGATTCTACAAACTTAACAGTAGGCTCAAATAATTCTATAGGTGGAAAATTTGAAAAAGGATATCTTACTAATACCCGTCTGTTGAAAACTTCTTTCTCTCTACGTTGTACTTTTGATGTATATCTTAATAGATAAATTCTTTCTTTTCGTGGGACAGTCTTATCATATGGTTCTACACTAAGTGGTCTTTTACTATACATCTGTATATATTGTTCTTCAGTTACTTCCACATAAATTCCCGAGGTTCCTTCTAAAATATTTAATATAATTTTTAATTTACCTTTTGACCACGGAAAATTATCTACATCTGGAATTATTAATGTTATGTAATCTTTATTCTGCACTATATATTCAAACTCATTAAGCGCGACTTCAAATTCTTCTCTATAAAATAATGGATTAGTTTTACTTTTACGATTTGTAACTACATCTACTAACTCCGAATCATAATCTGCCATTATTAATTCTTTTATTTGTGGAATATAAGTTGATTCTATATCATCACCAAAAGATTCTATTAATACTTCATTGTAAGATTTAACACTTTTTTTTACTTTATTTACTACCGTTGTCATTATGTGTAATCCTTGATAATCTCATTACTATCTATTGATTGTTTTAGTGTTGTAAATGCTGTGATTACAAGAATTGCCTGTGCACCTAACCCCCTTAATAATGGTGGTTTTGACATTTTACAGTCTATACCATCAACCACTATTTTTGTACTATTTTTAAAGAGATCAAAATGTTTTGGGTTAGTCTTTAGAGCAACTATTGTTGAGCCCTCCGCACCAGCTGGGCCATATGTTATACTATTACCATAACCACGCGCACTTGGATCCCATGTAACTAAAGCGTCAATCCATGTCTTTCTGGTAGTTTCAAGGTAACCACGTCCATTACAAACAGGACATCTGCCCTTTAAGAAATATTTATATCTAACTGTTACATTCCCAGCTGCTTCCCATTCCTGTTGTTTAACTATCGCTTGGACAGGTGTGTATTTACATTTACCAGTGGAACTATCAGTAAATTTGTCATAATTGCAGTTGGGGCAAATTAACTTCTGGGACTGCTTGTAAACCTCAACCCTTCTGCTCAACCCTTTAACAACATTTCGGATAGCTTTCTGGTGTTTTTCCTTAACACGTTTACTTATTCTATTGCGCATTAGTTATCTCCCAACAGTTTTTGAAGACTCGTATTTATAACCATATCTTCTACTCAAAATAGCTTGATACCACGACTTATGCCATTTACGATCTTTATTGGCTCTGCTGTTACAACTTCTACAAAGTGTTATTAAATTTTCTGGACCACATGATTTTTTATTGTAATCAACGTGATGAATACTTAATTCACTTGCTCTGCCATCTTTTTTCCAACAATCTGGGTTTTGACAAGTGTGATTATCCCTTTCTCTTATTGATTCCTTGTATTCCTTATCAATCCAAGCGTCACAATAAGGGTCACAAGAAATACCACCTTTCCAGGCTGGGTTATTCTGACCCAATCTACTTGTACTTAATCTAATGGCGTGACATGTTGGGCAGCGATGGCCGCCCTTCCAATCACTAAGCGTTATGGAATGTCTGTGGCCTTCTGAACAAATATAATCTAATTTAGTACGAGCATTCTTATATTTTGTACTTAAAAGAATATAATCTTCTTTTTCAAACATTTTAACCACAACTCTAAATAATTCTCTATGGGTTCCAAAACAATACCAACATCTACTACCTTGGTAGTACCAATTATGCCAACTAATACTATGCTTATGACCTTTTGGACAAACATACTTTAGCTTTTGGTTAGAATTTATATATTCATTAGTTAAAAGAGTATAACCCTCATTTTTAAATGCTAATCTAACAAATTCTATATCTTTCTTTACCACTCCCGCACAATACGCACATCTGCTGCCAGATTTCCAACTATCCCAACTAATACTATGTGTATGTCCTTTGGGACAAATATAATCCAGTTTTTGTTTGTTGTCCTTATACACTTTGGTTAATAAAATATAACCTTCTTTTTCAAATTCTTTTCCTATAAATTCTAAAGTTAATTTTTTTGACATAGTTATACTCTAATCCAAACGAATTCCGGAAATGCCTCCTAAAATCAACGACTTAACTACATCATCCAATTTTTTATTTAGATCATCTATTAATGTTTTTCTAAAGGAAAATCCCGGCGCAGGCGAGTAGCGCGATCCCTCGTCACTCACATCGCTTCCATCCTCAATTGCATCATGGAAATTTTCTGAACCCAACAAAGTGATCGCAGTATACAGCATATACGACTCAGCGCTTGCAGTCGCCGTCGAGAGTCCCGGAGGCGGCGGGCAGGAATCGTAGGCCTCAGCCAGTTGTCTATCAGACCAGCGGAATGTATACGCCCAAATATCAACTCCATACTCTATTGTCTTTGTTCCGGAACACACCACGCTTGTAGTGTCAATGAAATCATTAAAAATTAAATATCTGTACCCGTTCACAGTCGGATTTGTACTATCATTATAAGATTGCCCATTCATAAAAACACTCACAGGGTAACCCTTTTCATCCATTTCATATGTCTTACCATCAGGATGTATAGAGGAAGCTGCGTCCTCACCATATTCTCTGTTTAAACCAATCGGATCCCCTATAAGCTTTCTTATTCTGTCTATTACTAATTTTTGTGAGGTACCGTAATTCACTTCGTCTGGGTATAACGGATTATAAAACAAGTCACCAACATCACCTAAAACAGGGTCTGACCAAGAACTTTGACCGCCCGTTGATGTTGAATAATATTGCGACTGATACCAATCAGAGGCTGTTCCGTGCTCATCTATGACCATATAACTAGTTTGTCCTGAATTTAAATCTATAGGGCCCAAACCAGAAACAGTTGTAAATGGCCCACCTACAGCATCACCACGTTGTATCCTTATTTGGTTATACACCTGTAAAACTGTGCTTATATTATCAACAACAAAAGAAAGTCTAATCATTTTTATATCCCCTTATAAATTTATTGGTAATGAATAAGTATTTAACGTAGGTAATACTTCTGCTGCTTCTATTCTGTTAGGTAATAATTCCTGACCGAAAACTGGTTCTATTTGTTCAACATCTAAATCATCAGCATCAATAAAAAGCATTCCTACTTCAACTGATGTTGGTTCGGGATCACACACCGGTACTGGAACATCATCACCAGGACCAGTACCATCTCCACCCTCAGTACATATTATTCCACGTGTGGCTAATGCAAGGCTCATACTATACCCTCACCATTTTATAAGATGTTAATTCTTGGCCCGACCACGTCGCGGTAATAGTGTAAGTTGCAAGAACGTCACTGTCAGTTCCTACAGATAACTTGTTTGAGTATGTTCTCTTCCTAGCTGAAGTCAATCTGTGGTCAGTGTTATATACTTGTTGATCAATAGCTGAATTCTCATCAAGAAGACCTAAAGTTTTCTGGACACTCAATCCAAACGAATTAACAGATGAATGTTCTGTTATATCTTCATCAAAAACGTGGTCGGTGATACCAGTTTCAGTTAAAGTACCATCAATTACCATACACCCGGCGCCAGATTCATCTATAAGACGAACTAACCCAGCAACAGTAATCATACCAGAAACACATGAACTTGCTATTTTTACATGTCCACCAACTAAATCTATTGCAAGAGTGGAGGAACCAGTATAATTAGTTATTTCATATGTCCCCCTACATCTTATTATATTAAGTAATTTATCACCAACATTTATCTGTTTATATGTATCTTAATTCATATATGTATCACAATCTTTTAATTTTTTGGTTCGGTTTCCGGTTTTTTTAATATTCCGTGTTTTTTGAATGTTTTTTGCGCCGCCATCAAAATTATCAATAGCGCCCATAACACAAGTTGTATATCTAACGGCCCCATTCATTGACCCACTAACTGTTAAATTCTCGAAATAAGTTTCATTCGTTATAGCGTTTGTTATAACAACCTCATTACCCAAACTTCTATCTGA
>JAUVDT010000011.1 GCA_030595185.1 Gammaproteobacteria bacterium
GCTGTAAGTACCGTCTTTAGATGGCAAGTTACCAGAAACAACAACTGAACCTTTAGGGATTCGGCCGTAAGTTACTTCGCCTGTTGCACGGTTAAATATTTTTGTGCTCTGACCAATGTAAACACCCATTGAGATAACAGAACCTTCTTCAACGATTACGCCTTCAACAACTTCTGAACGAGCACCGATGAAGCAGTTGTCTTCGATGATTGTTGGAGTTGCTTGTAATGGTTCTAAAACACCACCGATACCAACACCACCAGAAAGGTGAACGTTTTTACCGATTTGTGCGCATGAACCAACAGTTGCCCAAGTATCAACCATCGTACCTGAATCTACAAAAGCACCGATGTTTACGTAAGATGGCATTAATACAGTGCCAGAACCGATGTATGAACCGAAACGAGCCGTTGCAGGTGGTACAACACGTACACCTGTTTCACGGAAGTCTTTTGAGTTCATGTCTGCAAATTTTGATGGGCATTTATCGTAGTAGTTAGTGAAACCACCTTTGATAAAGTCGTTATCGTTAATGCGGAAAGACAATAGAACGGCTTTCTTTAACCATTCGTTTGTTACCCAGTCGCCATCTTTCTTTTCAGCAACACGTTGTTCACCTGAATCTAACATGCCGATAACAGTGTTTACTGCATCAATAACATGCGCTTCGGCATTACGTGGTGTGATGTCAGCGCGACGTTCAAACGCTTCTTCGATAATTTTTTTGATGTCTTCCATCATATTCTCCGGTTTTTAAAGCGTTGTTGCGGTTAGGCAAGAGCGCATTAAGTCATTAATTAAGTGATTCAAAAGAGACCCTTGCACGATTCATTCACGAATAAAAATGATTAAAATTCCCCTGCTTTTCGTTAGAAAACTTGTTAATAGCTAGCTATTAAGTGCGTTTCCTGCCTCAATCAGAGCAATTTTATCTCATTTTTCTTTCGCACCTTAATCATGCAAAGGTCTCTATAAATTGTTTAATTCGTTTAGCTGCTTCGATGCATTCATCGAGAGGAGCGACCAGTGCCATACGTACATGTCCGGCACCGGGATTAAATCCATTGTTTTCACGTGACAGGTATGAGCCTGGTAACACGGTGATGTTTTGTGTTGCAAACAGCTGTTTGGCGAACTCCTGTTCACAAATAGGTGTTTTCAGCCAGAGATAGAATGACGCATCTGGCATCTGTGCATCAATAACGGGCTGTAGTATATCGAGAACAGACTTAAATTTCTCTTTATAAAGTGTACGGTTATGTTTGACGTGCTTTTCATCACCCCAGGCCGCTATGCTAGCAATCTGGTGCGTAGGGGGTAAAGCACAACCATGATAGGTACGATATTTGAGGAAATTGGCCAATACATCGGCATCACCGGCAACAAATCCAGAGCGTAAGCCGGGTAAATTAGAGCGTTTTGATAGGCTATGAAACACCACGCAATGAGAGTAATCGGTATTACCCATTTCTTGGGATGCTTCTAGCAGGCCAGTCGGTGGGCTGGATTCATCATAATATAATTCTGAATAACACTCGTCAGAAGCAATGATGAAATCAAACTGTTTAGCCTTTTTAATCAATGACTGCAGTGTTTCTTTACTGATGACTGCACCGGTTGGGTTACCCGGTGAGCAGATATACAGTAATTGGCAACGTTTCCAGACATCTTCTGAAATAGCGTCAAAATCAGGCAGATAGTCATTTTCTGTAGTCGTATCGTAATAATAAGGCTCAGCACCGGCCAAAAAGGTTGCGCCTTCGTAAATCTGGTAAAACGGGTTAGGCATTAATACTAGTGGCTGACTTATCTCGGGGTTAATCACTGCTTGAGCAAAGGCAAACAGTGCCTCGCGTGTACCAGCCACGGGTAATATGTGCTTTTCAATATCTAATGAGTTTTGTTCTAACTTAAAACGCTTACTTAACCAGTCAGCAATACTTTGACGTAATTCAGGCGTACCCTTTGTTAATGGGTAAGTATTGAGCTTATCCATCGCACCTATTAAAGCATCAACAACAAATTGAGGCGCATTGTGTTTAGGTTCGCCGATTGATAAGGCAATATGCTTAAGGGATTCAGGTGGAGTGATACCGGCCTTAAGGGCATTGAGCTTTTCAAATGGATAAGGGTGGAGCTTTTTTAAGTTTTGATTCATTTGGCTGGATTTATTTGGGTGATATTCAGGGTTGGCAAAGATAAAATCGGCCTTCAAAATGATGAAGCCGGCCTTAAAAGTCGGCTATTATAGGGGATTCAAAGACTGAATGCAGTCTGTTCTAGAGCCGTGGGGGGAATATGGCCGTATTAGCCATGCATCATTGCAGTGTTATTGTTGAAAACACTGAAAAAGCGCTGAATTTTTATCAGGGTATATTGGGTTTAGATGTTGATTCAAGCAGGCCTGATTTAGGCTACCCAGGTGCCTGGCTAAACGTAGGGCAACAACAGATTCATCTGCTGGAGTTGCCTAATCCAGATCCATCAGAAGGGCGTCCTGAACACGGTGGCCGTGATAGGCATACCGCTTTATTGGTTGATGATCTGGATGAATTAGTCATAAAATTAGATGCGGCGTCGATTGCTTACACCTTAAGTAAATCAGGCAGGCGAGCTTTATTTTGTAGAGACCCGGACTTTAATGCAGTTGAAATTATAGAAAAACAATAATAACTAAGCCAATATTTAACTCGTTAATTTATTATTATTTTAGTAACACATTGATCAAAATCACTTACACAGTTAAAACCTGTTACATAGTGAACTATAAAATATATTTAGCTAAATATTGGTGTTAAGGTAGCTCTATAGAAATATAAAGAAATGAATGAATGGATTTTTTACAAGCGACTAATTTAACCTGTATCCGCGACGATCGTACGCTTTTTAGTCAATTGAGTTTTAGTTTAACCTCGGGACAATTATTATTGCTTGAAGGTGAAAATGGCAGCGGTAAAACCTCATTGCTTCGAATCTTGTGTGGTATTCGCTTACCAGAACAAGGGGAATTAATTTGGAAGCAAGTTACAGACAATGAAACTCACCAAATTGCCGTTCATAGTAATGAAAGTTATGCAGGTGAAATGGCATTTTTAGGTCACCTTGATGGTAATAAACTGGATTTAACCGTGACAGAAAACTTAGAGTTTTCTAAGACGCTCATGCGCGGTAATAATTGTTCAATTAATCAGGCTTTAGAAAAAGTAAATTTGAACCTTTTTGATGATTTACTCGTTTCAAACTTATCAGCCGGGCAACGTCGACGATTATCATTAGCAAGATTAATATTGTCTGGCGCTTCATTATGGATTTTAGATGAGCCTTTTACGGCTTTGGATAAAAAAGGAATAGAAATGGCAGAAAAGGAAATCAATGAACACCTTGATCAAGGTGGCATGGTGGTTATGACATCACATCACAGTGTTTCTTTTGATAATAAAAAAATAACAAGAATTAATCT
The DNA here is from genome assembly GCA_030595185.1 of Gammaproteobacteria bacterium. GTDB lineage: Bacteria > Pseudomonadota > Gammaproteobacteria > SZUA-229 > SZUA-229 > JAUVDT01. The sequence goes on from JAUVDT010000011.1 coordinate 3,461, forward strand.
CAGCGAATGAAAGAAGCCTCATTAACAAAAGTATTCATTGCTTTACTGAAACGCGACTTATTACTCGCGTATCGACATCGTGCCGAAATTTTCAATCCCATGTTATTTTTTATACTGGTAATTACTTTGTTTCCGTTGGGAACAGGTGCCGATACTAAACTATTACAAACAATGGCGCCGGGCATTATTTGGGTAGCGGCATTGTTAGCTGCCATGTTGTCACTTGATACTATTTTCCGTTCTGACTTTGAAGATGGCTCATTAGAACTATTAATATTAAATTCACATCCGACAAGCATTCTTGTGTTGGCTAAAGTATTGGCACATTGGTTAGCAACAGGTTTACCTTTAATTATCATCTCACCTTTTTTAGCATTATTTCTGGGGCTGGATCAGGACGTGATTGGGCTACTCATCGTTACACTATTATTGGGTACACCGGTTTTGAGTTTAGTTGGTGCAGTAGCCATTGCTTTGACTGTGGGCTTGAAAAGAGGCGGAATTTTATTGTCATTATTAGTTTTACCTTTATATGTACCAGTTTTAATATTTGCTACAAATGCTATTGAAATGTTCTCGTCTGGTTTACCCATTACGGCACAGTTATGGATATTGAGTTCATTTCTATTGCTCTCCATTACATTAACCCCGTGGCCAACCGCTGCTGCGTTGAAGTTGAGTTTAAGTTGATATGATGAAGTTTATTTACATGATGGCATCTCCACCGCATTTTTATCGCTTAGCGGGAAAATGGCTGCCCTGGTTGTCTGGCATAACATTGTTATTGTTAGCAGCAGGTTTATATGGCGGCTTAATTTATGCGCCAACGGATTATCAACAGGGTGAAAGCTACCGAATTATTTTCATTCACGTACCAGCTGCATGGATGTCATTATTCATTTATATAGCAATGGCAATAGCCGGTGCAATTGGTTTGATTTGGCGTATTAAATTAGCAGAAACAGTGGCCGTGTGCAGTGCACCTATCGGCGCTGGTTTTACATTGCTAGCATTAATTACTGGCTCAATGTGGGGCAAACCAATGTGGGGTGCCTGGTGGGTATGGGATGCGCGTTTAACATCAGAACTATTATTGTTGTTTTTGTATCTGGGCGTCATGTCGCTTTATTCGGCGATACCTGATAAGAGAGTTGCCAGCCGAGCGGTCGCGTTGTTGGCGCTGGTTGGTGTAGTGAATATACCGATAATTCATTATTCTGTTGAATGGTGGAATACATTGCACCAGGGTCCAACCGTTACTAAATTTGATAAACCTTCAATTGATGTACGCATGTTAATTCCATTAATGGTAATGGCCGTTGCGTTTAAAGTTTATTATGTTTGGGCTTTGTTTTTGAGAGTTCGAGTTGAATTATTAGAACGCGAAAGAAATACCCAGTGGGTTAAAGAACTGTTAAAGATGAATAAGGGGTAAATAGGGATGAGTGAGTTTTTTCACATGGGTGGTTATGCCTTATACGTGTGGGTTTCTTACGGTGTGGCAGCGGTCATATTAATTGCTAATATTGTATTACCAAAATATCAACATAAAATGATGTTAAAAACATTAACTAAAAAAATGCAGCGTGCGGAGCAACTTAAATGACACCTATCAGAAAAAAACGTTTGCTTCTAATTGTATTAATGGTTGCGGGGGTTTCTGTTGCAGTTGGCTTTGCATTAAAAGCATTCAATGAGAATTTAATGTTCTTTTTCTCAGTTACAGACGTGGCTAAAGGAAAAGCTCCTGCAGTAAAAGATTTTAGATTAGGTGGTATGGTCGTAAATGGCAGCGTTAAACGTGAGGACGGCAGTTTAGCGGTTATGTTCGATTTAACAGATAATGCTGAAGTCATTACTGTTTATTATGATGGAATATTACCAGACTTATTTAGAGAAGGTCAGGGCATAATTTCTAAAGGAAAAATGCGTGCTGATGGCGTGTTTGAAGCCGATGAGGTTTTGGCCAAGCATGATGAGAATTATATGCCGCCAGAAGTTGCAGAAAGCATGAAGCCTAAAAAACCATAATAAAATATCAAAACTATTTTTATAAAAACAAATTGTTTTAAGCAGGGATAATAAATGTTGCCAGAAATCGGACACTTCGCATTAATACTCGCACTTTGTATGGCATTGTTTCAAGCTGTATTGCCATTATGGGGTGCAGCTGTTAATAATCATCAATACATGGCTGTTGCTAAATCCGCAGCGCAAGGTCATTTATTGTTTGTACTTATTTCATTCGCCGCATTAACAGCCGCTTTTATCACACATGATTTTTCAGTGGCTTATGTCGCACATAATTCAAATTCCGCATTACCACTGTTATATAGAGTTTCAGCTGTTTGGGGAGCGCATGAAGGCTCATTACTATTATGGGCTTTAATACTTGTTTTATGGACAAATGCTGTACTGCTTTTTTCTAAAAATTTACCACGTGAAATGGTTGCACGCGTGGTTGCTGTTTTAGGTTTAATTAGCATTGGTTTTATTTTATTCATGCTTTTTACATCAAACCCTTTTGATCGTTTGATGATAGTGCCAGCTGATGGTCGTGATCTTAACCCTTTATTACAAGATTTTGGTTTAGCCATTCATCCACCTATGTTGTATTTAGGTTATGTTGGTTTTGCTGTGCCATTTTCCTTCGCTATTGCAGCAATGCTCGGTGGCAGGTTAGATGCAGCATGGGCGAAATGGTCTCGTCCCTGGACAAGCATCGCCTGGATGTTTTTAACACTAGGTATTACGCTTGGAAGCTGGTGGGCATATTATGAGCTTGGCTGGGGCGGCTGGTGGTTTTGGGACCCTGTTGAAAATGCATCATTTATGCCCTGGTTAATAGGGTTGGCATTAATACATTCTTTAGCGGCAACAGAAAAAAGAAATGTTTTTAAAGCATGGACTGTATTGTTAGCAATCATCGCTTTTTCATTAAGTTTATTAGGTACGTTTTTGGTACGCTCTGGTGTCTTAACATCAGTACATGCATTTGCTACCGATCCAACTCGCGGCGTGTTTATACTAATATTTTTGGTATTAGTGGTCGGTGGTTCATTAGCCTTATACGCATTCAGAGCACCGAAAATTAAAAGCACGGGCGAGTTTCAATTATTTTCTCGTGAAACAGCGTTGTTATTAAATAACATTATTTTAGTGGTTGCTTGTGCCAGTATTTTATTAGGTACTTTATACCCGTTATTGCTGGATGCATTGAATCTAGGAAAAATTTCCGTAGGCCCTCCGTATTTCAATAGTGTTTTTGTACCCTTAACTGCGCCATTGGCTGTATTATTAGGAGTCGGTGTTTTTCTTCGTTGGAAAAAAGATGAGCCTCAACGTGTGCTCGGTTTATTAATGCTACCTGCTGTTATCAGTATAGTGACAGGTGTGATTCTGTCGTTGCTATTACCAGAGTTTAAAGTGGCGGCAATGATCGGTTTGATACTTGCTGTTTGGGTAGCTGTGGCGACAGGTTATCAATTTTATTCGAGAGTGAATAAAAATAAAAAATTAACGACAGCTTTGCTAGAAATACCAAAAGGTTTTTATGGCATGACGCTCGCTCATATTGGTGTATCTGTCTTTATTGTTGGCATCACATTAACCAGTCTTTATAGTCAGGAAAAAGATGTTCGCTTAGAACCGGGTCAAACTTATCAGCTAGGTGATTATGAGTTTGAATTCCGAGGTGTGATTCAAAATCAGGGGGCTAACTATGTTGCCAACGAAGGTTTAGTAATTGTTCGTAAAGATGGTGAAGTGATTCAGGAAATGAAGCCGCAGAAAAGAATTTATCGGGTACAAAAAATGCCAATGACTGAAGCCGCTATCGATGCCGGTGTTAGTCGTGATTTATTTGTGGCATTGGGCGAACAACTTGATTCAAAAGGCGCATGGAGTGTAAGACTATATGTGAAACCATTTATTCGATGGATTTGGCTGGGAGCGATAATAATGGGCTTAGGTGGTTTGTTAGCTGCATTTGATCGACGTTATCGTAGCGTTAAAATCAAACAATCTGTGGACAGTGAATCAGATGCGGGAGTAACTGTTTAATGTGGCGTTATTTACTTCCGCTGGTTGCATTCATTGTTTTGGTTGTGTTTTTAAGCGTTGGCTTAAGTCTTGACCCTAAAAAAATTCCATCACCTTTAATAGGTAAACCCGCACCGACTTTTTCATTACCTGATTTGCATGACGCAGAAAAGATAGTGAGCCCGGAAAGTATGAAAGGGCAAGTCTGGGTGTTAAATGTTTGGGCTTCCTGGTGTGTGTCATGCAGAGCTGAACATTCCATTCTAAATGAATTGGTTCGTAGCAATAAAGATATTAAATTAGTGGGTTTGAATTATAAAGATACCTTGTGGAAAGGTCGCTCCTGGTTGCAGCAGCGCGGCAACCCTTATTATGCCAATGCTTTTGATAAAGAGGGACGTGTTGGTATTGATTGGGGAGTGTACGGTGTGCCAGAAACATTTGTTATCGATGCCGAAGGTTATGTCCGCTATAAACACACAGGGCCATTGAACTGGCAGTCTGTGCAGCAGGAGTTATTACCCATATTAAAGGAACTCAGTACTAAAAAACAAGTGGGGGCAAAATATGAAAATCATATCTAAATTTATATCGAAATTTATTTTTGTTCTTTTTTTGAGTTTTTCATCTGTCGTGATTTCTGGTGTAGAAGTACATGAATTTAGTAATAAAGAAGATGAGCAACAATTTAAAACATTAATAAATGAGCTGCGCTGTCTTGTTTGCCAGAACCAAAACCTTGCTGACTCTAATGCAGAGCTGGCTCAAGATTTGCGCAAAGAAGTCTATCAAATGATTAAGTCTGGGCAGTCTAGTGACGAGATTGTTGCCTTTATGGTTGCGCGCTACGGTGATTTTGTACTTTATAAACCTCCATTTAAAGCACAAACTTATATTCTTTGGATAGGGCCGTTTGTATTCTTATTATTGGCTGTTGTTTTCTTGTTTGTTTTTATTAAAAATAAAAAGACTGATAAAGAAAAAGAAATGACTGACGAAGAAAAGCAGCGAGCAAAGCTGTTAATTGAAAGTATATCAAGTGAAAAGGATTAATAAGAAATGACTGTCTTTTGGGTAGTAATTGCTGTCATGTTGTTATCAGCGGTCTGGTTTGTAATTGCTCCATTAGCGGGTAAAGTTAGTTTAGGTGATGCTGATCAAGACAATCAAAACATTCTAATTGCTAAAGAGCAGATGAAAGACCTTGAAAAAGAGCGGGCAGATGGAAATGTAAGTGAGACTGAATACCATCAACGAAAAGATGATTTGCAAAAAGCATTAATCAGTAATGTTAATGAATTTGATGTTAGTAATGAACCTGTGCAGAAAAAAGTTCATAAATTGGTGTTGTTGTTTGTATTTATTATTGTGTCATCAATTGCATTGCCTGTTTATTTTTCGTTAGGTAGTTCAGAGCTGGTTGTTGCTGAAAATCAGCAAACAAAAAATACTAATTCTAGTCAGCATAGTGGTAGTGCATCTAATGGCCAGGCATCAATGAATGACTTAGTTGCCAATTTAGCATTAAGGCTTGAAGCCGATCCAACCAATATAAAAGGTTGGCAAATGTTAGGGCGTAGTTATACAAGTATGCGACGTTTTAAGGAAGCGGCTGATGTTTATGCGAAACTTTATAGCCTATTGGGTGATCAGCCTGGTGTATTACTTGCTTATGCCGATGCATTGGCAATGTCTCGAGATGGAAAAATTAGCGGTATGCCATTTCAGTTAGTAATGACGGCATTAAATAAAGAACCAAACAACACGACCGCACTTTGGCTTGCCGGTTTAGGTTATTCAGAAAAAGGTGAATATAAAAAAGCGATAAGGCTGTGGGAAAAGTTGCTGCCTTTATTTTCAGGCAATAAAAAATCACAGGATAAAGTAAAACATTTAATATCAAAAGCAAATTTAAGGCTAGGTTCTGAATCTATAGTTGTTTCTGAAGCTATAGTTGTTAAAGAGTCGAAAGTTACATCAACAATGAAAGCGGCTGCGCCTTTCATAATGGTGAACGTCAGTTTGTCGAAAGAATTTAGAGACAAAGCACAACCTGATGATTTGGTTTTTATTTATGCAAAAGCAAGTCAGGGGCCACCAATGCCACTAGCTGCTGTTCGTAAACGTGTTAGTGATTTACCGATTACAGTTAGATTGGATGACAGTATGGCAATGATGCCGCAAATGAAATTATCTTCTTTTTCTGTCGTCAATGTGGGTGCAAGAATTTCAAAAAGTGGTTCACCTATAGGGCAGAAAGGCGATTTACAAGGCATTGTTAAATCGATTGAATCGGCTGCTGGTGTCAATGTTGAAATTGTTATCAATACGGTTAAGTAAAGCTAACCTAATCTAATCTAATCTAAGGCATACTGGGGCATGTAATGAAAAAAATCGTATTTATTTTATATATTTTTTTTCAGTTTCTGTCACTTCCATCCTATGCCGTTTCTTTTGTTTACTCATTTCAAAGTGAAGGAATGCATCTGCAACTTGAAAAAGTTGCAGATGGCTTTGGTGTGCCTTGGGCGATGGCATTTCTGTCTGAAAACAAGCTTTTGATAACGGAACGTGAAGGCTTTGTTCGTATCTTAGACATTAATAGTGGAAAACAATTAACGGTTACTAATTCGCCCAAAGTCTTGTCAGAAGGTCAGGGTGGGCTGTTAGATGTAGCATTATCTCCAGATTATAAAAAGAGCGGCTGGATTTACTTTACCTATGTAAAAGCTATTGATGAGCAAGGTGCTACGGTACTGGCACGTGCGCAGCTTAACGGTGTGAAGTTTAGTCATTGGCAGGATTTGTTGATAACTCAATCTGCAACCGATACAACGTATCATTTTGGTAGTCGAATTGCTTTTGATGATGAAGGTCATGTTTTTTTTGGAATTGGAGATCGTGGCCAGCGGCCTAATGCTCAAAATTTAATGAACCATGCCGGTACTATTATTAGACTAAATCGTGATGGTTCTATTCCCACGGACAACCCCTTTTTCAATCAAGCAAATGCTCTGCCAGAAATCTGGAGTTATGGTCATAGAAACCCACAAGGACTTTTTTTTGATCACACGACCAAACTCCTTTGGTCAATTGAACATGGGCCAAGAGGTGGTGATGAAATTAACCTGATTAAAGCAGGCGCTAATTATGGTTGGCCGGTTATATCTTATGGCAAAGAATATTGGGGCCCTTTTGCTGTGGGTGAAAGCACCCATAAAAAAGGTATGGAGCAGCCAGTAAAAACGTATATACCATCAATTGCCCCAGGCAGTTTGATGGTTTATTCAAGTAATACGATATCCTCGTGGAAAGGTAATTTGTTTTCTGGCGCTTTAAAGCTGCAACATATTAACCGTGTTGTTATTAATGCCTCTGCAAAAGCAATTAAAGAAGAACGGTTGTTTAAAAAGTTAGGCGAGCGTATTCGAACTTTGGCTGAGAGCCCTGAAGGCTGGATCTATTTTTCAACTGATAGTGGAAAGGTATATCGAATACGGCCAGAATCATCCCATTAGTGATGTGGATAGTGCTTTTATGCTTTATTATTAATATACAAATTTGTAAGACTGCAACTATGAGTTATTGGACGTTTAGATATGACAGATAAATTATCAGAAAACCTTGATCCTATTGCAATGAGTGAGCAGCAGTTTACTCAGGCCGCTTGTTATATCAAAGAGCTTAAAGAGGGATTGATCGACTTTTTAAAATATCCTAAAAGAATAACTATCGTAAATTTCCCAATCGAAATGGATGATGCTTCAGTGCAGTCATTTCAGGGTTATCGTGTGTTGCATAATCAGGTATTTGGTCCCGGTAAAGGGGGGATTCGTTTTCACCCCAGCGTCACCATGGATGAGGTGACTTCACTTGCAAAATTGATGACCTGGAAGTGTGCATTGGTCAATATTCCTTTTGGTGGAGCGAAGGGTGGAGTTGTTTGTAATACGAAAGAATTAAGTGAAGGTGAATTGCGACGAATCACTCGTCGTTTTACCACAGAGCTCGCCGATAATATTGGGCCTCATACCGATATACCTGCGCCTGATTTATATACAAATGAACAAACAATGGCATGGATATTTGATACTTATGATATGTTACATCCAGGTAAAAATAACCGTCCTGTTGTGACAGGTAAGCCAATTGAAATGGGTGGTTCTTATGGTCGTAAAAATGCTACCGGTAATGGTGTTTATTATGTAACAGAACGTTTTTTATCTAAATCACTTATTCCAGAATATCAGTCTATAGCGGGTACAAAAATTGTCATTCAGGGTTTTGGTAATGTGGGGGCGGCAACAGCAGAGGCATTTATACGTAATGGTGCAACCGTTATTGCAGTAAGCGATAGTGTTGGCGGTGTTTATGATGAAAATGGATTGAGCCTTGAAGAGTTAATTGCTTTTAAAGCTGAGCATGGCACGGTTGTTGGTATGCATAATACAATGACGATTACTAATGAAGAAATTCTTGAGTTGGAATGCGATATTTTAATTCCAGCTGCTTTAAGTAATCAGATACATTCTGGTAATGCTCACAAAATTAATGCGCTGCTGGTAGTCGAGGCAGCAAATAACCCGACCACGCCTGAAGCGGATAAAATTTTATGTGAGCGTGGAATTTATTTATTGCCTGATATTATTGTAAACGCGGGTGGTGTTACCGTGAGTTATTTTGAGTGGGTTCAAAATCAAGACAATCAACGCTGGGAGCTGGATGAAATAAACACTCGACTACAAAAGAGAATGAATAGCGTAATGGATACAGTGTTTGATCGTTGGCAGAGATACGTTGTTGGAGAGGATGTTGTTTCAGATGATAGCATTATTAAACTATCAGACGGAGATAAACCGGGCTTTAGAAACATTGCATTGTCTATTGCAATTGAACGAGTTGCTAAAGCAACTTTAATGCGTGGTATCTGGCCTTAAGGTCGATTGTTTTTTTGTTAGTTGATTAAAACTATAACGAGCGCGAAGCTTTTGGTCTTAGGCTCAAATGTGAAGTCATCACATTATTTATTTGTGCAAGTAATCTGTCTTTGTCTTTTGGCAAGTTCCCTGCCAAAGCGAGGGCATTTGAAGCATGGTTAGATCTGAATATTATTCGTTTTGTTGGGTTAAGTTGTTCAATCAGTTCAGCGAGTTCAAGTAATATATCGGCATCAGACTGGTAATGAAATTCTTCACCGAATTTAGTGATAAATTCTTTTTTAGAAATCTCATCGAGATAAAGCTGTAGTGTAGAAAGATAAGTTACAGGTGCCTGGTTCAGTAAGCTAACGGTTTCTTTAATGTGTTCTTGCCAGTATTGTTTTCCACCCAAACCCAAAATAATAGTAGCGGATACTTTGATTTTTGCGGCATCAGCTAATTTTAGAGATTTTATAATACTGTTTTGTGTGGCACCTTTTGTAATCTTTTTTAATAGTGTATTGAAGCCAGTTTCAATGCCAACGTAGATCAAAGAAAGTTTGTTATTTTTAAGTGAAATTAATTCGTCGAGTGTTTTAGAAGAAATATTAGAAGGTGTGGCATAACAAGATACGCGAGTTAATTTGGGAAAAGCTATTTGTAAGCGTTTTAGGATATCTAATAGTTGAGGGGTATCTAGATTAAATGCATCGCCATCAGCCAGAAATATCCGACTCACATCCGGCATAGATTGTTTTACCTGGTCGATATCGTGCTGAATTTCTTCAATGCTCTTTAAGCGATATGTTTTATGTTTGTACATTGAGCAAAAGCTGCATTGATTAAATCGGCAACCAATCGTTATTTGTAAAATAAGATTATTTGCTTCGCTAGGCGGGCGATAAAGTGGTTCTTGGTAGTTCAGTAGCATTGTGATCGGACAGCCTCACCATTAATGGGCGTTATATTGTAAAAAGAAGGCGTATCTCATAAATTAAGCTTGGAAACGAGGCATAATTGTCACAATTTTGTAACGTTACGCTAAAAATATCAAAATATGTTTAATATCTATCGATCTAGGCGTATTAATCATTGTTTTCTCATATTTCTTTATTATATAATGCGCCCAGCTTGAAAGTTCGACTTATATTTATGCACACCACATTTCGATGTTCCAAATTAGTACCTCGTCCTGTTCTTCATAAGTAATAACAACACTTCCAGCAAAACTAGTTTTACTCGCCATTAAGGCTTTTAAAACTTTAATTACTCTTGAATAAATTAGGAAAACAATATGTCTACTGTAACTGGTACTGTAAAATGGTTCAACGAAGCTAAAGGTTTTGGTTTTATTGAGCAAGAAAATGGCCCTGACGTTTTTGCACATTTCAGTGCAATCACTGGTAATGGTTTCAAAACTTTAGCTGAAGGCCAAAAAGTTGAGTTCACTGTAACTCAAGGTGCTAAAGGTCCTCAAGCAGAAAACATCGTAGCGCTTTAATTTAAATCGCTATTTGGTTGGTATCTTAATTGATACTGACCATGCTTTAGTTTACTTAGTTAATAAGCAAACTGAAGATAAAGGGCAGACTCAGGTCTTGCCCTTTTTTATTGTCCAGATAATAATCCATTTATATCTGTTAAACCGGCTCTTTTTCCTTGTTAGAGCAATATCACACCGCCTAGATAGGACGAACCATTGAGCCAAACTGACTTCTCTTCATTAAATTTACATACTGATCTGTTTGAGAACCTAAAAACTCTCGAATATACAGAAATGACACCTATCCAAGCCCAGAGCTTACCGCCTATCCTCGATGGTAAAGATGTCATTGCACAGGGTAAAACAGGTTCTGGTAAGACCGCTGCATTTGGTCTCGGGCTGCTTCAAAAGTTAGATGTAAAAAGTCTTAAAATACAATCACTGATTTTATGTCCCACGCGTGAACTGGCTGATCAAGTGGCGATAGAAGTACGTAAACTGGCTCGCGGCATACCGAATATTAAAGTAATGGTGATATGTGGTGGTTCACCGTTAAGCGTACAGGCAGCTTCATTGGAGCACGGTGCGCACATTATTGTTGGTACTCCTGGTCGAATTGAAGACCATTTGAATAAACGCACTCTAAAGTTAGAAAGCTTACAAACGTTTGTATTGGATGAAGCCGATCGTATGTTAGATATGGGTTTTCAAAATTCTTTAGATGCAATTATCGAAGAAATCCCAACTGAACGTCAGACATTGTTATTTAGTGCTACTTTTTCACAACAAATTCAATCAATCGCCAAACGTATTTTGAATGAGCCGGTTACTGTTGAAGTGGCTTCAACACATGATAGTTCGAGTATTCAGCAGCACTTGTTTAAGGTTGAAGATGACAGTGATCGTTTAACCGCTGTGCGTTTATTGCTGATGAAATATCGTCCTGAATCGGCTGTTATATTCTGCAAGACTAAAAAAGAAACAACCGATATATCCAACGAACTGCGTCGCTATGGTTTTGATTCTTTATCACTGAACGGTGATCTTGAGCAAAAAGACCGAGATCAAGTCTTAGTGCGCTTTATGAATAAAAGCATATCAATACTTGTTGCTACAGATGTGGCGGCCAGAGGTCTTGATATCGATGATCTTGGTTTGGTTATCAACTATCAGTTGGCTCATGATACAGAGGTGCATGTGCACCGTGTAGGCCGAACAGGACGTGCGGGTAGTAAAGGAGTAGCTTGTACTTTATATGCAGAAAGTGAGCATTATAAACTGGCACAACTTGAAGAATACTTAGGCCACGCTCTGGCATTAGAAGCATTACCAGATTTTAGTGTGTTGGATAATGAAATTTACCGCGCTGAAATGGTGACATTCCGTATTGATAGCGGCAAGAAACAGAAAATTAGACCCGGTGATATTTTGGGTGCCTTAACGGGTGAGCAGGGTATTGAAGGTAAACAGGTCGGTAAAATACAGGTGGCGAATAGCTGGTCGTATGTTGCTGTTAATCGAGACGTGGCTAAAGTGGCATTAAACAAATTAAGCAATGGAAAACTTAAAGGCCGTTCGGTTAGGGTTAGACAGATATAAAGAATAGTTAACATAAATAAAAAAGGCAGCTTATATCGCTGCCTTTTTTATGAGATTTTTTTGGTTTATGTGTCTGGCGGAGGCATTGGTAAGCCTGCTAATTTACAAATTTCATGCGTAGGATCTTGGGGGAACAGGCCATAGATATGTTTTTCATAGTCTTTTTGCTGATGAAATTGTGTGCCTTTATTCTTACCAAGGGTTTTCACAACAGTGTGCATGGTGGGGGATACTAGAGTTTCTTCATGATAATCACGGAAATACCAAATAAGCTCCCAGTGATCATTGAAAAGTTTTACACCATCATGGTCAGCGACTTTTTCAGCGAATTCTTCGCTCCAGTCACCGAGGTTGCATAGGAAACCTTGTTCATTAGTTTCTATCGATTTACTATTTACATTAAAATGCATATGAACTTCTCCAAGTGTTAATCAATGTGTGGTTGGTTTTTATCCTCCTCTGAGTTAGCGATTTAATTAGTGTTTTAAGTATATGCAATTTTTTTATGATTAATTAAATATTAGTATTAAGAAAGCAGATATATGATAAGCGGTATGCTTAGAGTGTGTATTTTGATAAAATTCTTTAAGCCGATAATTTTTTTTTATAAAAACAATTTATTAAACTTATCGATTTTGATATAAAGTATAAGGTTATTATGCTGATAAGAAAATTAGAATGTTTATAGTTATACCCCGTGGGGTTCAATTTAATCAGGTGACAAGGCTGCCATTAATAAGCTATGCGGTTGTTTTAGTCTGTATTATTATTTTCTATTTTCAGTATCAAAACCAAATCGAGTTTGAAGAAGACCGTATTTCATTTTGTAAAAGTATTAATAGTAATGAAAGTGCGGCAATGGATAAAATGGCGGCAGATAATTATCTTTGTCAGCTAATGATAAAGCGATTAGAACAACGTCCTTATTTAAGTACACAGAAAATCATTCATCAATATTTCTGGTTTAATGATCATAATGAGCAGCAGATCGATGAAATGGCTGGTTATATTGAGAAGCATTATGAACACTATGCAAAAAAACATACCCGTTATTTGAATCGAGAATTAGTTTATTATCCAGAGATGCTTGATCCTGTACGAATGATAACGTCAATTTTTGCACATGGCGATATTTGGCACATTATCGGTAATCTGATTTTCTTTTTAGCCTTTGCACCTGCGTTAGAGTTAGTACTCGCTAAGGCATGGCAGTTTGTAGTTGTTTGTCTGGTTGTTATTTTTACAACATCAATGGCTTATAGCGCTTCAGTCTTAATAGGGCAGGACGCATTGCCTGCATTAGGCTTGTCTGGCGTAGTGATGGGCATGATCGGTTTATTTGCAGCAGTGATGCCAGATAAGAAAATATGGGTCTTTGTCTGGATACTTATTTATTTTAAAAATATTAATATACCTGCATGGATATTGGCAGCATGGTATATCGGTTGGGATGCTCTAGATCTCATATTAGGAACAGGTGATCCAGCCATTAATCTTGTCGCGCATGTTATTGGTGGCATTACTGGATATGCATTGGGTTATTTCTGGTTAAAAGACCAGGTTACCCTTTTTAATCAACAAGATTCTATTGCTCATCATCTTCAATAAGTAAACAAGCGGGCGGTGTGTTATCTTCGCATTCACATGAGCCATTTGTATTACATTGGCAGGTGCTGACAATGTATTCACACTTGCCTTTCTTCTGGCAACTTTCTATTGAATCATCTGACTGACTAAAGTCTTGTTCACAATGATTTTTCGCTTGCTGGCAGTTTAGTTTGTTATTACTGACATTTAATGTACAAATTGATGATGCTAAACATTCTTTATTATTAAAGTTATTACAATTATCCAGGTCACTAGAAAATGATGAGATACCCAGCGCTGTTGAAGGTATCTTTTCTAAGCGTTTTTTAAGTAATTCTTCCTTATCTTGAGGCTTTCTTTCTAATCTTTGTTTTTGTTCTCTTTTTTGTTTTAATTTCAGGTAACGTTCATGCCTTTGGCGGTCATATTTAGCTTTAGCCTCAGTTTCAGTTTTAGCAGTTGGCTTATATGCTTTCATTGATGGTTTAGGAGCTGATTTTTTTGGAATGCTGCTATTTAGAGTGTTTATTTCTTCGTTATTATTAAATGCTTCAGAAGTTTGTGCAGGAGCACTCAGTAATCTTTCCGTATTATCTGTGCTCAAATTTTCTAGCAATATTTGTTCATCTAAATATGTTTCAGTAGATGTTGGCATTATTTCATCAAAGTGATCAAACTGAATCTGTAAAACAACACTAACACCAATAACTAGTACAGCTGCAATAGCTAGAGATCTGGAAGAGGTGATCGTAGTGAATATTCTCTTAATAGACAAAGGAATAACATTGTTAGAGCTAAGCTTTGCCTGATGAAGTATTTTTTCATTGATATGCTTAGCAGGGGTCTCAATTGAACCTTGTTTGTAAAGTGATGAAATTTTATTGTCATCATCTTGTTCATTAGGTGTGTTGTTACTCATAAACATTCACCCGGTAGCCAGTCGCGTAGTTTTTTCATGGCATAACGTAATCGACTTTTGAAAGTCTCGTGGCTAGTGTTAGCAATTAATGCCATGTCATCAATACTGTGTTCAGTGTCATGTTTTAATATAAAAGCTTCTTTTTGTTCTTTAGGGAGCTGTAATACAAAGCTTTGTAATAGTTCTATACAAATTTCAAGTTGTGATTTTTTATCCGGCTGAGGGTTGTTAGACTCAATCACTTCATCATCTATACAGTCGTGAAAATTATCTTTTCTTGTTGTTGCTTTTCTCGAATGATCGATAAGTTTATTACGAGCGATTTGATATAACCAGGTGGAAAACTTTGATTCATTTCTGAACTGTTTTTTGTTATTAATGACATTCATCCAAACTTCCTGAAAAACTTCTTCAGCTAAACTTGTCATATTGTTATTTTGTCGGAGAATGAATCGATATAGACTGTCACGATGTCTGTTATAGAGTGTATCAAAAGCAGACGTATCACCATTACAATACAAAGATAACAGCTCTTCATCATTGGCTTGTTTAATGGATAGGCTTGAAGGTTTGATAGTGTCTACAGTGTTAGTCATAAGTTTAATTGTCTGAGTCCACATATAACTATGCAGACTCAGGCATTATAACATTATTGTTGTAATGCTGTTAACTTGAGTGATTTAGCTAATTTAACCAGCTGTACAAATTCACTTCGATAACCAAAAGTATCTTTTCCTCTAGCGTTGGTCGATAGCTCGATTATTTGATCAAAGCCAAAATCTTTTTGATATTGACCGCCTTTTAATAGTTCACCAAAACCAATTACACTGCTAGCAAATTTAAAGTCACTTGTTGTCTGCTTAACAGTGCTGTGTATATTAGATACATAGACTGGTTGAGAGATTAATTTACTGGTTTCCTGGTCAGGGTTTTTGTATCTGATTTTAACAAAAGCCAGTTCATTACTTTTTTGATCGCTTATAAGCTGTTTTTCTTGATATCTTAAAGAATCAATTTGATTTTTATCACTACTTTTTAATGTCACTTCATAAAATGCTGTAACGGTATGTCCTGCACCAATTTCACCCGCATCGACTTTATCATTATTGAAGTCTTCTTTATTTAGCTTTCTATTTTCATAACCTATAAGTCGATATTCGGAAATAATTGAAGGATTGAATTCAATTTGAATTTTCACATCTTTAGCAACTGTTTTCAGGCTTGATGACATCTCATCGACAAGAACTTTGTGAGCTTCTTTTAATGAATCAATATATGAGTAATTCCCATTAGCAGCATCTGCTAACTGTTCCATTAGGTGGTCGTTATAGTTGCCGGAACCAAATCCTAAAGTACTAAGGCTAATGCCCGTTTTTCTTTTTTCTTCGACTAAATTTTTCAATTGATTGAAGTCAGTCGTACCAACGTTAAAGTCACCATCAGTAGCTAATAAAATTCGATTAATACCATTCTTAATATAAGCTTGTTTCGCAACCTGGTAAGCCAATCTAATACCTGATGCACCATTAGTAGATCCGCCTGATCGTAAATGCATTAAAGCATTCGTAATTTTCGACTTATATTTACCAGAGGTTGGTTCAAGAATAACACCGCTAGCACCTGCGTATACAACTAAAGAAATTTTATCCTGTTCTCGCATTTTTGATACGAGCAGAGCTAATGATTTCTTCAATAAACCTAATTTGTTTGATGATGACATAGAACCAGATACATCAATTAGAAAAACAAGATTAGCTGCCGGTAATTCTTTTTCATCGATATCAATCGCTTTAATGCCAACTTGTAGTAAGTGGTGCCCTTTAGACCACGGGCTAGGGCCTACCTCAGTCTGTGTTATAAACGGCGTGTTATTTTGGTTTGATGCCGTGTAGCTGTAATTAAAATAATTAAGCATCTCTTCGACTCTTACCGCATCTTTTACTGGTAATGAACCATTATTAATTAAACGCCTTATATTGCTATAGCTACCAGTATCAACATCAATTGAAAAAGTAGAAACGGGCTCAATTGCTGTTTGCATTACTGAGTTGCTTTTATAATGCGCATATTTCTCATTGTCTTGGATATTATTTTCAGCATAGTTGTTATATATCGGTGCATATTGAGAGGTGAAATGGAGAGGTGCTTGTCTCATATATCTTGATTTAGCTTTAATTTCTTTTCGTAACTCAAATTTATTTCTTTCTCTGAGTTTATGTTGTTTAGCTGCAATCGACGGGGACAACATAACTTCAGATGATATTTGTGGTGTTATTATTGTTTGATCGGCTACAACAGGCAGTTTTGTCGTTCTTGTAATGTATTTGTCTGTGGTGTTTTGTGAATTGCAGCCTGTCACAAGGGCGCTAATCAAAAGGCTACCTAATAGTGTTTTCTGTTTAATAATCGTATTTTTCATTATTTTTTCCTGTATTAATTTGGCTTCAGTGATATAGACGTGAGTGATGTTTAAAAAGGGTTAAATTAACTCAAAAATAATTTAGTCATCTCTATAAGGGCGCTATAATAGGGTTTTACAGTGACGGATGTTCAGCATGCCAAAAGTAGAATCACCTTGTATTAGAAATTGTTGTCTTGATGATAATGATATCTGTGTGGGGTGTTTTAGAACCTTAGATGAAATAAAGGCATGGTTGGCATTAACCGATAGAGAGAAGCGTGTGGTATTAAATAAATGTCAGCAGCGCAAAACTGAAAGTAAGAGATAACTCGTTTTTTTAACAGGATTAGTAAATGGAAAAAATTAATTTAATGGCATTGCGGCATTCGGCTTTTTATTCTCCTTATCTTATGACCTTTGCGGGTGATTTTTTAAAGGATGAGGGTCTAGAGGCTAACTACAAAGTAGCAACGCCAGATTGTACAGTTGATGATAGTATTTTAAATGGCGCATGTCATGTTGCTCAATCTGCTATTGCAACGCGGTTTGCTGATCTTGAAGCTAATAAAGAAACTCTTATTAGGCATTTTGCACAGATTAATGAAAGGGATGGTTTTTATCTGGCTGCTCGTGAAAAGGACAATGACTTTAATTGGCAGAAGTTAAAAAATAAAAAAGTACTGGTCGATCACTTTTTTCAACCATATGCGATGCTGAATTATGCTTTATACAACAATAATATGGAGATGTCAGATCTTGATGTGATAGACGCAGGTGATGTTGATCAAATAGAACAAGCCTTTCGCGATGGGGAAGGTGATTATGTGCATTTGCAGGGGCCATATCCTCAGCAACTAGAAGCAGAAGGGCTGGCTTTTGTGGTCGCTTCAGTTGGGGATAGTGTTGGCCCTGTTGCATTCAGCAGTTTGTGTGCTCATCATGATTGGTTGAAGACAGATATGGCAACTGCTTTTATAAACGCATATAAGAAGTCGATGGCCTATGTGATATCAGCGCCTGCTGAGGAAATTGCGGCTAAAGAAAAAGAAGCGGGTCTATTTCCTACTGTTGATCAGTTAGTATTAGTTGAGACGATAGGGGCTTACCAAAAACTAGGTTGCTGGCAACAGGATGTTAATATATCAGAACAGGCAATTGATACATTACAAAAAGTGTTTATTTATAATGGTGATATTACACAAATGTATAAGTATCGCCAGCTTATTAAAGATTAAATAAACAATACATCATTTAAAAACTTTATTAATCGCTGTCGTTAAATCGACTTTCATAATGGGTTTTTCTAAAAGAAGAATATTATTTTCATTGGCAATTCTGTCATCAATACTATTGCTGTAACCGGTAGCAATAATTGCAGGCATATCAGGTTTAGTCATTCTTATTCTTTTTATCATTTCTAAACCGGTTAACTCAGGCATAGTCTGATCTGAAATGATGAGGTCAAATTTATTGGGTTCTGCTTGAAATGCCGACAGTGCTTCTAATGGTGAAGTATATATTTCAGATTGGCAGTCATTCGTATTTAACATTTCAGCGACCACTTTCGCTAGGTTTTCTTCGTCATCTACAATTAAAATTGTTTTGTTATGCATTTTAAGAGTATTACTAGTATCAGATTTTTTATCTAATTCTGTTGTTTGATAAACGGGTTTAAAAAGAATTGAGATCGTTGTTCCTTTGTTAATTTCAGTATCAATTAGAATGTGTCCACCTAAACTTTTTACAATGCCATGAACAACTGACATGCCCATACCCGTTCCTTTATTTTTTTCCTTCGTAGTAAAAAATGGCTCAAATAAATGATGCACAATATCATCACTCATACCAGTACCAGTATCAGAAATGGATAATACAAGCCAGTCGCCATTTATATCGTCATAACAAATTTGGCAATGCTGATGCGTCTCAGTTTGCATTTTAAGCTGTACTATTAAATTTCCCTTATCATGCATAGCATCTCTGGCATTAACGCAAAGATTCATAATAATTTGTTGTAGTTTGACAGGCTCGATTAATGCGGCGGGAAGGTTGTCATCGATATGAGTTTCTATTTCTATACTACTAGGGATAATCGAGCGTAGCATTTTCATATCTTCTTTAACTAACGGTGCAATATCTAAAGCTTCATTTGTGCCTGCTTCGGTTCTACTAAATAACATCATAGAGGAAATTAATTCTTTCGCTCTATCAGAAGCGGTTAGTACATGGTCTAAATATTCAATTACTTTGTCATCATGGGCGTCGCTTAGCTTTTCACGAGACAGACTTGTATAACCCATGATAATGCCCAACATATTATTAAAGTCGTGAGCTATGCCGCCGGTAAGTTGTCCAAGCGCTTCCATTTTTCGTGTTTGTTCTATTTCTTTTTGTAATTGTTGGTACTCGAGTTCTTGATTTATTTTTTCTGTGATATCAGTAACAACATAATAGATAATTGTCTTGTTATCTATTTCAACAGGGTTGGTTAAAATTTCTACAATACGAGCTTCGCCATTTTGTAGCCTGTGTTCAGTGGTGAAAAGAGTTTTTTGGCCACTCAATGCCTGTGATATTTGTTCATTTATTTCTGATGATGTTTCGGGATATAAAATACCAAGGTTATAAGTGCATAATTCTGCGTGAGTGTAACCATAAAATTCGATAGCTGCCTTGTTGGCATCTATGATTCGTGAATTGTTGGGGTTAATAAGAAAAGCAATCGATTGGTTGTTTCTAAATAATTGGTGAAAACGCTGTTCTGTATCTTTTATTTGTTTAATAACAGGCATCATTATTTTAAAAAATAACATGGCGCCAAAAAATGATACTAAAATAACGATACTCAAGATATACAGTGCACTGTCTATAAAAGGTTTTCTAATCTCAGAAAGATCGATTTTTGCGACAATACCAAGTTTAAGAACTTTTATTGGTTCATATGCGGATAAGACCGTTATACCCCGGTAGTCTTTATCAATAGTTGTTCCTGAATGGCCAAATAATGCAAGGCGCATGGGTGCTGCGCGTTCATCTTTAATTGAAATATTAATTGGCGATGTTAAATGAGAATGTCGCTGACTTAAAATAAAAACAATTTCTTTATTGTGGAGTCTTGCCATTGTAAATTCGCCCGTTTTACCAAAACCACGGAATTTATCATGGGCATCTACTATTTGTGAAACTGTTCTTTCGTATGCTGTAACTCCTTTTCTTTTTTCTGAATACTCTTTTAAATCATATCTGGCAACAGATTCAATAAATCTTGCGCGGCTTTTAACAGAATCTATTAATCGTTGTCTTTGTTCGTTAAATGAAGTTTCATAAAGTACATATAAGGTCGTGCCTGCCACGAGTGTTGTGGCGGTAATTAAAATAAGAATAAGCGTGAGTATCCATATGATACTGTTTTTATTTCCTGATTCGTGTGTCGAAAAGTTACTCTTTTTCCAAATGTAAACAAAAATGCTAATGCTAGCAATAAGAATAAAAAAATTAATTAATATTAACTCTTTAGTGCTATATGAAGAAGGAGGAGCGTGATGCCATGCTGTATACGTGTCTTGATAGTTTTGGGTGTTCATGTAGTGTTCAAGAGCGTGGTTTAGACGTTGGTATATTTCTGGGTGTTTTTTGCTAATGGCGATAGCGCGTTTAATAGTCAATAAAGTTATTTTTGTATCATATATATAATGAGATATATTAAGTGCTTCTGCATCGCTCAGAGCAATAATTCTTGGATAAATAATGGCATCAATCTTATTCGCTATTAAAGCAGAATAAGCGTCTTTAATTGAATTAAATGTGGTTACTTTTTTAATATCATGTTGTCTGGCTACTTTCGCGCCTATATTTTTTTCTACTACTCCAATGTGTAGTTTTTTAAGTTCTTTTGTATTATGAAATTTCGAATCTTCTCTAGTGAAAATGCCAACTTCAGTTTCTACATAGGGGCGGGTAAAAAAGTAATGTTTTTTACGTTCTTCTGTTATGCCTAAATTGGGTATTATTTGGGCTTCACCATTTTCAATGCTTTTAAAAACGTCAGTCCATGACTTCTTAACACTGTATTGGGTTAAATAACCGGCATGATGATCAACTTCATTCATGACCTCAATCGCCATGCCGTAGGGCAGTCCTTCATCATTGGTGAAATAAAAAGGCGGGAAGGATTCAGGTACAACAGCTTTTAAAGGAGGGTTGTTCTCATGGCCAATCATCATATTGTGAGGGTCATGACTGGGGGCTGCGTTATTCACCACTGGGTAAATGCTAAAGCAGATAAAGAGTAGACTTAATAGAAGTTTATTTAAATGCATTTTGTTAATAGTTTCTTTTATATGCCTTGTTATTTTTAACTCTCTAAGTTGATACAAAGTATAGGAGACTATGCGCTAATAGCCACTATTAGCGCAATGATGCCCATCATTTTATGATGTAAATTAAATATATGTTAAATGTTACAATATTATTTAATTCTTATACTAATGCAGAGGAAATATGACTGATTTATTCGAAGAAAAAGCGAAAGACTGGGATGTGAATGAAATGGTTAGAAACCTTTCATCTGCAATTGGCTCGGCTATTTTAGAAAATGTTAATTTCACCGCTGATATGTCTGTTATGGATTTTGGTGCTGGTACGGGCCTGATTAGTGCTCATGTTGCACCTAAGGTCACTAAAATTACAGCTATTGATACCTCTGAGGCCATGTTGAAGCAACTGATGGAGAAGAGTGCGCTAAAAGATAAAGTGGAAGGAGTCTGTCAAAATATTTTAGATACACCGCTCGATGTTCAGTTTGATGTGATTATGAGCGCAATGGCTATGCATCACGTTGAAGACACTCAAAAGATGGTGTCTAGTTTTGCCAGACATTTAAAACCAGGTGCAAAAGTGGCTTTAGCTGATCTTGATAAAGAAGATGGTAGCTTTCATCCTCCCGAAGCACAGGGTGTTTTTCATTCGGGCTTTGATAGAAAATACTTTCAGGGTATTTTAGAAAATAATGGTTTCGAAAATATAGAGTTTGTTACTGCGCATACGGTTAATAAAGAAACGATGAGTTATCCCATCTTTTTAGTGTTAGCGACAAAGTCTCACTAAATAAGCCATTGTGATGCTTTGAAAAAAAGCATCACAGTTTGGGCTTTTTCTAAGTAACAATAATTATACGAATGGCATCTAAGCGAAGACTGGATGAATCCAAAGCGATATTGAGAGCATCGTACTGATCTTCAAAATATTGCAGTTCTTCTTCACGCACATTTGGGTTAACCTTTTTCAATGCTTTCAAGCGATCAATTTCAGCAGATAATGTTTGTTCCGCTTCTTTATGTGCTGTTTTTAAAATAGCAGGCGATTGCTGTTTTGCTAATAACTCACTGCTCTTAATTAAATCACGAATTTCTTCGCCGTAAGCATTGATGACCTGGTTCGCCATTTTCTTTTTAATGCGTTCACGATTTTGTGAAACATAGCGGAAAGAAACAATATCGTTGCAGTCCTTTTTATTAGCATCAATTAATGTGCGGATACTGGTTGCTGGTAAATAACGGCTACTTTGTAATTTGGAGTTATTAGCAGTCTCCAGTATGAAGACGCATTCTAATAACATAGTGCCGGCATTAACCTTAGGGTGTTTGATAGACGTAACGGCGGTATTACCCTGTTCATTAGACAATACAAGATCCATAGCGCCCGATACCATTGGATGTTCCCATGTCAGGTAGTGCATGTCTTCGTTACTAAGCGCGGTATCTCTGTCCCACGTGATGGTCATGCCTTCTTCGTATAAACCGGGGAAGCTGCCATTTTGCATGTGTTCGCTGGGGCGAATTATCATGCTGTTCATGCCATGCTCTTCGCTGTCGATATTAAAACAATCAAAAACTTCTTCTAGATAAGGCAATATCGAGCCATCGTCATCGGCTTCAATCGCCAGTTCTGAAATTTTGTCGGCTATGTGAGGGCGACAAGAGTTGTATTCTAAAAGTCGGTCACGTCCTTTGTGTAAGGCATCAGTAAGCGTAATGCGTTTGTCTTTGCTGTCTTCTATTAAAGAGATGCGCTCAACGTGGTCAGACTTGCCGTGATGCAATGCTTTTATTAACGCGTGTTCAACGTGAGTGAATACGCTGTGACCAATAGGGCATGTGTGTGAAAATGCATTTAAGCCTTGATGATAAAAATCAAACATGGTGTGCTGCGCCGTTTCTAATAAATAGGGCACATGAATTTGTATGGTTTCATTTTGACCAATTCTATCGAGACGACCAATGCGCTGTTCTAGTAGGTCAGGGTTTAATGGTAAATCAAATAATACAAGGTGATGAGCAAACTGGAAGTTACGACCTTCACTACCAATTTCAGAACAAATTAAGACCTGACAACCGTAATCTTGATCGGCAAAATAAGCCGCGGCACGGTCACGTTCGATAATGCTCATGTCTTCATGGAAGACCGAGGCTTGAATGCCTGATGAGGTTCTGAGCGTATCCACAATATCTAAAGCCGTGTCTGCACTGCTGGTAATAATCAATACCTTTTTAGGGAAAAGATTGCTGAGCGTGTCTTTTAACCAGTCAATGCGTGGGTCGATTTGAGTCCAGTGATCGGCAACATCTGTGCTGGCTGCCTGGTAAAGTAATTCAGGCGATAACAATAATTGCGCATCGGATAAAAACTCATCTGCAAACATATTCAAACAATTACGGTAATCGGCAGGGCAGTCTAAAGGGTATTCATTGACTTCACGCATAGGGAAGCCTTTGACCGTTTCGCGGGTGTTTCTAAACAGGACACGGCCAGTGCCATGTTGGTCTAACATGCGGTCAATTAATAAATTGGTGGTTTCAGTTTTTAATTCGTTGCTGGTTTTATCGTCTTGAAGAATGGTGATGAGTTTTTTGTTGTCTTCATCATCATTAATGTCGTGTAAATCTTTGACTAAATTCTGATCCAGTTCATGGCCTTCCAACAGGGCTTCAACGGCATTGGCTATTGGCTCGTAATTATTTTCTTCTTTTAAGAAGCTTTCTAAATCTGGGAAACGATTAGGGTCGAGTAAACGCAGGCGAGCGAAATGGCTTTCTTTACCTAATTGCTCAGGTGTTGCTGTAAGCAGTAAAACACCATTGGTTTTTTGTGCCAGTTGTTCAACGCAGGTGTATTCCTGGCTGACTTCGGTTTCAGACCATTGTAAGTGATGGGCTTCATCAATAATTAATAAGTCCCAGCCTGCTTCTAATGCCTGTTGATGGCGATTTGGGTTTTCTAAAAAGAACCCAAGGTGACAAATGACCAGTTGTTCGGTTAAGAAGGGGTTTTCGTATTCTACATCACCGTATTCATCATCGGTTTCATCTTGGCCTTCGATAGACTGGCAGCGCTGTTCGTCAAAGACACTAAAATGCAGGTTAAATCGACGTAGCATCTCAACTAACCATTGATGAACCAACGTTTCAGGCACAACAATTAATACACGCTGCGCACGCTCGGTTTGCAGTTGGTGATGCAAAATCAAACCCGCTTCAATGGTTTTACCAAGGCCCACTTCATCGGCCAATAAAATGCGTGGAGAGAAGCGGTTAGCTACCTCATGTGCAATGTACATCTGGTGAGGAATGAGGCTGGTACGAGCGCCAATTAATCCGGTTAATTCGGAATTTGAGTTTTTTTGACTGTGTAGTCTGGTTTCGTAGCGCAACTCAAACCATTTGTCTTTATCAATCTGGCCGGTAAACAGGCGGTCGATAGGGCGGTTGAGTTGAATAAAGTTATCAAGCTCGGCCTCTGGTAACTCGGCTGCTGTGCCGTCTTCTTTTGTGCCGATATAGGTAATGAGCCCATCTTCTTCAATAACTGAACTAACGGTTAATTCCCAACCTTCATGGGAAGGGACAGAGTCACCCTCTGTAAAGCGAACACGTGTTAGAGGTGCTGTTTGTTGTGCGTATAGACGGGTTTCATTGCTGGCTAAAAAAAGTACAGTAACAGTACGCCCATCGGTAGAAATAACCGTACCGAGGCCCATTTGGAGTTCTGCGTCGCTGATCCAGCGTTGACCGGGAATATATAAATGCACTTGGCTGATCCAGAGTTATCGAAAGGGGCGTAATGGTAGTGGATTTTGAGAAGAAAATCACGACCAAATGAAGTTTACTTATAAATTATTTATAGATGAAAGTCGGATGCTTAACCAGTCTATTTAAGAAAAGTTTTTTATAGGGGGGCAGAGTTTAGTATTTTTTGTTTTCTTTGTGGTCTGAAGCGCGCCGCTCTTTGCCATCCATGGCACCGCGACATACGACCGCCAGGGATGGTGGAAGTGCAGAAAATGTATTAGGGCAGGACGCCCGTAAGTAGAACAACGCAGGAGCAGTTGTCGAGGAGCAATTCTCTGTCGTATATCCTATACATAACGGCTCCTGCGCATCCATGCGCTCGCCGAATACCGTACATCCTGTACATAAAAAAACCCCGACTAGCGGGGTTTTTGTTTTCTTTTGTAACGATGTACTTAGATAGCAACCACTTTAGTCGCTTGAGGGCCTTTAGGGCCTTTTTCTACATCGTATTCAACTTTCTGACCTTCAGCCAGTGTTTTGAAACCACTGCCGTCGATAACAGAAAAATGAACAAATACGTCTTGGCTGCCATCGTCAGCAACGATAAAACCAAAACCTTTGCTCTCGTTAAACCATTTAACACTACCTGTAGCCATGCTGCTTTACCTCAATTGTTTTTTGAATATTCCGTAATCAATTGCAAGTTATTCAAGGTAAAGTCAGGAGTTACCAGATGGAGCTTCTGTAAAACCAGAGAACGTGCAATAAAAAACTTACCAAGTTTATATTTTGGTTAAATATCAACAAAATATAAACTTGTCAAAGACTAACATACTGAATTTTTAGTGGGAACAGTTTAAAGGCTAAATAAGGCTGTTTTTTAAGGAAAAATATAAAAAAGCAGTAACTTTTTATTAAAAGTGTAAAGAATACATAACAAATTAGTTCTTTAGATTTTACTAATTTTCTAACATTAAATTTTGAAAAGTTGAGGTAGTTGAAATACATATTTATGCTGCAGTAAAAGCCTTTTTTAAAATCTAAAGTTTGTGAAGTCGTTTATTAAATTAGTTTTTGAGAGAGAAAGTTTTAATGCTAGTTGTTTAATAACTAATCTTTTTTCTCATGTCTTTTTTCTTAGAATGTTTGGTTTTATTATCTAAGCGTTTACGAATTGAACTACGTTTTGGTTTGCTGGCAATGCGTCTTTTTATGGGAGTGGTTGCCGCTAAAATAATTTCTTTAAGGCGTTCTAAAGCATGCAGTTTATTTTGTTCCTGGCTGCGCCTGTTTTGTGATTTGATAATAATGACGCCATCTTTTGTAATTCGATGATCGTTATAACGTAACAGTCTTTCTTTGTAGTATTCGGGCAAAGAGGAGGCCTTGATATCAAAGCGACAGTGGATAGCAGAGGAAACTTTATTCACGTGTTGGCCACCCGCACCTTGAGCGCGAATTGCCGTCATTTGAATCTCTTCATCGGGTATTGATACGTTGTTGGATATGACTAACATGCGGCTATTATATCGTTAATCCTCATAGAGTTAAAAAAACACACTTTTAACGTCAAAAGTTGCTTAATTCTGGTACAATGCCGCCCATTCTTACAAGCCGCCTTTAAGACTCTCACAGGCTGCTTATTCAATTCGAACTACTCACTGGATAAATTACCTTGATTTCAACAGCCAATATCACAATGCAGTTTGGTGCTAAGCCACTATTTGAGAACGTTTCCGTTAAATTCGGCGATAACAATCGTTACGGTTTGATTGGTGCAAACGGTTGCGGAAAATCTACCTTTATGAAGATATTAGGTGGTGATCTTGAATCAACAGCCGGTGTGGTCTCGGTTGATACTGGTGAAACGGTGGGTAAATTACGTCAGGACCAATTCGCGTATGAAGAATTCACCGTGCTTGATACCGTTATCATGGGTGATGAGCGTCTGTGGGAAGTAAAGAAAGAGCGTGACCGTATTTATTCTTTGCCAGATATGAGTGAAGACGATGGCATGAAAGTCGCTGAGCTAGAAGTTGAATTTGCTGAGTTAGATGGTTACACCGCTGAGTCGCGTGCTGGCGAATTGTTAATGGGTCTAGAAATTCCTTTAGAGCAGCATGCCGGTTTAATGAGTGCTGTTGCACCGGGCTGGAAGCTACGTGTATTACTGGCGCAGGCTTTATTTGCCAATCCTGAAATTTTGTTGCTTGATGAGCCAACCAATAACCTGGATATCAACACTATCCGTTGGTTGGAAAGCATCTTAAATGAACGTCAGTGCACGATGGTTATTATCTCGCATGATCGTCATTTTCTTAACAGCGTATGTACGCACATGGCGGATTTAGATTTCGGTGAAATTCGCATGTATCCGGGTAACTACGATGACTATATGATGGCATCAACGGCAGTACGTGAGCGTCAGTTATCAGATAATGCTAAGAAGAAAGTACAGATTGATGAATTAAAAGCTTTCGTTAGTCGTTTCTCTGCAAATGCATCGAAAGCGAAGCAGGCAACATCTCGTGCCAAGCAGTTGGATAAAATCAAACTTGATGATATCAAACCATCGAGCCGTGTCAGTCCGTTTATTCGCTTTGATCAAGACAAAAAATTATTCCGTTTAGCATTAGAAGTTGAAGGCTTGAGTAAGGGCTTTGACGATAAAGCATTATTTAAAGATATCAATATGATGATTGAAGTCGGTGAGCGTATTGCGATCATCGGTCCAAATGGTATCGGTAAAACGACATTGCTACGTACCATGTATGGCGATATCGAGCCAGATGCGGGTAAGGTGAAATGGTCTGAAAATGTGTCCATGGGTTATTACGCTCAGGATCATGCCGCTGACTTTGAAAAAGATGAAGTAGTATATGACTGGATGGATCAATGGAAGCCAGAAGGTGCTGATGAACAGTTTGTTCGTGGCACATTAGGTCGTATGTTGTTTTCTGCGGATGATATTAAGAAATCCGTTAAAGTATTATCAGGTGGTGAGCAGGGTCGTATGCTGTTTGGTAAAATCATGCAGCAAAAGCCAAATGTATTATTAATGGATGAGCCAACCAATCACCTGGATATGGAATCTATCGAAGCGTTGAACTTAGCATTGGATAATTATGAAGGCACTTTAATCTTCGTAAGCCATGACCGTGAATTTGTATCGTCATTAGCGACCCGAATTATCGAATTAACACCAACAGGTGTCGTTAACTTTAGCGGTAGCTATGAAGAGTACTTAGCTAGTCAGGCATAATTATTAAAGACTTTTAGTATGAAATGTAAAGGCCGTCATATGACGGCCTTTTTTTTTGACAGAAATAGGACAAACTATATTAGTAATTGTTAACAATAGAGACCAGATCACAAAACTTTATTTAATATTTGTATCTCGTTGATAATTTATTTAGGATGGGGCATAAATTAAACGGGCTCCCGTATGTGGTTACATGCATTTTATATGGCAGTCTATAAAAAACTAAAATAAATAAAAATAGGTGAGTTCAATGGATGATAGTACCGCTACAAGTAATCGATTAGGTTTTGAGTTCCGTGGTGATGGCATGGAGTATTTTAAAATATGGATAGTAAATGTGTTGCTAACCATCGTTACATTGGGCATTTACTCTGCCTGGGCAACGGTAAGAAACCGCCGTTATTTTTATTCCAATACCATTCTTGATAATAGCAGCTTTAGTTATTTAGCTGACCCTATCACTATATTAAAGGGGCGTATTATTGCTATTGCTGTTTTCATTATATACAGTGTGTCGGCATCCCTTTTTCCGCCACTTGCGCTTGTTTTAGCAATCGCTTTTATCTTTCTTTTTCCATACTTTCTGAATAAATCATTAGCTTTTAATCATCGTATGTCGGCGTATAAAAATATTCAGTTTCGTTTTAAAGGCTCGTACGGGCAGGCCTTTATGATCATGTATGTTTGGCCGTTAATAGGTATGTTGAGTTTGGGTATTCTTTATCCATTAGTCTTCTTAAAAGCTAATCAATATATTGTTAATAACAGCTCTTATGGCACAACTAAATTTCAATTCAACGCAACTTTTAAAGACTATGGCATTATATTTCTGATTATGATTGGTGTTGCTATTGTATTTGGTATCCCTGCATGGGCAATTTCTTTGCAAGCACCATCACTTGCTATTTTGACGCCTGTAATAATGATAGCGGTTTATATAGGCTTGATCGTTTATTTCATTGTTGAAACAAGCAATTTATTTTATCGCAGTACGATATTAGGTGAGCATGGTTTCGAAATGAATTTAACCATGGGTGGTATGGCAAAAGTGATTTTAATCAATGGGGTACTTACTATTATTACTTTAGGTTTGTATTTACCTGCGGCAAAAGTGCGTATGGCAAAATACATGTGCTCATGTCTTGTTATGGATGCGGCAGGCTCTCTTGATACACATGCAGCAGCTGAAAAAGAAAACATCAGTGCATTGGGTGAAGAGTTTGGTGAAGTCTTTGACTTTGGCATGTAACTGTTTATGCGCATAGTTGGAAATTATCACGATGGAAAAACCTCCAGGAGTATTCAAGCACACCTGGAGGTGCTTTCAGAAAGT
The DNA here is from genome assembly GCA_030595185.1 of Gammaproteobacteria bacterium. Taxonomy (GTDB): domain Bacteria; phylum Pseudomonadota; class Gammaproteobacteria; order SZUA-229; family SZUA-229; genus JAUVDT01. The sequence continues at coordinate 33,074 of JAUVDT010000011.1, forward strand.
GAAGGCAATATCCGTATTACTCTAGCGTCTGATGAAGCGTTAGCTACAGACAGGCCTCTAGACCTTAAGTACAGTGAATTAAAAATAGCCTCCCGGTTAGGTAATACTCCCAGAGAAATTAGTTTCGGTGATGGTTGCTTATTTGTTACTGAGGATAATGATGCGGTTGATAATTTGACCAAACACCATGGGCAATCTAATCGAGAATCACTGTTACACCGTTTAGAAAACAATACACCGCTTATATTGCTTTCAATAGTGGTAACAATTGCGGTTATTTGGGGGACGGTTGTTTATGGAATACCGGCTTCAGCTAAATTTATTGCTTTTCAATTACCCGATTTCACCTCAGAAAAGTTGGGAAGCAGTCTCAGTGTATTAGATAAAACAGTTTTTGAAACCTCTCAGCTTAGTGCTTCTAAACAAGAAGAAATTAGGCAGCTTACAGCACCTTATCTTGAAGAGTTTAAAGACTTAAACCCTAAGTTAGAGTTTCGCTCTGGTATGAAAGCCAATGCACTGGCTTTACCAAGTGGTGAAATTGTATTAACTGATGACTTTGTAAATCTCGTTGCTAATGATCAAGAGTTATTAGCGGTGTTTTTTCATGAAATCGGTCACTTAAAACACAAACATTTACTGCGCAGAGCATTACAAGATTCAATGGTGGCATTGGTCATTATTTTTGTAACAGGTGATGTGGATTCGTTTGATTTATTAACGGGTTTACCGACATTGATATTAGATTTGTCGTATTCAAGAGAATTTGAACGCGAGGCTGATGTCTTTGCACTTGAACAATTGTATCGTAATAAAATATCGGTTGATCATTTTGCAACTGTGATGAAGCGACTAGAAACGTATTATACCGAACCAGATGAAGATGATGCGGCAGAACAACTACTGAGTAAGGTTGAGACAAAAGATATTAATATTGATGATGACGCATCATTTACGGATGTTTTTTCGACTCATCCGGGAACAGATGAGCGTGTAAAACTTATCAAGCAATTTAAATTAACGCACCCAGAAAACTAAACAGGCTTAAAGGCCATCTAAAGAATAGATGGCCATTTTAAATGTTCTCGTACCCATAAATATGAGTATTAAATATTATTTAAGCTGGAACTCACCACCCAAAGCAGACTTTTAGGGTTTTCTTATATTCACATAATTTGACAAATACAAAATACCACTGCTATTCTCTTACTTAACGTCCGTTAAGGTGGGTTGTATGTCAAATAAAAAGTCTGCTGGTAACTTAAATACCGCCTTGGTGATTCTCGAAAAATCCATACCATTGTTTGCGCAATCAGGGTACGCAGGTGTCTCTATGCGTGACATTTCAAAAGTTGTTGGGACCAGTGGTGCTGCGTTGTATCACCATTACCCGGACAAACAAGGCTTGTATTTAGCGGCAATGGAACATGCTTTTTCAGACATGGCATTGAGTATTCAGTCTACTCTGGATATTAAGGGGACACCTGAAGAACGGCTTGTGCATTTTACGACAAACTTCACCGACCAAATGGCACGTTCACCAGAGCTTCGTATTCTACTTCAACGCGAATTGCTCGATGGTGATGATGAGCGTCTAAAGTTACTCGCGAATCTGGTTTTTGTAAAACCATTCAAAGTGATTAAAGAATTAGCGCGAGAACTAGGTTTAGATTGTGATGCCCATCTTTTGGCAATCTCTATGGCAGGTCTTATTTTGTTCCATTTTGAAACAGAATCAATCAGACGTTATCTTCCGGGTGGTTTAAAAAAACACAATGACCCGAAAGTAATCGGAAAGCACGTTGCTAAATTACTGACTGGAATGCTTGGGAAATGATTACTTATTTATATGTCTTGGCCTTATCGCTATTTAAATTTTCGATGAAAATAAGAGTAATTTTAATGGCTTCATTATTTGTATTAACTGGATGTGGAGATGGTAGCCCTGTAATTGATTCTAACGAAAGATACGTGACTCATAATGTAGTTATCAACAAAGTTAAAGAACAAATTAAGCCACTGATATTGCCCGTACCCGGCACCGTTGTAACAAAAAATAGCCTTAAGGTGGCATCACGGATAACAGGTTTTATCGAACAAGTTAAAGTTGATGAAGGAGACATTGTAAAGCCAGGAGATGTTTTGGTTAAGATTGATAACGCTCAAATTGAGGCCGCCATTAAAGGAGCGGATGCTGCAGTATTTGCAGCAAAAGCTGATCTATTGGATGCCGAAGGCGATATGAAACGTATCAAAAAGCTGGTGCGAACTAAAATAGTGGCTGAAGATGACTTACGCAATGCTGTCGTTCGTCATGCACAAGCTAAAACAACACTTGCCACAGCAGAAGCGGCACTCACAGCTAAACGACAGGAACGTCGTTATTCAAACATTATAAGCCCAGTTCATGCACAGGTTCGGGAGAGGTTGCGTGACCCGGGTGACCTTGCTGCTGCTGGTGAATCCATTTTACAGCTTGATGTTCTGGGTGCTATGGAACTTCATATCTATCTCCCATCAACGCAAATCAATAATGTCACTATAGGGCAGAAAGTAAATATTAAGTTAGAATCTCGCGATAAATTATTAGAAAGCACGATTGTGAATATTGTGCGCTCAGCTGATAAAATAACTCGGCGTTACAAAGTAAGATTATTACTACCAGCAGATAAAAATCTAACTCCTGGTCAGTTCGGTCAGGCGCAAATTGTTCTCCGTGATGAGACAGTAACAGCCATCCCTGTT
>JAUVDT010000097.1 GCA_030595185.1 Gammaproteobacteria bacterium
AACCTTTATCAACAACGAGACTGGCTGTTTCATTCTTAAATTCTACTGAGTAACTCTTTTTATCTTTAGTCATGCAAACACCTTTTATTTCATGGGTTAGTTTATCCCATTTAGGTGTACAGATTCATTAGGCCACAATACATCCATGTACTACTCCTCCGGTTAAAACACCACCGGAATGACAAACTCTTTATTTTGTATAAATAAACCTAAAGTCTTTTGACTTTTTTGCATTCATTTGCGGTAAATGTTTTTTGACTCTAACGACCGCTTCAGGATGTTTGGAGACACATAAACAAAGTTTTAACTAGAGTAAACTCATAATCGGCCAGCCATTTTCTTTGGCATACGCTTCTAGTTTTTCATCCGGGTCGACAGCCACAGGCTTTTTGACTTGTTTTAAAAGCGGGAGGTCGTTGTTGGAGTCGCTGTAAAAGATACAGTCTTCAGAGGCGATATTATTCGCTAATAACCATTCTTTTAAACGTGTGATTTTGCCTTCTTGAAAACAGGGTGTGCCTGTAACCTTTCCTGTATAACGACCTTCGAGCATTTCTGGTTCTGTCGCAATCAGGTGTTCAATACCAAATTCTTTGGCAATCGGGCCTGTGACAAAAGAGTTAGTGGCAGTGATGATAATTAATGTATCACCCGCTGATTTATGTTTTTCTACCAATGCTCGTGATTTTTCAGAGATAATCGGAAGGATTTTTTCAATCATAAACTGTTTGTGCAAGGTGTTTAACGTCTCAAGGTTGTTGGCAGCAAGTGGCTTGAAAGCAAATTCAATGAACTCATAAATATCCAGGTTACCTTGTTGATAAAGTTCCAGAAAACGTTTGTTCTCTTTATCGTATTCCAGCTCATTGACTAATTTCTGCTCTACTAGAAAACGCCCCCATAAATAATCGCTATCACCTGCTAGCAGGGTATTGTCTAAGTCGAAAAGTGCTAAAGCCATTAGGTACTAATCCTGTTGTAAAAAGTGACGTTAGTTTACAGTTGAATATGTTTTTTATCTATTTGTAGATACTCGTTGAATTACGTTAATGCTTATCTTTGATTGTGTTATATTCAGTATACTATTGATAAATTTGAGTTTTTTGGGGTTTTTGGTGATTGATTCTGACGGTTATCGTCCTAATGTGGGCATAATTCTTAGCAACGATGAGGGTCGAGTATTTTGGGCGCGTCGTTGTGGTCAGGATGCGTGGCAATTTCCTCAAGGCGGAATTCGTGAGTCTGAATCTCCAGAACAGGCAATGTTTCGAGAATTGCGCGAAGAAACCGGTTTATTACCAGAGCATGTCGAACTGATCGCCTGCACCAAAGACTGGTTGCGTTATAAACTACCTAAACACATGATCCGTAAAAATTCACACCCTGTTTGCATTGGGCAAAAACAGATCTGGTTTATATTAAAGCTGGTCTGTGATGACGAGGAAGTGGATCTGTCCGCCAACAGAAAACCTGAATTTGATCGTTGGGTATGGGTCGACTACTGGCAACCCATGAAAGAAGTTGTGTTCTTCAAGCGCGATGTGTACGAGTCAGCCATGACCGAGCTAGAAACCTTCGTTAAAGTCTAATCAGTTTCCAAACATCCTGAAGCTGTCGTTAGAGTCAAAAGACATTTACCGCAAATAAACGCGAATACACGCAAAAAAGTCAAAAGACTTTAGGTTTATTTATACAAAATAAAGAGCTTGTCATTCCGGTGATGTTTTAACCGGAGGAGTAGTACATGGATGTACTGTTTACGGAGCGAAGGATGCAATCCAATGACTTAAAAACTAAAGGCGCTAGATTCCGGCTAAAAGCACGCCGGAACGACGGCGTTTTTTATTATATAAAGAGGTTTTGACTTCTTTGCGTGTATTCGCGTTTATTTGCGGTAAAAAAACAAAGCCTTTCAATGTCTGCTCTGTACTAGTAGCCGCCATAGAAATGTGTAGGCTGATCAGAATCCCTGGACTTCTACCAATATGATGATGATGATAAGCGCTATAACCGGTGCTTCGTTAAACCATCTGAACCAGACGTGGCTTTTGGTGTTTCTATCAAGCTTGAAATCTTTCAGTAATTTGCCGCAATAAATATGGTAAATAACTAACGCGATGACTATCGCAAATTTTATTTGAAACCAGCCTGTAGTCCAAACCGCACCGGCATTAGCCGCGCTGAGAACAAAACCCAATACAATCGTTATGATTGCTCCTGGCGTTGTAATACCCCAAAACAGTTTTCTTTCCATTATTTTAAAGCGGTCATGACTAATGGTATCGCTCGATTGGGCATGATAAACAAACAAACGAGGTAAATAAAATAAGCCTGCAAACCAGGTCACCATAAAAATAATATGAAACGCTTTAACCCATAACATAATGTATTAGCCTTGTTTTTGTTTGCTTAGACTGGCTTCAATTTTATTGAAATCAATATCACCAATTTTCTGATAAATAATGTCACCCTGCGCTGAAATTAAAAAACTGGTTGGTGTTAAACGAATGCCACCAAAGGCCTTGCCGATATCACCACTTTTATCAAACACAATGTTGTAATTTAGATTGCGTCGTTTCACCATTTCATGAATATGTTCAATATTGTCGTAAGACATAGCAACGCCAACAATATCGAGCTCATTAGAAAGTTTGTTTTGCAGCTCAATTAGGTGCGGCATCTCTTTTACACAGGATGAACAAGTGGTTGCCCAAAAAGTAAGCAATAATGGTTTGTTGTTTCTTTGTAAGGTGCTAAGTGATTGTCCATTTAAATTGCTCATGCTGATGCTTGGGGCTGGGCGTAATGATGAGCCGCCAAAAATGAAGTAAGCAGTGAGGGCCAGAGCAATAATGATTAGTGGTACAATTTTTTTCATTTGCGTCATAATGTAAGTTCAGGTGTTTTTATTTTACCCTGAATTAACAAACAGTTCAGTATTGTTAGTAATATGCAATAAGCTGAAGTTAACAGATTAAAAGAGACAGGTGTTAAATGATACAAGTTGGAATCGTGGGTGGAACCGGCTATACCGGCGTAGAGCTGATTCGGTTATTAATTGCTCACCCTGATGTTGAGATAAAAATGATTACTTCGCGCGCAGAAGCGGGAAGGGCTGTATCAGAACTTTATCCCAACTTGCGTGGTGCCTGTGATGTATCTTTTAGTGCGCCTGATATAAAAACACTTTCAAAATGTGACTTGGTCTTTTTTGCCACACCAAATGGTACCGCTATGAAAATGGTACCGGAGTTATTGGCAGAAGGTGTCAAAGTCATTGATTTAGCAGCTGATTTTCGGATCAAAGATATAGAAGTGTGGCAGCAGTGGTATGGTATGGAACACAGCTGTTCTGATATGGTAGCTGAAGCCGTTTATGGTATGCCAGAAATTAATCGAGCCGAGATTGCAAAAGCCAGATTGGTTGCTAACCCTGGTTGTTACCCTACGGCCGTTACTCTGGGTTTTATGCCTTTATTGGAAGCGGGTATTGTTGATCCCGGTAGTTTAATTGCGGATGCTAAATCGGGTGTAAGTGGTGCAGGGCGCGGCGCATCAGTTGCTAATCTTTTGTGTGAAGCAACCGAAAGCTTTAAAGCTTATGCGGTTAATGGTCACCGACATTTACCTGAAATTACTCAGACATTGACTACAATAATGAATAAGCAAGTCGGTTTAACTTTTGTGCCTCATTTAACACCAATGGTGAGAGGTATTGAAGCGACTTTGTATGCACGATTAACGGATACGAGTCAGGATTTGCAAGCCCTGTTTCAAGCTCGTTATGAAAATGAAATGTTTGTCGATGTTTTACCCGTAGGTTTTGATCCTGAAACACGCAGTGTGAAAGGAACTAACTTATGTCGCATGAGTGTTTACCAGCCGCAAGGTGGTGATGTGGTCGTTGTGTCTTCAGTGATTGATAATTTAGTCAAGGGCGCTGCGGGGCAAGCAATACACAATATGAATATTATGTGTTCTTTAGCTGAGAACACTGGGTTAACTTTAACGGCACTATTGCCATAATTATAAAAAAAATTATATGGACTTAAATCCTTTACAAAATTATTACCTGATTACTGTAAAACGACCGGCTTACTGGTTAGCATCTGCTTTTGGCGTACTGATAGTTGTTGGTCTCAGCTTATGGTTTTCCTATGAGCAAGGCAGAGAAGCCGGTGGTTATGATTCCTCTGCATCTAATCATATGATCGATGAGCTTGAGTTGACCCTTAATGAATTGCGCTCAGAAATGGCGAATATGCAATCGAATAATACGGCGCTCGAACGAAATAATCACATAGAAAAAGACGCTAACCGACAAGTTAAAGAAACCATCGTCAAACTACAAGATGACATCTTGCAGTTGAATGAAGAGGTCACTTTTTACCGCAGTATTGTTTCACCGCAAAAAAGTAAGCGCCGTTTATTCATCCAAGATCTGCAGTTTGTCAGAAAGTCAGCCAATGTATATAACTATAAGATTGTTGTCACTCAAAGAGGCAGTAAACACCGGGTTGTTCGTGGTATTATGCACATCGCTTTTAATGGCATAAAAGATGGAAAGACCTATTCCATAAAAATGAACAAAATGGTCATTTCAAAAGAAAAATTTAAATTAGGGTTTAAGTATTTTCAACGCTTTCAGGGCACTATACAAATACCTGAAGGCTTTACACCTTCAACCCTGCGCATACAAGTCGTTCCCAATTCTTCACGTCTTGTACGCATTGATAAAACCGTAGATTGGGCAACGATAAACTCCGAAGGAGACAAAGTAAATGTGGGGCAACAAAAAGGGCAGCTCGGTCAAAGTTGAGACCTTAATCGGTCAGAGTACAGAAATACGTGGTGATATTGTTTTTACTGGCGGATTGCACTTAGACGGTAAAGTAGTGGGTAATGTTATTGCGGAAGGCAAAGAGAACTGCGTATTAATTATAAGCGACAGAGGGTGTATCGAAGGTGAAGTTCGAGTTCCTGTTGTTGTTCTCAATGGTATCGTTATTGGCGATGTTTATGCGAGTGATCGTGTTGAGTTTTCAAACAAAGGTCGTGTAAACGGCAATGTTTATTACAACATGCTAGAAATGGCGATGGGTGCTGAAATCAATGGTAGCCTTGTGCATTGTGAAAGTGAGAAGAAGCTTTTGGAGCACCAACAACACAGCAATGATGACAAAATGCCAGAAGAGACAGAAGAAGAGACAGAAGAAGCGGCGGGTTAATACCTGACTAATTTACTCAACTAATGGTTTTTATGTTATATTAGTTGATCATCATTTTCTGTTTAGAGGTTTTGCTAATGAGTGGTAATGCAATTGAAGTCGGCTCAACATCTGAATTGGTTTTTACAGATTCAGCCGCTAACAAAGTTAAAGCATTGATTGTAGAGGAAAAAAACCCAAACCTTAAGCTTCGTGTTTATGTTACTGGTGGTGGTTGTTCTGGTTTTCAATACGGCTTTACGTTTGATGAAGAAACAGCGGAAGATGATACAGTTGTAGAAAATGCGGGTGTAACTCTAGTGGTTGATCCTATGAGTTTTCAATACCTGCAAGGCGCTGAAATCGATTATAAAGAAGATTTGAGTGGCGCACAGTTCATGATTAATAACCCCAATGCTAAAACAACCTGTGGTTGTGGTTCTTCATTTTCGATTTAATTGAGAATAAGCATGAGGTTAGTAAAAAGGCGCTTTACGCGCCTTTTTTAATGCACTGAAATAAAAGCGATGACGTAGTTATAGTAGTGTTATCTGCTAGACTAGTTAATTCAAAGAATAAATAGAATAAAGGAAAAGAGCATGGTTGAATACGTTCCTGGCTTAGCCGGTGTACCTGCTACTAAATCAAAAATATCTTCACTGGACGGAGAAAAAGGCATTCTGGCTTACCGCGGATACACGATTGCGGATCTGGCTGAAAACAGTACTTTTGAAGAAGTGTCCTATTTGCTGCTTAATGGTAATTTGCCAAATACAGATCAGCTGGCTGATTTTGAGTCACACTTAAAAGCCAATCGACGTGTTAAATACAATGTTCGTAAAATCATGCGTGATTTACCCGCGTCTGGTCATCCGATGGAAATGCTACAAACAGCAGTTGCATCAATGGGTATGTTCTACGCCGGTGATGAATGCCTAACCGGTGGCGATTTGTGCGAAGACATTTATTACGTACAAAATATGTCAGTTAAGATTTTATCTCGTATGGCAACTTTAGTGGCGATGTGGGAAAACATACGCAATGGTTATGATTCAATTCAGCCACGCGATGACTTAAGTCACGCGGGTAATTTACTGTATATGTTGAATGGTAAAGAGCCGGATGAGTATTTAACACGTATCATGGATGCGTGTTTGATCTTGCATGCGGAGCACACAATCAACGCATCAACATTTGCAGCTATGGTCACCAGTTCTACCTTGGCGAGTCCTTATTTGGTAATGGCTGCGGCGATTGGTACATTGGCGGGGCCTTTACATGGCGGCGCAAACCAGCGTGTTGTGGAAATGCTAAAAGAAATTGATGGCCCTGAAAATGCAGAAGCATGGATAGATAAAAAGATGGCTAATAAAGAAGTCATCTGGGGCATGGGGCATCGTGAATACAAAGTAAAAGATCCACGAGCAACCTACTTACAAACGATGATGGAAGACTGGGTAAAAACTCGCGGTAAACTCAGTAAAATGTTTGAAACAGCGCTTGAAGTGGAAAGAATCTGTGAAGACCGTTTGGCTTCCAAAGGTGTTTTCCCGAACGTCGATTTCTATTCGGGTATTTTATACACCGAGATGGGGATTCCAGCTGATCAATTCACACCGTTATTTGCTGTATCAAGAAGTGCAGGCTGGTTAGCGCATTGGAAAGAACAGTTAACCGACAACCGTATCTATCGACCCACACAAATATACACAGGTGAAGATATACGAGAGTATGTGCCGGTCGGTAAGCGGTAGTTTTATTTTACCGCTAATAAACGCGAATACACGCAAATAAAAAACATAGGGATAGTACTGGCTATTAGTCCACTTTATTTCAGTGTATGGAATTTTTTATAGCGTTAATTTGCGTTTATTAGCGGTAAAAATATTGTTTTTAATGTTTGTTACTTAGGGTAGATCGC
>JAUVDT010000024.1 GCA_030595185.1 Gammaproteobacteria bacterium
AGAAGACATTGATGAAAACCCAAATATCGAGCCTGTGGTCTGGAGTGACCCCAATATTTCAACAACTTATAATGATGATGCACGCGACCCATTTTCCAGCTCACCATACAAAGCATTAGCATTTGCCGTACACAATGAAGAAATTGCCTTCCGTTTTTATACGCATGTGGCAGCCAACACAGACAATGACGTCATACGAGAGTACGCAGAAACCTTAGCTCGTGAAGAGCTTGGTCATGCGGCGTTACTCAGGGCTGAACGAAGACTTGCCTATCGCAAGGAAAAAGCTGATAAGAAAAGCGAACCAACACTTAACCCACAAGCTATTCATAACGAAGCAGACCTGTTATCAGCAGCCATTCATATTGATAATTACCTATCCACTCAGATGAGCGTATTCACTGACAATACTCCAGCAATTAATGATTTAGCCATTAAAATTCAAGAACAAATTAAAAACAATGAACACGCACTCAATGAACAAGAGCTCAAGGAAAATGTATTTCCCGGAAAAGATATCACTGACAATCTTGAACAACTCAAAACACACAATAGTTCAATGCTTAACGACCAGGACTTGAACTTACAACGACTATGGTCATGCTGTGATAGAAGCTTTGCTTTTTATGATGCAATTGTGGAAACAACTACTGACGAAGATATGATGCTTTTCGCGCAAAAGTTAACCGTTACTGCGCTTGACCGAATAGGCGTTTTAAAAGAGGTTTTTGGAGAATCTGATACAAATAGTTAATAGTGCATACTCCTATCCACATAGATACATAAAATTATTTGAGATCTAAAAAGTGTTATGAGGCTGGAAAACTTGAAGATACCGCTATTTATTGATCCTGATAATTTTTATCCTGAACCAGCATTTGAGAGCTTTATATAAAACATCTAACAAAAGAAATAACCTGGAACAGGTCTATTATCCTTTATTAGGTTTCATTACCTCTCCTCACCATTTAGTAACTCTTTAACTTTTATTAAAAGCTGCTTAGAGGTGTATGGTTTTTCTAGTAGATTTTTTGATAGCGCATCGCCCGTCACTGCTTTACCCCTGTTACCAGCGAAACCACTGCACAATTGAACTTTTATATTGGGATACCTATTCTTCGTTATAAATGCCAATTCATAACCATCCATTCCCGGCATGATCACATCACTTATCATTAAATCTATTTTTTCAGTTTCAAGCTTACTTAAAGCCTCATTTGCATCGGCTGCACTGAACACCGTATAACCATGAGATGATAAAATACTTTCAGACAACTCTCTCAGAGCTGGTTCGTCATCTACAACTAAAATACGTTCTGATCCACACAACTCATCATCATTTATTTCAACGATATCATTAGCTTCCAGTGTGGAGTGTCCATTTTTCTTTATTGGTAAGTAAATAGAGAAGCAAGTACCATGACTAGGCTCAGAATAAACTCGAATAGTACCTTTAGATTCGATTACAAAATTATAAACCTGACTTAACCCCAGACCAGTACCTTTTTCACCTTTAGTTGAATAAAAAGGTTCAAATATATGTGATACAACATCTGCAGTCATGCCGATACCACTGTCTGTGATCGTGACTTTTACATAATCACCCGGAGTAATATCCAAAACTTGTGCATTCAAAAAATCTATTTGCACATTTGAAGTGACAATATCTAATTTCCCACCTTCTGGCATAGCATGCATGGCATTAATACTCAAATTGAGTATGGCATCTATCAGACTACTTTTATCAATTAAAACGGGCCACAAATCATTTTCAAAATTTATAGATAATTTTATTTGTGGTGTTAGTGTTTTGGCTAAAATATCCTGATTGTTTTTTAAAATTTCATTAATATTACACGCCTCAGCCAAATGATTACGTTTGCGACTAATCGACATTAATTGCTGAGTAAGATTTGTTGCTCGTTCAAGCGCATATTCAATTGAATTTATATAGCCTGATAATTTAGGATCATTATTTACCGACTCCTGATTAGATAACAGTTCGGTATAACCCATAATGACACCTAACATATTGTTATAGTCATGCGCTATACCACTGGTTAATTTACCAATAGCGTCCATTTTTAAACTACGCCTTAACTGCTCTTCCTGTTGTTTTTGCAAAGTAATATCTCTGCACGAACCAATAAACCACCTGTCGCCTTCAATTTTTGCCGGGTACTCAACAACTGATAAATGCATTGGAAATGTCTCGCCATTTTTTCTTTGCGCTGTAACGTCGCGACCGATGCCAATAATTTTTTCGATACCTGTGCTGACATAATTGTTTATATAGGAATCATGAACTCTGCCGACAGCTACTGGCATAAGCATACTGACATTATTACCAATGACATCTTCAGTTTTATAGCCAAACATGGTCTCAGCTGTCGTATTAAAGCTAAGGATAATGCCTTTATGATTAATCGTGATTACACCATCAACCAGACCGTTCAGAATATCCTTAAAGTCATTCTCATTGAGTGAAAGTGTAGGTGTCATATTCAAAAACCTATATTAAACCAACATGTCGACATTACAGTTTTCATATTTAGTTCAGCTCGCACTAACAACGTAAGTTAATCTATTTATAGCATAATCCGCATCATTAGCCTGAATACTGTGTAACACAACTTAATTCTCTTCTGTTAAACTAAGCCTACTAAAAACAATAGATATAAATAGCTAATATGTTCTTCAGTAATGATCGCACAAAACTTCGTCGGGCTTATTTTGATATTTGGCAAAAGACTCTAAAAAAACAAGCACTTGAGCCAATGGAACAAATGATTTCTCAGGTGATTAATGAACACCCGGAATACCACCCAATGTTCGCCAATGAAAAAGCTCTCAATAAAGAATTCTTTTCTGAGACAGAAGCAAACCCCTTTATGCACATGGGGCTACACCTTGCGATAAGGGAACAACTTGCAACCCGTCGTCCCGAAATATTAGCTACCTGCTATAACTCTTTATGCACCAAGTTTGGCAATTCACATGATGCAGAGCATAAAATAATGGAATGTCTGACTGAAATGCTGTGGACAGCACAAAAGAATAATGCGCCGCCAGATGAAGCTCACTATATAAATTGCCTAAAAAAACTGGCTGACATTAAAATTTAGTGAACTCATTAAAAAGAGCAGTGTCGTAATAGTGTCATTACTAAACCAATAAAGAGGATAAAAACCATGACTATGAAATTTTCAGCAAAATCAGTAGCTCTTGCAGCTGGTGCGTCTTTCGCAATTAGCTTAGCAGCATCTCCAGTAGCAATGGCTGATAGCAACCCATTCGGTATGACTAAATTATCTACTAACTCTTCTATGCAGTTAGCAAGCGGCAAATGTGGTGAAGGTAAGTGCGGCGGTGGCATGGCAAAAGATTCCGACAAAAAAGTTGAAGGCAAGTGTGGCGGCAATAAAGACATGTCTGAAGGAAAGTGTGGCGGCGACAAGAAAAACATGTCTGAAGGCAAATGTGGCGGCGACAAGAAAGACATGTCTGAAGGAAAGTGTGGCGGTAGTTAATCTCCCCAACGGCTCTTGAAAAAAGCCCTGCTAGCAGGGCTTTTTTGTTTTTAATGTCTAAACTTAAGGCTATATAAAAAATAATACATAAGGATATTCAATGAAAGCGTCAGATTTATTCGTCAAATGCCTCGAAAATGAAAATGTTGAATACATATTCGGTATTCCCGGTGAAGAAAACCTTGATGTTATGGACTCGCTACTCAGCAGTGATATTAAATTTATTCTTACCCGACACGAACAAGGCGCCGCTTTCATGGCCGATGTATATGGCCGATTAACGGGTAAAGCAAGTGTTTGTCTTGCTACTTTAGGGCCTGGCGCTACCAACTTAGTCACCGGCGTTGCCGATGCCAATATGGACAGAGCTCCCGTTGTTGCAATTGCAGGTCAAGGCTCTACAACCCGCATGCACAAAGAAAGTCATCAAATATTAGACCTTGTTAATTTATTTGCGCCCATCACAAAATACAGCACTCAAATACGCGAACCCGAAGTCATTCCTGAAATAGTACGAAAAGCCTTTAAAGTGGCTGAAGCTGAAAAACCCGGTTGTAGCTTTATCGATTTCCCTGAAAATATTGCGGCAATGGATATAGAAGGCCACAAACCTCTCAAAGTTCAATCAGCCAGTTTGCCTGCGCCGCGCGCCGATAAAATTAAAGAAGCGGCTGAAATTATCAAAAACGCAAAGTATCCCATCATTATGGCGGGTAACGGCATCATTCGTGCAAATGCTGAGAATGCCCTGGTCGGTTTCTCTGAAGCACTGCATATTCCTGTTGCAACAACGTTTATGGCTAAAGGTGTCATGCCTTTTTCACACCCTTTGTGTATTGGCACAGTTGGCTTACAAGCACGTGACTTTGTTTCATGTGGCATTGACCGCGCCGATGTCATTATATGTGTCGGTTACGATATGGTTGAATACCACCCTTATCTCTGGAACCCGGATAACAAACATAAAATCATTCACATTGATTCCATGCCAGCCGAAGTGGATAGCCACTACATTGTTGAAACCGGTATCATTGGTGACCTTGTCGAGTGCCTTAATGAATTGGCCGATGAGACACCTCCTTCTAATTTCCCGCACAGCGAAAACTTAAAACACACCATCGAAGAAGAATTTAGCCTGCATGCAAATGACACTGAATTTCCTGTAAAGCCTCAAAAAATTATCTGGGATTTACGTAAAGCAGTTGCCGATGATGATGTTGTTATCAGTGATGTTGGCGCGCATAAAATGTGGATGGCTCGCATGTTTCAGTCTGAAGCAAGCAACACCTGTATTATTTCAAATGGTTTTGCTTCCATGGGAATTGCTCTACCCGGCGCCATTGCAGCCAAACTTGCACGCCCTGATAAAGCAGCGATTGCTGTAACAGGTGATGCAGGCTTTTTAATGAATGTTCAAGAAATTGAAACAGCCATGCGTATAAATACACCGATTGTGATTTTAATTTGGAATGATTCCAATTACGGTTTAATAAAATGGAAACAAGAAGTGCAATTTGGACGCGAAAGCAATATCAGTTTTAATAACCCTGACTTTATTAAACTAGCAGAATCCTTTGGTGCAAAAGGTTACCGGGTTGAAAAGACAGAAGACTTGCTACCAACCATTCAACAAGCAATAAAAGATGACACCGTCGTCATCATTGACTGCCCTGTCGATTATTCTGAAAATTTAAAACTAACCCAGAAATTGGGTGACCTGATCTGTCCAATTTAATAGTGCCCATCTCGAGCAGAAGGTAAAGTGAATGTTAAGCAACGAACTCATGAACACAATATTAAGTTCTCTAGCCGTTTTATTTATCTTTGCTCTCGGTATTATTACTCTCATTATCATCGTTACCTACTTTGTAGATATTTTTCAAACCAAGCAGGCCATTCGACGAAACTACCCGGTTATCGGACATTTCCGTTATCTATTTGAACATGTCGGCACTTTTTTTCGCCAATACTTTTTTTCTGCCGACCGAGAAGAACTCCCCTTTAATCGAGCAGAACGCTCGTGGGTTTATCGTGCCGCAAAAAATCTGAGCAACACAGTTGCATTTGGCTCAACTCGTGATTTAAAACCGGTTGGCAGTGTGTTTTTCGTGAATTGCCCTTTTCCAACATTAGCAGACTCAGCCTTGAGTCCCGAGCCCGTCATTATTGGTGAAGCGTGTGAGCATCCCTACACGGCGCATTCAATTATTAATATTTCAGGTATGAGTTATGGCGCTATCTCTAAACCTGCGGTACTGGCTTTATCGAAAGGAGCAAAACTAGTCAATTGCTGGATGAACACGGGTGAAGGTGGTTTATCGCCTTACCACCTCAGAGGTGGTGCAGACATTGTGTTTCAAATTGGTACCGCTAAATACGGTGTCCGTGACGATGCGGGCAACCTCTCTGACGAAAAATTAAAACGCATTGCTAAACATGATCAGGTAAAGATGTTTGAAATAAAAATGAGCCAGGGAGCCAAGCCCGGAAAAGGTGGCATACTACCGGCAAAAAAAGTCACAGAAGAAATTGCAAAAATACGTGGCATTCCTGCATTCGAAGACTCGATCAGCCCTAATCGTCACACTGATATCAATAACATTGATGATTTACTCGATATGATCGAACGCGTTAAAAAAGTAACAGGTAAACCTGTTGGTTTTAAAATTGTTATGGGTGCCTACGGCTGGATTGATGAACTGTGTAAACACATTATTAAACGAGGGCAAAACGCGACACCCGACTTTATTACTTTAGATAGTGCCGATGGTGGTACGGGTGCCGCACCTATGAGTTTAATTGATTACGTCGGTTTACCCATTTCAGAAAGTCTGCCTATTTTGGTAGATACATTGAACAAACACGGGCTACGCTCAAAAATTAAAGTCGTTGCTTCCGGCAAACTTATCAACCCGGCCAATGTGGCATGGGCTTTATGTGTAGGTGCTGATTTTATTACTTCCGCACGCGGTTTTATGTTTTCACTGGGCTGCATACAAGCATTGCAATGCAATAAAAACACCTGCCCAACCGGTATCACTACCCATAATAAAAAGCTACAAAAAGGACTGGATGTTACCGTCAAATCTGAACGCGTTAAAAACTTTGTCAACAATCTGGTTCATGAGGTTTGTGTAATCAGTCATTCAGTCGGTGTTCAGTCACCCAGAGACCTCAAACGATTCCATGCACGTATCGTGCAAAACAATGGTCGATCACTGCCTCTTAATGAAGTCTACCCTGACATCGAACAAGAAATTAACGTCGAGAACATCACTCCTATCTCAACAACTAAAACCGTTGAGTCCACATAATTTAATCGTCAATAATTATGAACTATGACTTGCTCACACAGTCATATTCAGGGAGACTCATTAATTATTAAAACAACAACAAAGGCGATTTCCAATGGATAAAATAATTGACCTGATTGACAGCATCATCGACAAACTCAATGTAATGGGTGAGTTTTTACCACTATTAGCCATTCGCGCATTAATTGCTTATGAATTTTTCGAAGCAGGAGTTGAAAAATTTAGGGGTGAAAACTGGTTCAGTCAAATACAAGGTCAATTCCCCTTTCCGTTCAATTTAGTTAATACTGACATTAGCTGGTTCCTGGCTACGTGGTCAGAACTTCTGGGATCGGTAGCTATTTTAGTTGGCTTTGCAACTCGTTTCTCTGCTCTTTCTCTTATCATCTTAGACCTTGTTGCATGGTATAGCGTACACGCCGACAATGGTTACAATGTTTGCAGTAGCGGCTTCAAACTACCTCTAATGTATTTGGTTTTATTATTACCTTTATTATTAATGGGTCCTGGTAAAGCAAGCATCGATCATTTTATTGCTAAAAAATATTTATAATTGTTATGACAGATAAAACATTCCCCGTACAAAATGCAGGACTTGGGTTTCGTCGGGAAACAATTGACGAAATGCTCAAAAGCGATTTAAGCCCAATTGGTTTTATGGAAGTCGCACCTGAAAACTGGATTGGTATAGGGGGTGTTCATGGCAAACAGTTTAGACAATTCACTGAACAACATGATTTTGTAACGCATGGTTTGTCATTATCAATTGGTGGTCCCTCACCACTTGACACTAACTTTGTTAAAGATGTTGCTAAATTCATAAAACAACACGACATCAAGTGTTATTCAGAACATTTAAGTTACTGTTCTGATGACGGGCATATGTATGACCTGATGCCCATTCCATTTACTGAAGAAGCCGTTCATTATGTCGCTAAACGCATTCAGCAGGTGCAGGACATTATTGGTCAAAGACTCGCTATCGAAAACGTTTCTTATTACGCGACGATTGGGCAGGAGCTGTCTGAAATTGAATTTATTAACGCGGTAATTACTGAAGCTGATTGCGACTTATTACTGGATGTAAATAACATTTACGTTAATTCAGTTAACCATTCATATGACGCCATTGAATTTTTAAAACAACTTCCCGGCGATCGAATTGCCTATGGGCATATTGCAGGTCATTACAATGAAGCGGATGACTTAATCGTCGATACACATGGTGCAGATGTTATAAATGATGTTTGGAATTTACTGGACAAAGCTTATGAAGAATTTGGTGTGTTTCCAACCTTATTAGAACGCGACTTCAATATACCGGCTATGCCTGTCTTATTAAAAGAAGTAGAACAAATTTCACAACTTCAAAACAAATACCGTTCTAATTTACAATCAAAATCGTCTGCCTGACTCATGCCTACGAATCAACCAGCGGATCAACCAGAATTCATTAGTAAACAATTCGAGTTTACTGCCCACATTAGAGACCCAGATAACAATGCGATTCCTGACGGCATAGAATCACGCCGCATGAAAATATACAGTGAACTCTTTTATAACAATATTGAAAGTTTCGTTAGCTCGGCATTTCCAATATTAAAATCACTCTATAAGAAAGATGACTGGCATAAAATGGTACGTGATTTTTTTGTTATTCATCGCTGTCAAACGCCCTATTTTTTAGAAATTTCTCAAGAGTTTTTAGCCTATTTACAAAACGAACGAGAATCACAACCTGAAGACCCTGCATTTGTATTAGAACTTGCGCATTATGAATGGGTTGAACTGGCATTATTAATTTCTGATGAAACCAACAGCATTAGCGGTATAGACCCTAATGGTGATTTGCTTAAACATCACCCTGTTATTTCACCTTTAGCCTGGTCACTGGCTTACCAATATCCGGTTCACAAAATTGGACCTGATTTCATACCCGACAGCATTCCAGAGGCACCCAGCTACTTAGTCGTTTATCGTGACAGGAAAGACAACATTCAATTTATGGAACTCAATCAAGTCACCGCTCGACTGATTCAATTATTAAATGAAAACGATGATATGAATGGCAAACAGGCTTTATTGCAAATTGCAGAAGAGCTACAAAGTAACGACCCAGATATGATTATTGAAAATGGACTTAACGCCTTACAGGAACTGCAACAACAAGGTATTTTGTTAGGGGTAAATGAAAGTCGTAAGTCGTAAGATTTTATTTTTAAACAACTGATATATCCAGCATTATTATGACCAACCTATGCTGATAAAAAACTCAGGAAAAGATATTTTTCCACCAGCGCTGGCGAGATTTTGGTGGAGGAAAGGCTGCTTGTAAATCACACGGTTTCATTTTACTCATCACCCAACCTGGCAATGGCGGGTTATCGCTAAAACCACAACTCACGCCTAAATTATTCGGATCAAAAATTTTAATAAAGGCAGGCGTCTCAGCATCATCAACATAAACGATACCGCAATAGTCTTCATCGTGTTCTTTGTGCAACAAAGTATCCATTTCATCGACAAAATTAATCACTGAATCAGCAGCTGTGGTTTCAACTGGCACATCATGCCCTATGGCATATATAAACCAGTCATCATTAACTTGTTCTTTAACATTCACCCATAACTGATCCAGATGATGCCATTTGGTCATGCCATAAAAAAGGCCACGAAATTTTTTCGCAAAAGGTTCTAACGGCTTATCACTAACACGTTTCATATTTACAACACTTCAATTAATGGTTTTTTAACAATTCGCTAAGCCACTGTTTATGCTGAAGCGCACTACGACGTAAAAAATCTACATCTTGATAAACATTAGCTAAAACAGTTGTTCCTTGTAAACGAGAAAGCATTTCCATTGATAAAGAATGAGAGCGGTCTGAGAAACCCGCTGACGACAACTTTTTTTCAATCCACTGTCGTAAAGTTTCAAAAATAGATTTCACGTGCTGTTGCATAGTTAAAGACGTCTTGCTCAATTCTGAACTCAGCGTACCTAATGGGCAACCATATTTAATAATACTGTCTTCTTCTCGAACCAACACATCAACCATGTAGAAAAGTTGATCTCTAGGCTCAGACGAACTGTTTTCACAGGCTTCAAGTAAACCTTCAATCAGACTCTGGCGATGTTCTAACACCGCCGATAGAATCTCATCTTTAGTCTTAAAGTAATAATAAAAGTTACCCCTGGGTATGCCCGTTTCTTCTGCAATATCGCTGAATGAAGTCTGGCTATACCCGCGCACATAAAACAGTTGATCCGCCGCCAGAATAATTCTTTCTTTACTATTGGTATTCTGCTGTTTCATTTTACGCTTGCCTGCAATATATAGGTAGTAACCCCAGTATATCCTCAATTTCTAATTAAATAAGCCTGATTATTCAGATAAATAAACAAACATCTGTTTCACCTGCAAATTCAAAGAAAGACGCTGCACCACCGTAATCGGCTTCTTCAATAAACTCTGACTGATCGTATTCAAACAAATCAACCGTCATTTGACATGCCATCATTGATACTTCAGCTTCTAAACACAGATCACGCAACTCTTCGACAGAGGCTACACCTTTCGACTTCATCTTCTTTTTCATCATCACGGTCATCATTGTTTGCATGCCCGGCAGTGCCTGCATAAGCACCGGAACCGGCATTGGCATTGGCATACCTGGATTACCTAGTGATGATACTTTTAGATCCAGCTTCTTTTTCATCAGCTCTAAACCATAAAAGGTAAAGAAAATTTTCACATCATAGCCAAGCGCTGAAGCGGTTGATGCCAAAATAAAAGGAGGATACGCCCAATCAAGCGTTCCTTTGGTTGCGATAATACCCAGTGACTTACTCATACCTAACTCCTCATAACCTATATAAAATATAAGACAGTCATCTGACTAAATCAAGTAAACAACAGTATTTAGCGATAGAATTTTTTTTGGGTTATTATTAATTCACCTGATTGTGACAAAATACCCCATATAACTTATTATTCAATGATTCACCAATACGCGGACCTTCATGAAAGCTCTCAGCATTACAAACCTGCATAAAACCTACCCTAATGGCTTCGTCGCACTTAAAGGCGTTAACCTTGAGGTTGAAGAAGGTGACTTTTTTGCATTACTGGGTGCCAACGGCGCCGGCAAATCAACAACGATAGGTATCATCAGTTCTCTAATAAATATGACCAGCGGCCAGGTTAATGTCTTTGGGCATGATGTGTTAACTGACACCAGTCGCGCCAAAGCCTGTATTGGGCTCGTTCCACAAGAATTCAACTTTAATGTCTTTGAGCCTCTAGAAGAGATACTCATTAATCAGGCCGGTTACTATGGCATTCCGCGTCATGTTGCAAAACAACGCGCTGAAAAATATTTAAAACAACTGCAGATTTGGGACAAACGAAGAGAATTCGCGCGCGAACTCAGTGGCGGTATGAAACGCCGCTTAATGATTGCACGTGCTTTAGTTCATCAACCCAGATTATTAATACTTGATGAGCCGACTGCGGGTGTTGATATTGAAATTCGTCGTTCCATGTGGGAGTTTTTAAAACAAATTAACGACGAAGGTGTCACTATAATTCTCACAACGCATTACCTTGAAGAAGCTGAAAACCTTTGCAACCGAATTGCCATTATTGACCAAGGTATCACCAAAGAACAAACCGACATGAAAACATTACTATCGAGTTTAAATAACGAAACATTTGTACTTGATTTAAATACCAACGACCACGCGCTTCCCAGCTCTGTCGATGGTTGTGAAATGCAAACGATTGATAGCAACACTATCGAAGTCACCATTGCTAAAACGCACAGCTTGAACGATTTATTCAAAACGTTATCTGATAACGGCATTGACGTCATGAGCATGAGAAATAAAACCAATAGATTGGAACAGTTATTCATGAATGTTATTGATAACAAAACTACGCCGCTCAGCGACCAATAAAGGGATTTAAATTTCATGACTTTCTCAGAACAGTACATTGCGTTTAAAACCATTGTCATAAAAGAATGCCTGCGTTTTCTACGTATATGGGTGCAAACGCTTATACCTCCGATTATTACAGTGGCTTTATATTTTGTCATTTTTGGTAATTTGGTCGGCTCTCAAATTGGCAACATAGGTGAATTCACTTATATGGAGTTTATTGTTCCCGGTTTAGTTTTAATGGCCTTAATCAGTAACTCATATGCCAATGTAGTGTCTTCATTTTACGGTTCTAAATTTCAACGTAATATCGAAGAAATGCTGATATCCCCTTTACCTAATTACCTGATATTAATTGGTTTTATTTCTGGTGGTATCGCTCGAGGCGTTTTGGTTGGTGTGGCAGTTTTACTGGTTTCACTTTTTTTCAGCGATCTAAACATCCACAGTTATACCGTCACTATTGTGGTTTTTATATTAACCTCAATACTCTTCTCATTAGCAGGCATGATCAATGCGATATACGCTAATAGTTTCGATGACATCACCATTATCCCGACCTTTGTACTAACCCCATTAACTTATCTGGGTGGTATTTTTTACTCTATTAATATGCTGCCTGAATTTTGGCAAAACGTTTCTTTAATTAATCCTATTTTATATATGATCAATGCGTTCCGTTATGGTTTGTTAGGCGTAAGCGATATCCCTTTAACTCACGCTTTCATCATTATTACTGCATTTATCATCGTATTATTTATGTTTTCTCTGCATCTACTAAAAACAGGAAAAGGCTTAAAACATTAATCGCTAAATACTGGATATCTGCTATACATTAAAGTAATTATATTTTTTATTTTTAGTAGGTTTAGGTTAATGCTGGTTTTAAAAGAGTCGCTCATTTTATTCGTTTGTTTTCTACTGCTAGCGTGTGGAAAACAAACCGTAAAACAGCCCCCTATAAATAATGCGCCTCAGCCTGTGGTTAAAAAACAATCCATAAAAATACAACAAAAAAGCACTGTTATCTTACCCATATGGGTAGAAGACCACCGGCTAGTCAATTATATTTCAGCAATTGGCACTGCCGAACTTCAGGAATGGGGTGAGCAAGCCCAATACAATGTGGCAATGAAAAATGCTCGACATAATTTAAGCATTGAATTTAAAAAACACCATGAGGCGCTTCAAGCACTAAAAATAAAAAGTATGATTCAGCAACCTGAAGTCGAAATAGATCAAAGCATTGAGACTCTTTTATTAGAAAATGCTATCGTGCAAGAAGAATGGAAACACCCAAAAACTGGTCGTCTTTATCTGTGGATGATAATCCCCGATCACTAACCCGGTTTTAAAACACCATCACATAAAAATAATTCAAGGAAAGTTATGAGCAAACATTACCCTCTAATGATCGCAAACAAACAGATTGAATCTGCTGGTTTGTTAGAAGTTAATGCCCCTTATGACCTGAAACTAATTGCCACGGTTGATACTGCTAATGGCCTTGCTGTTGAATCAGCTCTGGAAACAGCTGAACAATTATTTAAAGATAAAAAAAACTGGTTGAGCGTAGATCAGCGAATTACTATTCTTGAGAAAACAGCCAGTACAATGCAAGAAAAAGCTGAAACACTTGCATTTAGTGCCGCACTTGAAGGCGGCAAACCATTAATCGATTCGCGAGTTGAAGTAGCCCGCGCTATTGATGGAATAAAAAACTGTATTGAATTAATGCGCAACAACCATGGTGAAGAAATCCCCATGAGTATCAACCCTGCATCAAATAACCGTTTAGCCATTACGCGACGCGAACCCATCGGTGTAGTGGTTGCAGTTAGCGCATTTAACCACCCTTTAAATTTAATTGTGCACCAAATCGGCCCGGCTATCGCATCGGGTTGTCCGGTTATTATTAAACCAGCTGAAGACACGCCTCTCTCCTGTTTTGAGTTAATTAATATTTTACGCGAGTCAGGTTTGCCCGATGGTTGGTGCCAGGCATTAGTCGTCAATGACTTAGCGGTAGCCAGCCAATTAGTTACTGATTCCCGCGTTGCATTTTTTAGTTTTATTGGCAGTGCAAAAGTGGGCTGGATGTTACGTTCACAACTCGCGCCAGGTGCACGCTGTGCATTAGAACATGGTGGAGTTGCTCCAGTTATTATTGAAGCCGATGCAGATTTAGACGATGTATTACCTTTGATTGCAAAAGGTGGTTTTTATCATGCGGGTCAAGTTTGCGTATCGGTACAACGTGTATTTGTCGATGCATCTATTGCACATAAAGTGGCTGAACGCTTAGCCGATATGGGTAATGACATGACAGTTGGTGACCCGACATTAGATAGCACAGAAATTGGTCCTTTAATCCGTCCGCGTGAAACACAACGCATTAGCGAATGGGTTAATGAAGCGATCGAAAAAGGCTCTGAATGCCTTTCAGGTGGCGAAGCTATCAGTGATACTTGTTACCCTGCAACGGTATTATTTCACCCTAGTGACGACTGCCTTGTATCGCGTCAGGAAATATTTGGCCCTGTCATCTGTGTTTATCCTTATGAAAATATAGATGATGCCATTTCCCAGGCAAATTCATTACCTTTTGCATTTCAAGCAGCTGTTTGCACACAGAATATTGATAAAGCCATGTACGCCTACAAGCACCTTGATGCATCGGCAGTAATGATTAACGACCACACTGCTTTTCGCGTCGACTGGATGCCCTTTGCCGGCCTCAAACAGTCTGGTTTAGGTGTTGGAGGCATTCCACACACCTTCCGTGATATGCAAATAGAAAAGCTGATGGTGCTGCGTTCTAAAAGTTTATAGAGCGTTTGCTTTAACTAAAACATGTGCCGAAATATTTGAAAAAACAACATAACTTGACCTTCTCGTAGTCTCAGAGTAAAACAATAGCATTGAATTCAAATCCAACAGGGAATGGCCATGTTATGGAAGGACAACTAGAAGAATTAAGCCATATTATACGCGAACTTTTCGAATACGGCCCCTACGCCCTTGCCGCTTTATTTTTGTTATACATAGCCCCAAAACACACAAAACGTTTTATTGATTGCCAGCTAACAAGTAAAAAAAAGCAAAATTTTTTACTGACTGTTGCAATATGTAACTGGTTAGTTGCATTTATCATGTGTTTTTATATTTATAATAACTGGTCACCAGTTGTCACTTATCAAGGCTCTCTCGGCAAACATTCAGAAAGCAGTTATTTTATCACCATCGATCCAAATTCTTATATTGCATCTCATGAAAGCGCAGGTAATGGAGATAAAATAAACTGGCAATTTGCTTTTATCTCATCGGGTGGAACAATAAAACAAAACGAGGCTTTTAAATTCACCCACGAACACAATGACACCTTTAATGATTATGAAATCCCCGTTAATGATTTGAAAGAAGGCAATATAAAAATTTCAGCCAGCCCCGATGATCCCGCAAAGTTAATTTATCACGGAGCACAAACATCATCCATCCTTCAACCCATCGCTTCTTACAAGCCCGAGAGACACCCACAAGCATTCATGACAGCTTACGCGCTTTCACCTGCAGATAATGTTCGTATCATTAAAAAACTATCATCACCAAATTCTCGTTATCAAATAATGGGAAAAAGAAAACTACGTACGTTAAACAAGGTCGAACTGCGACAAATGTTACAAACCCCCAATATCTCTTCTCAAGCTGAACGACACATTAACTCAACACTCAATAAACGCTAAAACCGTTCATCAAAGCCTTATTATTAGCGCTATTACTCAGCACTAATAATAAGGTATCATTTGCCGCCTAAATTCATGATCGTAGGTAGCTAAAATGTCAAAACAGGTAGATGTCGCCATTATTGGTGCGGGTAGTGCTGGCTTATCTGCAGTTCATAAAGTTCGCAAGCAAACTGACAACTACCTTTTAATTGATGGTGGCGAGCTCGGTACCACGTGTGCACGCGTTGGCTGCATGCCCTCTAAAGTATTAATTCAGGTAGCTGAAGACTTCCACCGTCGAAATTTATTTGAACGTGAAGGTATTAACAACGGTGACAAGTTAACAGTCGACTACGAAGAAGCCATGGAACATGTGCAAGATTTACGTGATGCGTTTGTCGATATGGTTTTCGGCTCTCTCGAACCGGTTGAAGAAGATGGCAAGTTAGTAGAAAGCTATACTAGCTTCACCTCAGACAATACTCTGGAGATTGATGGCGAAATTATCACTGCAAATAAAATCATCATCGCAACAGGCTCAACACCTATATTTCCTGAAGCATGGAAAGCCTTTGGTGATCGTATCATCACTACCGATGAATTTTTTGAATTAGAAACCTTACCAGAAAGCATGGCTGTTATTGGCATGGGCGTGATTGGTTTAGAGTTGGGACAGTCACTCAATCGTCTTGGCGTTAATGTTACTGGTATCGATCAACAAGAAATTATTTCTGACTTAAAAGACCCTGTCATTAACAAAGTTGCGATTGATACTATTGGTAAAGAAATGACCATGTGGTTAGGACATGCTGCTGACATTGCTGAGGGTACTGATGGTAAATTAAAAGTCACCGCTGGCGATAACAGTGTTGAGGTTGATAAAATTTTATTGAGTATAGGACGCACACCTAACTTAAAAGGCCTGGCTCTAGAAAACACCACACTTGAATTAAATGAGCGCGGCATTCCTTTATATGACCCAACAACATCTCAATGCGGTGATAGCAACATATTCATTGCTGGCGACGTGAATGGTAGTCGTCCAATTCTGCACGAAGCAACCCATGAAGGCCGCATTGCGGGCCTTAATGCTGTTAGTGATAACATTCAGGCCTACAAACAAAAAATACCGATGGCGATTACCTTCTGTGAGCCCAATATTTGTACCTGTGGACAATCGTTTGAAGAATTAGATGAAGCGACAACCGCTATTGGTGAAATACGTATGGGCCCTGTTGGCCGCGCTTTGATTATGGGTAAAAACAAAGGCCATATTCGCATCTACGCCAACAAACAAACTGGTTTGATATTAGGTGCTTCCATTTGTGCAAGCAAAGGTGAAAGTTTAATCCACATGCTAACACTGGCAATCCACAAACAAGAAACTGTACAAGACATGTTAGCAATGCCTTTCTATCACCCAGTAATAGAAGAAGCAGTACAAGCTGCACTTTATGATCTTTATTCAAAATTAGATGTTGATAAAAGTCAGCCGGTTGAATTAATACCATTGAAGTAATTCACTGTTTGGCAAACAAGGATGTTTGCCTGTCTCATGATCTAGCTTGGGATAATTCTAAACCCTTGTACTGCTTCTATTTTCAATAAACGATGTGCCAATTCACTAAAATGCTGTTTATCTTTTGACATGATAAACATTTCATAATGAATATAACTTCCCTTTTCTCTCAGTGTGTAACTCCAGTCAAATGACTTTAAGTTCAACTGTTCTAATACTTGTATTAATGCATCTTCATCCATTGTCAGATCATTTTTCAAAATATTAATCGTAAATTTCGCGTACTTTTGAGAGGGTATCCAACGCTCAAACCACCTAAATAATGAAAGAATAAAAATGGTAATAAACGTCGCAATCGCTGCGGCAAAATAAAAACCTAAACCAATAACAATACCAATTGATGCCGTCATCCAAATCGATGCCGCTGTTGTTAAACCTCGTACAGATAAACCTTCTTTAATAATAACGCCAGCACCAAGGAAACCTATACCGGTCATAATACCTTGCGCCATACGTGTTGGATCTGTACGCACTGTATCAATATATTCCGCTGGAATAAGTTGCCACTGAAATGCCATTAACAACATTAATAAAGTAGAAGAAACACAAACGAGTGTGTGCGTACGAAAACCCGCTTCACGACCATGGTAGGCACGTTCAATACCAATAATGCCACCAGCAAGCAAAGCCAGTAAAAGGCGAGATAGAATTAGAAGATCATCAGCTTGCATGAGTGCCTGCCAGAATATTTAAATGGTTTTTATTTACTTTAATTCTAGCAGTAATTTTAAATATAATTTGAGGCAATAAAAAAGGGACTATAAAAGCCCCTTTTTTGAAACAGAAAGTGAGCTAATTATTGACCGCCACACTTACCTTCCATTTTGGTTTTATCGCCGCCACATTTTCCTTCCATAGTTTTTTCGCCACCGCACTTACCATCTTTCTTTGCTTTATCGCCACCGCATTTGCCGTCCATTTTCGCTTTGTCGCCACCACATTTTGCTTCTGGTTCATCTGACATAGCCACTGAGAAACCAGCATCTAATTTCTTCATTTCAAATGGGTTAGAATCTGCGTAAGCAGTTCCTGACGTCAATGCCATTCCTAATACAGTGCTTGCTGCAACAGCCAATAGTTTAGTTTTCATTCTAATCTCCAATATTATTTTATATATATTTAAAAAGCATGAAATTAAATAATTTCAAAAACTCGTCTGTACAATAATACTCACAAATATCACGAAACTATCACAAAGCTGTGTTTTTGCCTTAAACCTTCTTAATTAATGCGTAATAGAAGCCATCCATCTGCTCATCACCAGTTAAGATCTGGCGGCCTACTTTTTGTTCGCGCCCCCAGTCTGCTGTTATTTTAATTTCTTCTGCATTATCAGTGCGTTGCAAGAAACTGAGCATTTGCTCTTCATTTTCGGCTTTTAGGATGGAACAGGTTGCATATAACATCAGCCCACCCGGTTTTAATAGCGGCCAGATAGCATCCAATATGTCATGTTGCGTTGCCGCTAAATCGGCGATATCCGTATCCCAGCGCAATGATTTAATATCAGGGTGACGGCGTATAACACCGGTAGCCGAACAGGGTGCATCTAATAAAATACGATCATATTGTTCGCCATGCCACCATTCATCAGGCTGGGAGATATCCGATGTAATCAAGTTCGCTTCAACATTTAATCGCTGCAAATTCTCTTCTACGCGTTCCAATCTCGATTCAGATATATCAACCGCATCCACTTTAATGCTTGGTTCAGTTTGCAGCATATGCGCGGTTTTACCACCCGGCGCTGCACAGGCATCTAATACTTTTTGCTCAGGCTGTAATTGAATTAAATGCGCTGCTAATTGCGCCGCACCATCTTGTACCGATACTTTGCCCTCTTCAAAACCCGGTAGACGAAATACATCGGAGGCTTGTTCTAACACTAACGCCGTAGGCACCGATTCAATAACCTGACCATCGAGCTCAACCTCATTGAGTTGCGGCATATAATCGGCCAGAGTCGTTTGCTGGGTATCAATACGCAAGGTCATCGGCGCTTCTTCATTCGCCTGCGTTAATATTGTTTGCCAATCATCAGGCCAGTCATTTTTAATAGAGTCGATTAACCATTGCGGATGAGAAAATTCAGCCTCTTCGGTTTCTTTGTAATTAATCTCTTCTCTTTCACGCGTTATTTGACGAAGAATGGCATTGATAAAACCTTTCGCCCATTTCTTTTTGATTTTTAAACTGCTTTTAACGGCTGCATCGACCACCGCATAATCCGGTGTTCTCATCCACAACAACTGGAATACACCCAACATTAAAATGATGTGCACATCCTGATCTTTTGAACGTAATGGCTTTTTAATGTATTTTTTCAATATAGAGTCAAGCTGCCAGCGCCAGCGTAATACGCCATACACCAACGCCTGAACTAAAGGCCGGTCACGCTCATCGAGGTTTTTTATTTCTTTTGGGATAGCGGTATTAAGTGACTCACCTTTTTGCATGACTCGGCTCAAGATTTTTATCGCAATAAAACGCCCATCAACTTTTGAATTATTTTCTGACATTAGTTTGCCTGTTGCCCCAGTAATGCGCCCGATGGATCATTGGCATTTAAGAATGCTGCTACTGCCATTGGCTTTTTACCCGGCATTTGAATTTCTGTCACTTCCAACACACCGTCACCGGTTGCGACATGAAATGATTTTTTCTGCACTGTAATCACAGTACCCGGTTCTGCATCTGTACTTTGTGATAATGGCTGCGCTTGCCAAATGCGCATTACTAACTCTTTATCACCTTTGTAATAAAGTGTTTGCGATACGGGCCAGGCATTAAACGCTCTGATTTGCAGGGCAATTTGTGCCGCACTTTGTTGCCAGTCTATTTTTGCTTCTGCTTTTTGTAATTTTTCAGCATACGTCACTAATGACTCATCCTGCTTTTCTGGCTGCAAATTTTCACTTTCAATCGCCGGCATAATATCCATTAAGGCCTTGCCACCCATTTCCATTAGTTGGTCGTGTAATTGAGAAGCCGTCATTTCATTGCCAATTTCACAAGTGACTTTCGACAACATGTCACCCGTATCCAAACCAACATCCATTTGCATGATTGTAATACCGGTTTCAGCATCACCGGCCAAAATAGAACGCTGGATAGGCGCAGCACCGCGCCAACGCGGTAAAATAGAAGCATGAATATTAATACAACCAAGTCGAGGCGCATCCAAAACTGCCAGTGGCAGTATCAAACCATAAGCCGCTACAACCATTAAGTCAGCATCTAGATCGATCAGTGCTTGTTTATCTTCATCGGCTTTGAAGTTTAAGGGCTGGAAAACAGCAATGTTATTTTCAAGTGCCACCTTTTTAACAGGGCTGGGCGTTAATTTGCGGCCACGACCGGCTGGGCGATCTGGTTGGGTATAAACTGCCACTACTTCGTGTTCAGAGTCGATTAATGCCTGCAATGCAGCAACAGAAAAATCCGGCGTACCGGCATAGATAATTTTTAACATATTAATTTAATTACGCTTTATGGTTAGTCAGAAGCGTGTTTACGCTGCTTTTCGAGTTTTTTCTTAATTCGGTTTCGTTTCAATGGCGACAGGTAATCGACAAATAACTTGCCATCTAAATGATCAATTTCGTGTTGAATGCAAACCGCTAGTAAATCATCAGCATCCATTTTAAATGTTTCACCATCGTAGCCTTGTGCTTTAATCGAGACACGATCAGCTCTTTTAACCGCTTCATAGATACCGGGAACCGATAAACAGCCCTCATCCATCTCTTCGATACCGTCTAATGCCGTGATTTCAGGGTTAATAAGGTATAACGGCTGATCTTTCTCTTCCGATATGTCAATGACGATCATTCTCTGGTGTACATTAACCTGCGTAGCAGCCAGCCCTATACCCGGTGCTTCATACATTGTTTCCAGCATATCATCCAAAATTGAGCGAATTTCGTCATTAACAGCATCCACCGGACGCGCAATTGTGCGCAAGCGTTCGTCTGGAAATTCTAGAATTGGGAGTAATGCCATGATGCTATATACCTTAAAATTATCAACTAAAAGCCGAAACTTACTTTAATACCTTAAGTTTATCAGCTAAACTCTGGAAAACCACGGAATTATTGATGAGGATATCAGCTTGGGGATTCAACAAAAAATGCTAAAAAATCCGTTGCTCATCCTGACTATTTGCTCTCTGGCATCTTTTTCAGCCTATTCAAATGAAGTCAGCGAAACAGAAAATACAGAGACAGTAGAAGTCATCGCTGATACGAACACAGAAGAAATGGCTTCTGATGCCAGTACAGGATCTTCTGTTGATCTAAGCCCTGTCGCTGTTGCTTCAATTCGTGAGAATACACCGCGTCAATATACCGTTAAATCAGGCGACACTTTATGGGCTATCGCCGGTCACTTTTTAAATGACCCTTGGTACTGGCCTGAATTGTGGTCGAAAAACCCTCAAATCAATAATCCTCACCTCATCTATCCTGGTGATATTATCAGTTTAATTTACGTTAATGGCCAGCCTGTTTTCCAGGTTTCTCGTAATGGTCAGGTTGTTAACAGTTCTGCTGGCGCAAAACAGACTCAAACTCAAGCAGCAACAGAAACTCAAACTAAAACAAATACATTTGAACAAGTGCACACAGGCGGGCCATTAAGACAGGTTAAGCTGTCTCCACGTATCCGCGCTACTAGTTTAGAAGAAAGTATTAAAACGATACCACTTGATGCGATTCTACAATTTACTACTCGCCCACAAGTTATCACATTAGAGGAATGGAACGATGCACCTTATATCGTTGGTAGCGACGACAAGCACCTTATTCTAAGCCAGGGCAACCGCATTTATATTAAAGGCGAATTAGATAAAGAAAAGTTACGTTACAGCATATACCGTAAAGGCGATAAATTAATCGACCCTAAATCAGGTGACTTACTCGGTTATGAATCTATTTATGCCGGCGAAGCACGCATCATTAAATACGCTAACCCTGCCAGTGCAATAATTAACAAAGCTAAACGTGAAATCATTGTAGGCGACCGTCTACTTTCAACCGATGATTCTAAAATTAATAACTTATTCTTCCCAAAACCTCCTGAGTCAGATGTTGAAGGCGAAATTATCTCTCTATTTGATGCTATTTCAGGAATCGCTCAATATCAAATTGCGGTTATCAATTTAGGTAAACGTGACGGGCTAGAAGTAGGTAATATTCTTGCAACTTATACCAAAGGTGAAGTGGTACGAGATCGTTTTGAAGAAACCGAAGGACAAATTAATGTGACTCTACCCAATGAACGCAGCGGTATGATTATGTTATTTAAGATCTTTGACCGCGTAAGCTATGGCCTTATTCTTGAAGCAGACCGCGTTATTCACCGCAACGATCAAGTCCGTACTCCTTATAAATAACGCTTCCGTGGCTGGCACGTTTTCTTGCCAGCCATCATTTGCCTTAAGAAAAACCTCATTTAAAGCCAAAGCTCATGGATGAACTCACAAACTGGCTAAAAGTATCCCTCGTCACCACCTTGTCGAGTGAAAAACTATTAACCGCTATCGAACAACAAAACTCTCTCGATCAATTAATTAACGCCAATGAATCAACATTAAAATCGCTGGGCTTTACGGCACATCAAGCGGCTTTATTCAAAACGCCTGACAATGACAAAATTGAAGAGATGCTTAAATGGGCAGAAGAAGCTAATCATTATGTATTGCCAATCACCGATGAACGCTATCCCAGCCAATTAAAAGGCATTATCAATCCCCCAAAAGTCCTGTTTGTAAATGGTGATATCGATTACTTACACCAACCGCAACTGGCGATGGTTGGCAGCCGTTCACCCACTGCCGTTGGAAAAAAAATAGCCGAGGACTTTGCTCACCACCTTTCAGATAATGGCCTCACTATCACTAGTGGTCTAGCACGGGGCATTGATGGCGCGAGCCATAAGGGCGCACTGAAAGGCATTGCGGGCACTGTCGCTGTGGTTGCCACGGGTCTTGACCGTGTTTACCCCGCCGAACATCGCCAATTGGCACATCAAATCTGTGAACAAGGTGCTCTCATCTCCGAGCAACCGTTAGGCGTTGCACCCCATGCGGGACTATTCCCACTCAGAAACCGTATTATTAGCGGCTTGAGTCAGGGCGTATTGGTCGTTGAAGCCGCCATTAAAAGTGGCACATTAATCACTGCTCGCCATGCCTTAGAACAAAATAGAGAAGTGTTTGCCATCCCCGGTTCAATCCACAACCCTGCTGTAAAAGGTTGCCATGCCCTCATCAAGCAAGGTGCCAAACTGGTTGAAACAGCCGAAGATATCCTCGAAGATCTGCAAATACTGGTAAAACATAGCTCTTCGGGTGATACTATCCACGAAAATCCGAAAAAGAAGACACTAGAACCCGATCCGGAATATAAGAAATTGTTAAGCTGCATGGGTTACGACCCCATGGATATTGATAGTATTTCAGAATGTACAGGGTTTAGTGCTGCAAATATTGCATCCATGCTGTTGATACTTGAACTGCAAGGAGACATCGTTGCTAGCAACGGTTTTTACACTCGGCTTGGCAAGAGAGATAAAGAATGAAACAAAATGTTGTTGATGTACTCATGTTCCTATTTGAACACTATATTGGGGATGACAACGAATTAGAAAATCCAGAATCAGCGCGTGATATGGCTGAACTTCGTCTTGAAGAACTGGGTTTTCCTCCAATGGCTATTAATATGGCTTTTGAGTGGTTGGAAGATTTGGCTGATTTACAAGACACTGCCGAAATCACTCCACTGGCATCTACTTCTATGCGTGTACTTAGTCAGGAAGAATTAAACCTTCTTGACCAGGAAGGCATTGGCTTCTTGCTACACCTTGAACAATCTGGCGTATTAACACCTTTTACACGCGAGTTAGTTCTCGACCGTGTTTTAGCATTAGATACGCAAGTTGATATTGAACAATTAAAGTGGATAGTCATGATCGTGCTGTTCAACCACCCTGGCGAAGAAAATGCCTATGCGTGGATGGAAAGTCTGGTTTTCGATCAAGGTTTGGACTATATCCACTAACCATTACATTAATACTTACACGATAAAAAGAAAATATGGCTAACAGTCTGGTTATTGTAGAGTCCCCTGCAAAAGCAAAAACCATTAAAAAATATTTAGGCCCGGGCACACAAGTTCTGGCTTCTTATGGACACCTACGCGATTTAATCCCGAAAGAGGGAGCGATCGATCCTGATAATGATTTCGCTATGAAATATCAGGTCATCGAAAAAAATGAAAAACACGTCGATGCCATCAAGAAAGCCTTAAAGAAAGCCGACATTCTCTATCTCGCAACCGACCAAGATCGCGAGGGAGAAGCCATATCGTGGCACCTATACGAATTATTAAAAGCTGACGATTTATTAAAAGACAAAGAAGTTCATCGAGTTGTTTTTAACGAAGTTACCAAACGCGCATTACGCCACGCCGTTGATAACCCTCGTCAACTCGACATGGACATGGTCAACGCACAACAAGCGCGTCGTGCTTTAGACTATTTAGTTGGTTTTAATTTATCGCCTTTATTATGGAAAAAAGTACAACGTGGGTTATCAGCTGGTCGCGTACAAAGCCCGGCTCTGCGTTTATTAGTAGAGCGCGAAGAAGAAATCGAAGCGTTTGATCCTCAAGAATACTGGAGCATCGACGCTCAAACTGAGAAAGACAGCAAAGCAATCACTGGCAAGCTCACTCTTTTTAAAAATGAAAAAGTAAAACAATTTACTTTTAATAATGAAAAAGACAGCACCGATGCAAAACAAACATTGCTCGATAATGCCAATGGATCCTTAACCGTTTCCAAAGTCGAAAAGAAACAGCGCAAACGCAACCCATCTCCTCCGTTTACAACTTCAACACTGCAACAAGAAGCGGCGAGAAAATTACGTTTCTCTGCACAGCGCACCATGCGTACGGCACAGCAATTGTACGAAGGAATCGATATCGGCGGCGAAACCGTTGGTTTAATTACCTATATGCGTACTGACTCTGTGCACCTGGCAGAAGAAGCCACCGATGAATTACGTGCCTTAATTGAAAGCAAATTTGGTAAGGATAATTTACCGCCTGAAGTTCGTAAGTTTAAAACCAAATCTAAAAATGCGCAGGAAGCTCACGAAGCCATTCGTCCAACATCGGTTAATCATTTACCGGATGCGATTAAGTCACATTTAAAACCCGATCAGTACAAATTATATGAACTGATTTGGAAACGCACCATGGCTTGCCAAATGATTCACGCGACTATGGATACCGTTGCAGTTGATTTAAATTGTGGATCGGATCAATACAAATTCCGTGCAAATGGCTCGACCATTAAACACGCAGGCTTCATGGCGTTATACCTTGAAGACACTGACGACGATAGCAAAGAAGATAACGATAAGTTATTACCGCCGCTAGAAGAAGGCGAAAAGATTAAGTTAAACGACATCATTGCCGAACAACACTTTACCGAGCCACCACCGCGTTTTTCTGAAGCGAGTCTAGTTAAAACTCTCGAAGAGTTTGGTATTGGTCGTCCTTCGACTTACGCATCAATTATCTCGACTTTGCAAAACAGAAATTATGCCGAATTAGAAAACCGCCGTTTCACGCCAACGGATATCGGTCGCATTGTTAACGGCTTCCTTACTCAGCATTTCACAAAATACGTGGATTACAGTTTTACCGCCGAACTTGAAGACCAGCTAGATGCCGTCTCTCGCGGTGAAAAAGAATGGGTTCCTCTAATGAGTGACTTCTGGACCCCGTTTAAAACACAAGTTGATCACATTGAAGAAAATGTCAGCCGTGCTGATGTTGCTCAATCACGTTTAATTGGTACTGACCCTAAAACAGGTAAACCAATTACGGTGCGCATGGGACCTTATGGCCCGTTTGTGCAAATCGGTGATAAAGACGATGAAGAAAAGCCTGCTTTTGCAAGTTTAAAGCCAGGCCAAAAAATGATCCAGATCGACATGGATAACTACGAGTCGTTATTTGTCTTCCC
>JAUVDT010000013.1 GCA_030595185.1 Gammaproteobacteria bacterium
GACCAAATATACCAATGCCGATATTACAGTCGTTGGTTTGATTGGTGAACGAGGACGTGAAGTAAAAGAATTTGTGCAGGAAATTTTAGGCGACGAAGGTATGAAGCGTGCCGTTGTCGTTGCAGCACCATCAGATGCACCGCCTTTAATTCGCATGCACGGAGCAATGTTAGCCACTAGTATTGCCGAGCATTTTAGAGATCAGGGCAAACAGGTTTTATTATTAATGGATTCACTCAGCCGCTTTGCACAAGCGCAGCGTGAAATTGGTTTATCTATTTCTGAGCCACCTGCAACAAAAGGTTATCCGCCTTCTGTGTTTGCTAAGTTGCCTCAATTAGTTGAGCGTGCTGGTAATGGCGATGCAGGTCAGGGATCAATCACTGCCTTTTATACGGTGTTAACGGAAGGTGACGATACCAATGACCCCATCGCAGATGCTGCTCGAGGTATATTGGATGGTCACATTGTTTTATCACGTCAATTAGCCGAGCAAGGTCACTTTCCTGCTATTGATATTGAAGCATCAGTGAGCCGTGTTATGCCATCGGTTGTTGGTGACGAACAAATGCAATCCATGCAGTCCATAAAACAGCTTTATTCCGTCTATCAACAAAATCGTGATTTGATAAATGTAGGCGCATACCAGCCTGGTTCTGATGCTTTAATCGACCTTGCGATACGCATGCACGCTGATATTGACAAGTTTTTAAAACAAGGTATGAATGAATCTGTCGATATGGCGGAAAGCGCAAAACAATTACAGCTATTGGCTAATGAAATTAATACAAACTTAGCTATAGTATAAAGGTGATATCAGTCTATTTTGTCCTAAAGGTTATGCAGAGGTTGACGCTATTAAAGTATGGTAGCGAAAAAATATGAATAAACGCTCTAAAAGACTAAAACCAGTAGCGACTCATGCGAAAAACCTTGAGCAAGATGCCGCGCGCACCTTTGCCCAGGCGCAACAACGTGTGTCTGATAGTGAATCGCAATTAGTGCAACTTGAAAGCTTTAGAGATGAGTATTTAGGTCAATATCAGTCTGCCAGCCAGAAAGCGGCATCTATGACGCAAATATTAGACTATCAAGCATTTCTCGCTAAGTTAAATCAAGGTATTGGACAGGCGAATAATACAATTAATATCTGTCGCCAGCAGCGCGATATTTTAAAGCAACAATGGTTACAGCGTCGAGTTCGCCGACAAGCATTAGAATCTGTTGTTGAAAAATACCAACAAGTAGAGAATAAACAAGCTGTATATGCTGAACAAATGGAGCTTGAAGAATTTAATCAACATAGATTCCATCAACGTCGTAATTAAGTTTCAATTTCCTCCCTTATTAAAACCTATTATTTCCTTTAAATACTTGGCCTGTGTTTTGCACTTATAACAAGCATAAGAATTTAAATATGCACTGAGTGTATCTGCAAAGCTTTAATTTCGTTATTCGATATTAATGCCAGGAATAAAACAATGCCATCTATCGACAATAGTTTTTTATCAACAAAAGCACCAGCAAAGCAAGACGGTATAAAGCCATCAGCTGATGTAGTGTCTGATACTAAGGAAGCAAAGCCCTTTGGGCAGTACTTACAGGATGAAATTGAAAAAGAACAAGAAGATCCTGTGTTAGATAAGGTAGCTAAACAAACAGAAGAGTTGCTTGAAGAAGGGCCTGAAATACCTGTTGTAACGCTACAAGAGTCTGAGGCAATAGAGGAAAGCGATATCCTCTTAACTGGCAATAAATTGCCTGTAGAAAGCTTAAATGAAGAAGTGCCTGAAATACATGTCGAAATTGAGAAATTACCCATCAATAAGGTGGTTGGCGTAGAAAAGCTTTTACAGACTGTGCCTGCTAAAGAGCCCGTTTCTCTACCATTGACATCAAAAGCACCAGTCTCAGCAGAAAATGACTTAGATTTGATAACAACTGAAAACAAGCAAGCGTTTGAAGTCATAGAAGAACCCGTTATTAAAATTCAAAAGCAAGTAATAGACGGGCAGTTAAATACCAAAGTTGAATTACCTGTTAATGACGGCGGTAAAATACTCAAAATGGTTCAAGTCGCTCCTGTTAATACGATCAATACCGCAGAAGTATCTAGAAATCCAATTGACGCATCTTCTGTTGCGCCACAAATATCGACCCCAGTTAATAATAAACAATGGGGTGCCGACTTATCTCAACGTGTAGGTTTAATGCTGAACAATGGACAGCAGGTTGCTGAATTACGTTTAAACCCAGCTCGTTTAGGATCTGTCAGTATTCGCCTGCAATTAGATGAAGATAAGGCCAGTATTTCATTTGTAACTCAAAATCAGGCCGTTAAAGAAGCCATCGAATTGTCATTACCAAAGTTGAGAGATCAATTACAACAACAAGGTTTAGAACTTGCTCAAGTTGATATAGAAAATAGGGATAGTGAAGAAACTTCAAAAAACTCTGAGTACGACGAACAGGGTGAAACCTTTAATCAAAAAAATGACGAGATTGATGTGCCATTACAAGAAATTTCATCTGTAGTAAATATTGATGCCGGATTGAGTGTATTTGTATAAAAAGCTGGTATATCAATGAATTATTGGTGAATAAAGTCTATTTACATGGCAGAACCTAAAAGCATGGTCTATATCAAATAGGTAGTAGGTAAAGTATCAATATGAAGAAAAAAACGGTTGAAAATGAACCGTTTTTTTATAAGTTTTTTGTATAAAACTGGTGGTCTTTTCACCAGAGAAATGAATGGGGTTTTAAATATGGCTTTGATTTTAACGGTTGATGATTCTGCATCAATGCGACAAATGGTTGCGTTCACCTTAAAAGGTGCAGGTTATGACGTAGTAGAAGCTGAAGATGGACAAAAGGCTCTTGCTGCCTCAAAAACCAAAAAGTTTGATCTTGTTATTACGGACGTCAATATGCCGGTAATGGATGGAATTACTTTTATCCGTCATTTAAGAGCGGAAGCAAACTATAAGTTCACACCAATTTTAATGTTAACAACAGAGTCTTCTGCGGATAAAAAGAGCGAAGGTAAATCAGCTGGTGCAACTGGATGGATTGTTAAACCTTTTAACCCTGACCAACTGTTAGCAGTTGTCAAAAAAGTTATTGGTTAAGGCTAAGTTTCTTTTATAGATAAGTCACAAGAGAGACGGAGCAAGTATGTCAATTGATATGGAACAGTTTCATCAGGTATTTTTCGAAGAAAGCTTCGAAGGGCTTGATATTATGGAAACTGGATTACTGAATCTGGACAATGGTGAGGCTGATGATGAGGAAATTAATACCATTTTTCGTGCAGCTCATTCTATTAAAGGAGGAAGTGGTACTTTTGGTTTCCAGTCTATTGCAGATTTCACACACATTATGGAAACCTTGCTTGATGAGGTTCGAGACGGAATACGTGAACTAACCCATGATGGTATCAATGTTTTACTAAAATCTGTCGATTGCCTGCGAATGATGATGACTGCCGAAAGTGATGGTGGTGATATTGATGATAGTGAAGTAAAAACTAATTTTGACGCATTACAGAACATATTAGGCTCAAGTGATAGTCCATCAGATAACTCAACCGCAGAAGTAGCCGACACTACCAGTGATGTTCCATCAGCCTGGAAAATAAGCTTTTCTCCGCATAAAAATTTCATGCAGTTCGGTAATGATCCCGCAAGAATCATTAAAGAATTGGCAACTATGGGCCAGCTAACTGGTCATGTTGATACCAAAAATGTACCGGATTTTGTAGACCTCAATCCTGAAAATATGTTTCTTTCATGGGATATGGAGTTAAAAGGTAATGTCACAAAAGAACAGATTGATGATGTTTTTTCCTGGGTAGAAGATGAAAGTGATATCAGCATAACGGCATTATCTAAGAACAAAGAAAAAACTCAGAATACAGCTAAAAAATCACAAGATACTAAGATAAAGGCAGCTGCCTCTCAAGCACCTGTGAAATCTGCTGCTGCCGATAAAAAAGAAAAATCAGCACCTGCAAACAGCTCAATTAGGGTAGGAATAAACAAAATAGATGACCTGATAAATATGGTTGGCGAGCTGGTAATTACTCAGTCCATGCTCAGTATGCTGGGTGAAGATTTTAATATGACACGGCTTGAGAAACTTCAAGAAGGCTTGATTCAGCTTGACCGTCATACTCGTGAATTACAAGAAAGTGTCATGCAAATTCGCATGGTACCTATCAGCTTTACCTTTAGTCGTTTCCCAAGAATGGTTCGTGATTTGAGTGAAAAACTTGATAAGAAAATCCAACTGGTTATGCACGGTGAAAATACTGAACTGGATAAAACAGTTATTGAAAAAATTGGTGATCCATTAGTCCACCTGGTGCGGAATAGTATCGATCATGGCATTGAAATGCCAGAAGATCGAATCGCAGCTGGTAAGCCAGAAACAGGCACAATACAACTTAACGCATTCCATCGCGGTGGCAATATTGTGATTGAAATTACCGATGATGGTAAAGGTATTGATAAAGATGTTATTTACAACAAAGGTGTAGAAAAAGGCCTGGTCGAAGCGGGTTCCAAATTATCTGATCAGCAAATTTACGATTTATTGTTTAATCCCGGTTTTTCTACTGCAACTGAAATCACGGATGTATCTGGCCGTGGTGTTGGTATGGATGTTGTTAAGAAAAATATCATGAGCCTTGGCGGTGCAATTGAAACACATTCTGTTAAAGGCCAGGGTAGTATTTTTAGTATTCGATTACCGTTAACGCTTGCCATACTTGATGGGCAGTCAGTCACTGTTGGTGCAGATAATTATATTATTCCCTTGGTTTCAATTGTTGAATCTGTACAGCCTAAAAAAGAGCAGCTAAATATGGTTGCTGGTAAAGGCGAAACATATAAGTTACGTGATGAGTACTTACCGATTCTTCGGATCTGTGATTTATTTAATATTCCTGATGCAAAAGCAGACAAACTGGAAGACGGTTTGCTGGTAGTAGTGGAAGCCGATGGTAAACATTTTGGCGTGTTTGTTGATGATTTATTGGGTCAGCAGCAAGTGGTTATTAAATCGCTGGAATCAAACTATAAACGTATTGAAGGTATATCAGGTGCAACTATTTTAGGTGACGGCTCGGTAGCGTTAATTCTGGATGTGCCTGGTTTAATAAGAATGTCTGATTAATGAAAGAAAATAAATTATGAGCACAGACGTTGAAAGTAAAGTGGATGAGTCACCTCTGGATAGTGATGCAGAGCTGGGTGATGAATACCTAACATTCTCTTTGGCAGATGAAGAATATGGTATTGATATTCTTCGAGTTCAGGAATTGAGAGGTTGGGAAATGGTTACACGTATTCCTAACTCACCTGAGTTTGTTAAAGGAGTGTTGAATTTACGTGGTGCAATAGTGCCCATTATCGATTTGCGTGAGCGCTTTAATTTGTCTGTTTCTGATTACACGGAAACCACAGTAGTCATTGTGTTGTCAGTTAACGACGGCCCGGATGATAATGAACGAACTATGGGTGTTGTTGTGGATAGTATATCTGATGTAGTACATGCAAAAATGAGTGAAATACAGGCAACTCCAAAGTTTGGTTCAAGTCTGGATACTGAATATATTTCAGGTTTAGCAGATGCAGATGGAAAAATGTTGATGCTGCTAAATGTTGATGCAATGTTATCGATTAGTGGAATGCTTGGGTAATGAGTTTTTGCAATGAAGGTTTTAGTAGTAAGTTCATTGCAAAGACTCATCGTGAGAATTTAAATAATAATTAGAATTGTGGACGGAGAAAATAAGTCATGAGAATTAATGAGCCGGTGACGCATAACGAAGTAGTAATGAAGGAGAGTCAATTCCTTGTTACTAAAACAGATCTGAAAGGCATTATGACTTTCGTTAACCGTGATTTTATCGATATTAGTGGCTTCAGCCGTGATGAATTAATCGGGAAAAATCATAATGTTGTGCGACATCCTGATATGC
This sequence comes from Gammaproteobacteria bacterium, assembly GCA_030595185.1. Classification (GTDB taxonomy): domain Bacteria; phylum Pseudomonadota; class Gammaproteobacteria; order SZUA-229; family SZUA-229; genus JAUVDT01. Next base: position 5,987 of record JAUVDT010000013.1, read on the forward strand.
CGCCTGCTGCTTTCGAAGACTTATGGAATACCGTAAAGAATGAAAAGCCCTGGGTAGGAATGGTTAAAAACCGTTGTAAAAATGGTGATTTTTATTGGGTGCAGGCAAATGTCACTCCAATTATGGAAGGCGGTCGTCTCTCTGGTTATATGTCGGTACGAAACAAACCCAGCAGAGACAAAGTTGCAGTTGCTGAAAAACTATATGGCGAAATGAATGCCGGCAAGATGCCTAAAGCAAGTTTATTTAGTCGCTTAAATATATTTAGTAAAATGAAAATATGGCAGAAACTGGCTTTTGTTGGTTTCATCTTCTTTGCATTAATTGCAGCATTATCTGTTGAAGTTTACCTGATTACTGATGAAGATATTGTTTTTGCAAATGAGGAAAGAGTCGGTGTCGAATATGTGGTTGGCATTCGAAAAGTGATGCAAAACATGCCGCAACATAGAGGAATGAGTGCCGCATATTTAAGTGGTAATAAGTCGGTTAAGTCTAAAATACTATCTAAGCGAAAAGATATTGATGCAGATTTTGCAGCACTAAAATCAATCGATGATCGTTTGGGTGCTGAACTAAAAACAACGGCTGATTTAACTAAAATAATTGATCAATGGAATCAATTAAAACAGGAAACTTTACAGTTATCAGGAAAAGAAAGTTTCTCTCGACACACTGCATTATTAGAAGAAGTTATCGCTTTAAATGTAGAAGTTGGTAATAACTCTAATCTGATACTTGACCCTGAAATTGATAGTTTTTATGCGATGGATTTAATCATAAATCGTGTTTTGCAATTAACTGAAAAAATGGGTCAAGTTCGAGGTCTGGGTGCTAGTATCATCGCAAAAGGTACCATGTCGGATCAGCAAAAAGAGCGCTTAATTAGGTTAAGTGTTCTAAATGGTGGTTTAGTTGAAGGTATCGAACTGGCACTTGATTCAGCCTATAAAGCAAACCCTATGATAAAACCTAAGCTTGAATCTTATGCAAGCTCAGTCAATAAAGCATTGAATGGGTTTAATAAAAAAGTGGACCTGGTTATATCGGGTAAATTTGCTGGGCTGGATTCTACAGACTTTTTTAGTGATGGTACGGATGCAATAGGTAGTTCATTTGCCTTATATGATGCCACTGCACCGGTATTAGACGAGTTGCTTCAAATAAGAATTGATAATTTAACATCGACAGAAGTAACTATTCTAATTTTAATTCTGATAGGTATAGCAATTGCAATATCTGTTGGATTTGCGATTGCTCGCGATATTTTGACTATATTAAGTGAAACTAATGAAGAGTTTGGTTTCCTCGCAGAAAATAACTTTAAACGTGATATTGATATTTTACGTTACGATGAGTTTGGAGATCTGCTACGTTCAATGAAAAATATGCAGATTAAACTTGGCTTTAATGTTAATGATACCAAGGCAACTGCTGATGAAATGATGCAGATTAAGGTGGCTCTCGATAACGTTTCCAGTAGCGTTATGATGGCTGATAACGATAACGTTATTATGTATATGAATAGCGCCGTTACAAAATTAATGAAAGAATCTGAGTCTGCTATTAAACACGACTTACAAGACTTTGATGCAGATTCGCTGATAGGAACTTGTATTGATGTGTTCCATAAAAATGCGGCACATCAACAGCAGCTATTAAAAAATCTGACATCACCTTACACAGCACAAATTGAGGTTGGTGGCCTTATCTTTAGATTAACGGCTAACCCTGTTGTCAATGATCAGGGTCTACGTTTAGGTACAGCAGTTGAATGGGTCGATAGAACAAATGAAGTGGCTGTTGAAAAAGAAGTAGAAAATATTGTTCAGGCTGCTAAAGCAGGAGATCTGGATCAGCGACTTGAAATTGCAGGTAAAGAGGGTTTCTTCTTGCAGTTGAGCGAAGGCATCAATGAAATGATTGGCACTATTTCAAATAGTTTCAATGATGTGGCTCGTGTTATGCGTGCAATGTCTGATGGTGACCTAACTCAAAAAATCACTGATGATTACGAAGGAACTTATGCTGATGTACAGAATGACATTAATGCGACTATTGATAAGTTTGAAGATGTAGTTGGTCAAATTGTAGAGTCGAGTGAATTCTTCAAGAGCACTAGTGAGGAGATAGCTTCTGGTAATAACAACTTGTCACAGCGAGCTGAAGAACAGGCTTCTACACTTGAAGAAACTGCATCAAGCATGGAAGAGTTAACCGGTACGGTTAAAAATAATGCCGATAATGCTCAACAAGCTAATCAGTTAGCAGCCAGTGCACGAGGTACGGCTGAAAAAGGTGGTGAAGTAGTTAAGGAAGCTGTGATCGCCATGGAAGAAATCAATTCTTCCAGTACTAAGATTGCAGAAATCATTGGTGTCATTGATGAGATTGCTTTCCAGACAAACTTGCTTGCGCTGAATGCTTCGGTTGAAGCGGCAAGAGCTGGCGAACAAGGTCGTGGTTTCGCGGTTGTTGCAACTGAAGTCAGAAATCTGGCCGGTCGAAGTGCTACTGCAGCAAAAGAAATTAAAGACCTGATTACTGACAGTGCTGAAAAAGTTGAGAATGGTTCAAAACTTGTTAATGAATCAGGCGAAACCTTAAGTGAAATTGTTGCAGGCGTTAAGAAGGTTGGTGACATTATTTCTGAAATTGCAGCGGCTAGTTCTGAACAGTCTGCCGGTATTGATCAGATCAATAAAGCAGTCTCACAAATGGATGAGATGACACAGCAAAATGCTGCATTAGCTGAAGAAGCTTCTGCTGCCAGTGAATCATCAGTCTCTAAAGCTGTAGACATGGTTAAGTTAGTTGAATTCTTTTCAACAAATACAACCTCTGCAAAAGCAAGCCGTGATGATGAACCAGTAGCTGCTGAAAAAAGGCCGGCTGCAAGTTCTAAACCACAACAACGCAGAGCAAAAAATAAACCTGCACCCAGAACCGTCGTAGACGATGATGATGAATGGGAAGACTTTTAAGTTGAATAATCATTTAAATGATAGTGAAGAGAACTGAAAATGTCTGAATTTTTAAACATCTCTGATAAATCAACTAAGGAAGCTGTCGATACTGTTCAGCAGTATCTGACCTTCCTGTTAGGTGATGATATTTACGGTGTTGATATTTTGCGAGTTCAGGAAGTGCGTGGCTGGACTAAAGTCAGGGAAATTCCAAATACACCAAAGTATGTTAAAGGTGTACTGGATTTACGTGGCACGATAGTACCAATCATTGACTTGAGAACGCGTTTATCAATTGAGGCGGTTGAATATACACCGATAACAGTTGTTATTGTTTTATCTATTGAGGTTGGTGATGAAAAGTATGTGATTGGTATTGTAGTTGATACTGTATCTGATGTACTGGATGTCGTTAAATCAGAAATTAAGAAAGCACCAAACTTTGGTACAAAGGTAGAAACACGATTTATTGACGGTATGGTTATGGCTGATGCTGGCATGGTAGTGTTAATGGATATAGATAAAATGCTTAATCCTGATGAACTTAGTGCATTACAGGATATGGCTGACTGATTTATTCATGAGCTTTCAAAAACTTCGTATAAGGCGATAATCAATGACTGCAAGGGTGATATCAGTCATCAATCAAAAAGGTGGCGTTGGCAAAACAGCAACGGCTACAAATTTGGCTCATGGTCTGGCTTTGAAAGGCTATCAAGTCCTGGCAATTGATCTTGATCCACAAGCACATCTGGCTTCTAGCCTTGGTATTACTCGTGAAGATATTGCGGGACTAGATGCCGTTTTTTTGAAAGGTATTCCATTACAAAGTGTTCAGATGCAAGTTCGTGAAAATTTGAAACTTGTCTCTGCTGGTGGACATTTAAATGAAGTGGAAAATCTGGAAGGTGGTAAATCCCGCGGGCTCTTATTAAAAAGAGCGCTGGATCAATATAATGATGATGTTGATTTCATAATTATTGATTGTCCTCCATCATCTGGTCTATTGGTAATCAATGCATTGTTTGCAACTGAAGAAGTGCTAATTCCAATGACAGGTGATTATCTTGCTATGCAAGGTTTGTCACACTTAATGGCTACACTGTCAAATTTTGAAGAGGCTTTACAAAAATCATATCAACAGTGGATTGTTTTGAGTCGTTTTCACGACAGGCGACGTCTGGCTCAGGAAGTTAAAGAAAAACTCATTAATTATTTTCCTGATACAGTATTAAAGACATCTATATCTGAAGCGGCCTCTTTAGCAGAGTGTCCAGGTTTTGGTAAGACTGTCTATGAATACAGGCCTAATAGTAAATCAACAGAAGAGTATACATCTCTAGTTAAGGATTTGATCTCCGGGAGGGTTTTTTGATGGCTAAAAAAAGTACAACAAAGACCACAAAAAAGAAGACCGCAGCAGCGGTTAAAAAAGTACCAGCTAAGAAAAAAACTGCAACTAAGAAAAAAGCGAAAGCTAAAAAAAGTCCGTTTAAATCCAAGTTGGGTCATGACCCGTTGGCATGGATTACTGGAGATGATGCAACTGAACTAGGTCTTAGTTTTGATGATATTGAATCAAGCTCAAGTTCTAGTGCACTTGATGAAATTATTCCTGCCGTGCAGGTTGCCGAAGATAGCATTGAAGTTAATGAGGTCGCTGCTGAGCCTGTTAGTGTAATTGAGCAGAATGTGGCAAGTGAAACTGTTGCTGATACTGCTCCGCCAGTTTCTGATGACGGTTCATGGGGTTTGTTTGGTAGTAAAGAAGAAACTCCCGTTACAGCGCAATCAGAGACCTCTGATGATGGATCCTGGGGTTTATTCGGGTCAGAAGAAGCTGAAGCTAGCGATTCATCTACTGATGAAGGTATTGCGTGGGGCTTATTTGAAGATGAGTTAGCTACAGATACAGATATCGATCATGATGCTTTAACAATACATTTACCAGCCAGTTTTAATGTTTCAGTAATTTCAAAGGTCTATCATGAGTTTGAAGAAATCATCAGTAAAAATCATGATGTAATTGTTGATGCAAGTGATATAGAAACTATTGATGCTGTGGGCTTGCAGCTTTTATTTGCAGGTAGAAAAGAATTGCAAAAGAACGGCTGCAAGATGGTAATAAAAGATGGATCTAAACGTGTTGATTTATTATCAAAGTCTTCATTCATAAATGAACTGATTGGTATTTCAGGATAAATTATGGCCGTTACTATTAAACCAGACAGGGAATTCTTATTTACTGAAAAAGATTTTAATTACCTGAGAAAAGTGGCCAATGACTATTCAGGTATTACCGTTTCAGATGATAAATATGACATGTATTATGCTCGCATTGCTAAAAGAGTAAGAACTCTAGGTGTGGGTGATTTTGCAGGATATTGTAAGTACCTGAAAAACAACCACGCTAAAGAATTTACTAATTTTATTAATTCTATAACAACTAATTTAACATCGTTTTTTAGAGAAAATTATCATTTTGAATTTATGGTAAGTGATCTAATTCCTGAGTTCAAAAAAAAATATGCTACTAAAAAGTCATTAAAAATTTGGTGTACTGCAGCCTCTACTGGTGAAGAGCCTTACTCAATTGCAATGACTTTAGCTGAAAATTTTGACTTAAAAGCATGGGATATTAGATTTTTAGCTACTGATATAGATTCTAATGTACTGACTACTGCACGTAATGGTGTTTATGAAGAGCAACGAATAGCGAATTTAAGTAAAACGCGAAAATCAAAATGGTTTAGAAAAGGCTCAGGTGAAAATAAAGGTACTGTCAGGGTCGACAAAAAGTTAAGAGAAATGGTTTCATTCAAAAGGTTAAATCTCATTCAGGAGTGGCCGCTAAAAAATAAGTTTGACCTTATAATTTGTCGTAACGTATTTATTTATTTTGATGGGCCAACAAAAGAAATGATCCTTGAAAGATATCATGATTTATTAAATGACGGAGGTTATTTAATACTTGGGCATTCTGAATCTATTCATTCAATGAATACAGACTATGAAACAATAGGTCATACAATATATAGGAAAACTATTTAATATGGCTCTGAGTAGTGATAAACATCGAATTCATAAAGCATTACCTGATTTTTCTAGTATTAAACGCTATTGGGATAAAACTAATAACTGTGTGGCTGCAAAAATATTACCAGGCGAATATTATGTGTCTGTTACTAATGAGTTAATTACTACGGTGTTGGGTTCGTGTATTTCGGTTTGTATTCGTGATGCTAAGAATGGCATCGGTGGTATGAATCACTTTATGTTACCCAAAGATAATAATGTAAGTGATAGTATTGTTAGTGAGGCTGCCCGTTATGGGAACTTTGCAATGGAACATTTGATTAATGATATTTTACATTATGGTGGCGAGCGTAAAAACCTGGAATTCAAAGTGTTTGGTGGTGGTAAGGTTCTTGATATGAAGATGGATATTGGTAAAAAAAATATTGAATTTGTATTTGAATATCTTAAATTGGAAAGGTTTTCCATACTTTCTGAAGATGTAGGAGATGTATATCCAAGAAAAGTGAATTTTTTTCCATTATCTGGTGTCGCTAAAGTTAAAAAACTGAAAAAACTACATAATCAAACTATTATTACTAGAGAAAATACGTATCTTGAAAATATTAAAAATGCACCTGTTGAAAGTGATATTGAGTTATTTTAAATGAGAGCTAAAGCTACATGTCAAAAATAAAAGTCTTAATTGTTGATGATGCGGCTTTGATGCGTAAATTGCTGACAGAGATATTGTCATCAAGTTCCAGGATTGAAGTAGTGGGTACAGCAGCCGATCCATTTATAGCCCGAGATAAAATCAAACAACTCAATCCAGACGTGATTACACTTGATGTTGAAATGCCTCGTATGGATGGCATTACTTTTTTAAAAAATTTGATGCGTTTACGACCTATGCCAGTAGTCATGATTTCTACGCTTACTGAAGATGGTGCTGATATAACTCTTGAAGCACTTGCAAGTGGCGCAATTGATTATATACCTAAACCAAAAGCAGACTTTGAACATTCTATTAGCGACTACGCAAATGATATTATAGAAAAAGTTATCACTGCTGGACAGGTTAATATCAGCAAGATTGAAAAAAGAATCAAGACTTTAGGTAAAATGAAAGTGTCACCAAAACTTTCAGCAGATGCAGTTTTATCAAGTAGATCAGGTAAGAATGTTGTCAATACAACGGATAAATTTATAGCAATTGGTGCTTCAACAGGCGGAACAGAGGCTGTAAAAGAAGTACTTATGGGTTTGCCCTCTGATGTGCCAGGTATCGTGATTGCACAACATATACCAGCTACTTTTAGTACTAGTTTTGCGCGTAGACTGAATGAAACCACAAACCTGAGGGTGCGCGAAGCAAAAAATGGCGATCAGATACTTCCAGGGCATGTATATCTTGCGCCTGGTGACAAACATCTGATCATACAGAGAACAGGTGCAAAATATATCTGTAAACTGAATGATGGCCCTGAAGTAAATAGACATAAACCCAGTGTTGATGTTTTATTTCGCTCTGTTGCACAAAGTGCTGGACCGAATGCGATGGGTATCATGTTAACAGGTATGGGTGCAGACGGTGCGCAGGGTATGTTAGAAATGAAACAAGCGGGTGCATATAATATTGCACAAGATGAAAATACTTCTGTTGTATGGGGTATGCCAGGTGCTGCTGTTAAGCTTGGAGCAGTGGATAAAGAGTTTCCGTTAGATTCCGTTGCTAATGAAATAAGTAAATATATGGTGAAATCTAGCGTGTAGAATTTAAAGGGAATTTTGTATTTGTTACTAGAATTTAAAAAATATTGGATAGCCTTATCAGTAAGTTTAATTGTATTGCTGTATGGCCTTCTAGCGACAAAATTTAATTACAATATCTTTTTAATTGTTATTATAATTTTAAGCTGGATGATTAATGTTTATATTGTATATAAATTTAATCTTAAAGAGTCGTCAGGATTATCTGCGCCGAAAAATAGTACTGAGAGTAACACTGAAAAGTTGTCTGAAAAAATATCTGAATTATCAGACTTAACTAAAGGTGAAATGAGTGCGCTTAAGGAGAGTATTGAGCAGGTCAATAATCTGGTGCTAGATGCTGTTTCAGGACTTGGCATTAGTTTTACAACATTAAGCAACGAGACTCGCTCACAAGAGCAGTTAATCATGAGTCTTATCACTAATATGGCTGGTTCAGGTGATGACTCTGGTACTATTACTATTAAACAATTTGCAAATGAAACTAATGAAATTTTAAACTATTTCGTTAAAAACATCATTGATGTTAGCAAAGAAAGTATGGTCATGGTTCATACTATTGATGACATGGTTATCAATATGAACGAAATCGATAAATTGCTAGCTGATACTAAAATAATAGCGGATCAAACTAATTTACTGGCTTTGAATGCAGCAATTGAAGCCGCTAGAGCAGGTGAGGCTGGACGAGGATTTGCCGTAGTAGCGTCAGAGGTTAGAGATTTATCAGTAAGATCAAATCAATTTAATGAAAGAATCAAAGCTGCTGTTCATCGTGCAGTAGATGACATGGGTAAAGCACAATCTATAATTTCTGATATAGCCTCGAAAGATATGAGTGTCGCGATTAAATCGAAGGATCGCGTGGATGAAATGCTGGATAGCTTAAATGATATGAATTTATTTATTGCTAATAAATTAGGTGAAGTTAGCAGTATTACGGAAAGTATAGAAACAGGAGTTAATGGAGCGGTACAGTCACTTCAGTTTGAAGACATTATTCGGCAATTGTGCGAATATATTGCAAATCATCTTGATCAGATTGGTCATAGCTATGATTTAATGCATTCAAAGCTTACTGATTTAGACCTTAAAGATGATGACCCTGAAAAAATAATGGAAGTATTGTCATTAGTAAATAATATGCTATATGACGATTTAGAAGATATTAAACATAATAAAAGACAAACAGTACAGCAAGGTAGTATGGACGAAGGTGCTATCGAGTTATTCTAATGTGGAGAAATAGATGTCAATAAGTATACAAAAATCGGATGATGGTAAAGAAATTACGATTAAGATCGATGGTCGATTTGATTTTGGCTCGCATCATGATTTTCGTGATGCATATCGAGGTGCAACTGAGTCAGGTACTATCTTTTCACTAGATATGTCAGATACTGACTATATGGATAGTTCTGCTTTAGGAATGATTTTATTACTTAAAGAGTACTCAAGTACTTTAAGTGGTGATATTAAAATCATAAATGTAAATTCAGAAATTAAAAATATTCTGAAAATAGCAAATTTTGATAAGCTTTTTAGTGTTTCGTAAGTAGGAACTTTAAATAAAAAACTTATAAAATATTTGGAAGAATCTTCATTGATGAAGGTTCTGGAGTTGAGTTTGGTTTAGATTTGTTAATTTCCCATGTTAATAAATCATAGTAACTGCGAATGTTTTCTACATACTTTACTGGCTCCCAGCCTCGAGCGTAGCCATATTTAGTCTTTTTATACCAGCGTCTTTGCGCAAGTAAAGGCAGAGCTGCTTTTACATCAATCCATTTGTTTGGATCATTTCCCAGCTTTTTAGTAATCTTTCTAGCATCATCAAGATGGTAATAGCCTACATTATATGAAGCCAGGGCCATCCATGTTCTATCAGGTTCTGGAATATCTTTATCCATTCGCCCGATTAAATGAGAAAGGTATTTAGCGCCACCAAATATGCTACTTTTTGCATTGAGTCGATTTTTTACACCAAGGTCACCCGCTGTTCGTCGAGTGAGCATCATAATGCCACGTACACCAGTTGGTGAAATTGCACGTCTGTTCCAGTGTGACTCTTGATAACCCGCAGCAGCTAATAGCTTCCAATCCAGGTTATTTTCCTCAGCGGCATTTATAAAATGGTTTTTATAGTATTTGAGGCGAGTAGAAATATGCCGTACGAAAACTCGAGTACCAAAATAATCAAACCGTTCAGTATGTCCGTAGTGGCGATCAATAATTTGCTTTAAAGTACCATCTTCTTTTATTTGGCTTAAATATTCACTAGCCGCATCATATAAACTGTTGTCCCTTGTTTTTGGGAATGCCCATGCTAGCTGTTCTATTTCACCCAGTTCAAAAGCGACATCTACTTCAGGAAAAAAATGACGGTAGATCATGAATTCATTGGAGTCTGCAATTGTGTACTCGATAAGTTTTTCAGAAACTAAATGGAGTAACTGATCGCTGTCGGCGAGTTCAGTATCGGTCCAGCTCAAGTTTTCGTGTTCTTGTTGTAGTTTATGGAGTGTTTGAGAGTGACTGCTACCGGCAATTACTTCGATATGTTTGTTATAAAGTTCTTCAATTGTCTTTGGTTTTTTATTTTGTCGGTGGTAAATAAGTTGCTGTTTAATTTCTTGATATGATGGAGTGAATTTAACAAATTCTTTTCGTTCTTCAGTAATGCTTAAACCAGCAGCAGCAAAGTCGACATGACCATTTTGAACCGTAGGTAGAATGTCGCTAAATTTATTGGCAATAACGGGTTTTAGGGTAACACCTAAAGAATCTGCAAAGCCTTTAATTAGGTCGTATTCTAGCCCCGCATCTTTACCATCGGCTGTTTCATATAAGGTAGTAGGGCTATTTCGTGTGACAACGATTAAAGTACCACGAGATTGTACTTTTTCAAGATCGGTATAAGCCAAATCAGGAATGAATTTAAAAATGCTGAGCACAGCTAAAACTGAGATGGCGAGCACCGTACCAATTTTAAAACACTGTGTCTGGTTTTCAAAAAATCGCATTAGTACACTCATTTCTAAATCTAACTTCGCCTATTTTATCAGTGTGAGCAGGTTAAATGTTATGGTTGTGTAAAAAAGATTAAAACTGTCAAATAACTCGACGATTAATAGTTGGTTTTGTTTCTAACCATATGATTCTTATATGAAATTTATAGCCTTATAAGTGTGTTATTAATAATTAAGTATTAATGGTTAGTCTTTAATAAGATAACTATGTGGTTAATATTGTCGAGATACAATGAAATTCAATTAAATTGCTCTTAAAGCGGCATGTTTATATGTTAGAATCGCGCACCAATTTGGTTTTATTCTATAAAATCAATGAGTTATTAGTATTAAAAATATTTGAGTGGCGGCTCAGTATTTTTACATAATCTGGAGAAGTGGTCGTTTAAGGGCATCAGTGCTTAGTACGACACTTGTACATCCATGTACATCGTCCAAGGACATGTATAAAAAAGTACAAATATCAGGAGAAGTGTCCGAGTGGCCGAAGGAGCACGCCTGGAAAGTGTGTATACGTTTATTCGTATCGAGGGTTCGAATCCCTCCTTCTCCGCCATATAAACAAAAAAGCCCTACCTGTTTTTCAGGTAGGGCTTTTTTGTTTATGGGGGTAAGGGCGGACGAGAACCCTTTAAAGATAATGTGTGTGCTACCACAGTTATTTGCGTGTCCCCTCGGCATCTGCTCCTGCTTTGCTCTACTACCTACGTCCATGTAGGCATACACAGGCAAGTACGATTCGAAAAAATTACAGGACAGCAAATTTTGATGCAGTGACTTTTTACTGCGCCCGAAGAGAGGTATTTTTAACTCTTAACTAATTCACTAATTCTTTTTAATAAGGTTGATGAGTGGTAAGGTTTGTTAAGTAGATTCTTATGTAGACTATCATCGGTCATGTTTAAATGGCGGTCATCACTAAAGCCACTGGCCATTTGGATTTTTATATCTGGATATTCTTTCTGTACGATAGCTGCCAGCTCATAACCGTCCATTTCAGGCATAATGACATCAGTAAGTAGAATGTCTATTTTTTGATTTGCTAATGTTTTGAGGGCTTGTTTACCATTATTTGCGCTTAGGCAGTTATAACCGTGTTGTTCAAGAATTTGAGAGGTAACGTTGATCAATGCTGGCTCATCATCAACTATCAATATGGTTTCGGTTCCATATAAATCCTTTGGTTGAGTATTATTTTGAATTGGCTCTTCATTAACATTGTCATGCGCACGAGGAAAGTAAAGTGTAAACCGAGTGCCATGACCTGGTTCTGAATAGAGGTTTATAGCGCCATGGCTTCTCTGTATAAATCCATAGACTTGAGTCAAACCTAGTCCTGTTCCTCGTTCACCTTTAGTTGAAAAGAAAGGATCAAAAACTTTCTCTTTGATTTCTTTACTCATGCCATTACCTGTATCGGTCAGGCTAAATAAAACATAATCGCCTGCATCTATTTGTAACTGTTGAGCGTCTGAGTCAGAAATAACTTCATTTCGTGTTTGAATAGTTAGTTTGCCATTGTTTTCTATAGCATGCATGGAATTAATGCTCATATTTAATATAGCGTCTTCGAAATCACTTACATCGATAGATATGGGCCATAAATCATCAGACAGATTTAATTCCAGATTAATACGAGCTGTCATGGTTTTTTCTAACATGAGTCTTGAATCTTTTAATATTTCATTTAGCTGTACTACTTTATTTTCAGATGATTTTTGTCGGGAAAAAGTTAATAGTTTTTTGGTCAGCTTTGCACCACGTTCACCAGCACGGTGAATTTCTTTAATATAGCTAATTAAGTCTGGTTCATTAGAGAGCTTGATTTGTAATAACTCTGAATAACCTAGTATTACGCCAAGCATATTGTTGTAGTCATGTGCAATACCACCTGTTAGTTTTCCAAGTGCTTCCATTTTTTGACTGCGGCGGAGTTGCTCATCCTGTAATTTTCGTTCAGTTACATCAGTGGATATCCCACATATTGCATAGATATTGTCATCATCATCAAGTAGTGGGAACTTTGTTGAAACATAAGTATGTGGCCCATCCTCCTGAGGTGCTATTTCTTCAGATTCCAGTGCATGTCCTGTTTCTAAAACATCGATATCATTTTTCTGCATTTCATCAGCAATTTCTTTTGGAAATATATCGTGAAGTGTTTTACCTAGAATAGTTTTATTATCAACATTAAATAATTCACGAAATTGTTGGTTAATAAAAGTAAAGTGTCCTTCCAGGTCTTTAACGTAAATAACAGCTGGAGAATTATCCATAATAGCTTGTAGATCACGGCGATTTTTTGAAGCAGATTGACGTAATTTATACTGTTCTGTCACGTCGTTAAAGACCAGTACCATGCCGATGATACTGTTGTCTGTATTTCTAATAGGTGCAGCTGAATCGGCTATTTGAAATTCATTACCACTTTTTGAAATTAAGGTAGTGTGATTGCTGAGATATACTATTTCACCCGTTGCTAAAACTTTATCGACAGGGTTTTGTATAGGCTCTCTTGTTGTAGCGTTGATAATAGGAAAAACAGTTTTCAAAGGTATGTTTTTTGCTTCATCTATTGTCCAGCCCGTTAGTTGTTCTGCTACGGGGTTCATGCGGGTGATATTACCTTTTGAGTCGGTGGTAATGACTGCATCACCTATACTGTTAAGTGTAATGGCAAGATCTTGTTCACTTTCCTGAAGGGCAAGCTGAGCTCTATGGGCTATTGTGATATCTAATACAATAGATGCTGCACCAATGACGTTACCCGATTTATCTATAAGTGGGGTGTTGTGCCATTCGCAAAGAATTATATCTCCAGACTTTGTAAGGTTTTCATTAATACTTACCATGCCACCTTTTTGAGATATTAAGTTTTCCCATAGTTCTTTAATATCAACGATAACGTTTTTAGGTAACATAATGTCTGCAAAGTTTTTTCCTTTCACTTCTTCTAGTGTATAGCCAAACATTTTTTCAGCTGCTTTGTTCCAGTCAATAACTTCAAAGTCTATGCTCCATTCAATTGTAGCAAGAGGCGTTTGTTCTCTGTATAGTTTGAGCTGTTGTTCTGATAAACGAATTTCTTCACGCATGTGGTATTGTTCAGTAACATCGTTAAAAATTAATACCATGCCTTGAATATCGTTATTGCTATTTCGAATAGGGGCTGCAGAGTCTGCTATCTGGTATTCAGTACCGTCTTTAGCAATGAGTGTGGTGTGGTTACTGAGAAAAACAGTTTCACCAGTTGATATAACGATATCTACCGGATTATTAATTTTCTTGCGTGTGGTTGCGTTAATAATTGGGAAGATTGTTTTTAAGGGGTTATTCTTAGCATCTTTTAATGACCATCCCGTTAGTTTTTCTGCTACCGGATTCATGCGTGTTACCATGCCATTAGAATCTGTTGTAATAACAGCATCACCAATACTATCGAGTGTAATAGCAAGATCTTGTTCACGATCTTCAAGAGCTTGAAGTGCCTTTTCTCGCTCTAATTGTGAGGATTGAATATTTCTTGTCATCTCATTAAAAGCATCGGCAAGTACTTTAATTTCATCACTTGTTTTTATGTTTATTCGGCCTTCAAAATTTCCTGAACCAATGTCTTTAGTCGCATTAATTAAGTGTGTAATTGGCTTGGATATAGAGCGATAAATTATGGTTCCCATACTGATGATAATAAAGGTAAGGATGAATGCGGCTATTATTGTAGTATTTATCAGTGAGCTAATAGAGCTTTTAGCCTGACTGGCTGCACTTGCTAATTCGGCTTGCTCAGTTTTTATTAAATCATAGAGAGTGTGTATAAGTGTTTTTCTTGATTTATTTAGCTCTTCTTCATAAGCGTATATTCTCGATACAGGGGCTTTTCGTTCTGAAATTTCATTGAGATAATAGTTGGCCGATTCTGTATAGGCTGACACGGCTTGTTTTAATACATTGGTGTTAGATTTGTTATTAGCTTTATCGAAGTCATTAACTAATTTGTTGAGTTTAGCTATTGACTCAACTGCTTTGTTTTTGTCATGTGGTATTCCACGTAAGTAGAACTCAATTGATTTTAGTGATACTTTTCTGGCTTCGCTTTTTATTTTCTCCAGAATTAATTTATCGTGAGTTGTGCTGATGTTTTTCGTAATACCAATAAGGTTTTTTCTGGATTTATGTAATTTAGATTCATCCAAGTTTAATCTGCTTAATGAAGGACCTTCTGATATTTTAAGATAATCCTCAGTCGTTAGAATAAATTGATTTACAAGAGTATTAAGGTCGTTTAGATCGGTACGCACGGTGCGATGGTCTTGTGCCTCAAGAGTTGTGTAATTTGAGACATGATGTTTGATTTTTTCAATGGCTTCTAGTGCTTTTGATTTATCTTTTTTGTTGCCATGAATTGAATATTCAACGGCTTTTAGTGATGCTTGTCTGGCGCTTGATTTTATTTCGATTAATGATGTTAATGAAGGGGTTTCTGATTCGATTAGTTCATCAAATAAATCAGCTAATTCAATGCCGTTCTGAATTTTAAAGAAATCGGATAGTGCGGAAACAGTAATAACAATTACTACAGTTAATATTATCTTATGACTAATACGCATTATTGTCCTTCTATTTTAAAAGTCTATCTGAGCACGAAACTGTAATATATTGGGGTTTCCATAAATATTATCAACATCTGTATTTACAAAAATATAATTCATTGAAAAACGGGTCTTTTTAGTAGTATAGCAATTGATGCCAATTGTTGTATTTTCTGCTTTGCCACCAGTTATAGTGTCATCATTTAGGTTGAGCTTACTATAACGAATAGCTACTTCCCATGCGCCGTGTGTGCTTATTGGTTTAATACGACCATATACCCCGCGATTGGCTCTATATGGTCTTTTTTCGCCAGTTAAAAACCAACTGGCATAAATATATGAGCCATGAAACTGTAAGCTATTAGAGTTATCGTTTTTTGTCAATTTAACGGCCATTGCTTCAGCTTGAATTGAAAATGATTTGAAGGTTGTCGATATTTCAATGCCTGAACGAATTATGTGATCAATGTTGGTGATAGTTCCTGTGTCGAGAATATTATCTGTTATGTGTGATTCAGGCCTTGCATCAAACGAAATACTGTTATTAACATCATCTTCTGGTTCTTCAATACTTAAGTTAACGCCTACATGAAGTATTTGCTGCATGTTTTGTAGAATAGGGCTTGTGACTCGACTACTAATACCAAAGCCTTCATCACCATTGTCGCCATCGGCTGAGCCTTGTCCGAATATGCCTGCATTGTAATTAATATTGTTTGAGTAATTGTGATACGCAATACCAATTCGTCGGCCAGGTTTAAAAGCATTTGGTAATGCCTGTTCCATAAATGTAATAAATTTAGAGCTGGTCATTTCATCAATGCTGAAAGATGGTTTGAATAAACCAATCTTAAAGCCCGTATCATTATTTTTCATATAAGCATCTTTGACGCTTAAGTCATTTTCTTCAAAGCCGACTCTTAATTTGTAATCCCAGTTTTTATTATGTTGGCCAGAAATAAAGAACCTGGCTCTTCTAACTTCAGTGCCGCTACCGGGAGTTAATTCTGTTTGATCATCGTTAATGAAGGTGGCATCTAGTTGAATAGTGCCACCTATATTAGGTTGGTTTAAATCGGCTGAGCTGGCAATAGAAATACCATAATATATTAGGGGTAAATGAATCAACAAAAAGCTTATTTTAATGATATACATTTATAGAGTATAGCTATCTCTATGGTTATTTTTCATTGATATTAGTTAATAGTTTTTCAAACTCTTCTGCTGGAACTGGTTTGCTGCAAAAATAGCCTTGATACCATTCGCATCCATATTCTTTCACGATATCGAGTTGCTTCTGTTCTTCAACGCCTTCGGCAATTATTTTTAAACCCAGATTATGGCCCATCGCAATAATTGTTTTTACGATGGTGTCATCATCTTTGTCGAAAGTAATATCACGAATAAATGAACGATCAATCTTTAAAACATCAATAGGGAATATTTTTAAATAGCTGAGTGATGAGTAGCCTGTACCAAAGTCATCGATAGCCAGTTTAATGCCGAGTTGGTGCAGGCTTTGTAATGTTTTGGCAACTTCCCCCGGGTTGTCCATGATGCTACTCTCGGTCACTTCTAACTCAAGCCATTGCGCATCAAGTTTAGTTTCTATGAGAACTGATTTTATGTTGTCCAGAATATTTTCTTGCCTAAATTGTCTAGGAGATAAGTTAACGGCAATTTGTATAGGTTGGTATCCTTTTTCTTGCCATTCTTTATTTTGTTGGCATGCTGTTTTAAGTACCCAGTCGCCAACTTCCGTTATTAAACCTGTCTCTTCTAAGATGGGTATGAATTTATTAGGAGATACAATTCCTAAGTCAGGGTGCATCCATCTGATAAGTGATTCTGCGCCTACAATTTTTCCATTTTGAAGGTCAACTTGTGGCTGATAATACAATTGAAATTCGTTTCTTTCTAAGGCGCGTCGTAGGCTGCTTTTCATAACCAGTTGTTCAAAGCCTTGTGTATTCATTTCGTCATTGAAAAACTGGAAACTGTTACCTTCACGTTTTGCATGGTTTTGGGCAGACTCTGCAGAGCGAAATAAAACCGCATCATTATCACCATCGGTTGGTGCTATTGAAATTCCTATACTTGCTGTAACAAAGACTTCTTGTTTGTTGAGCATGATTGGTTCGGCAATGCTGTCTAATATTTTCTGGGCTTTTTTAGCCAGTTGATTCGGTGAGTCGATATCGGGGCAAATAATAGTGAATTCATCGCTGCTGATTCTCGCTGTTTTATCTAACTCATGATTACAGCGAATAATTCTTCTGGCAATAATTTGTAGTAATTGGTCACCTGCATCATGCCCCATGGTTTCATTAATATTAAAGAATCGATCAATATCTATATTAAGAATACCTGTGAGTTTATTATTTACATCACTCAGGGCTAGTGAGTTTTTTAAAATTTCATGGCTGAGTGATCGATTTGGTAAGTTTGTTAAGTTATCGTAATAGGCTAAACGATGAATCTGTTCTTCATCATGTTTTCTGTCACTGATATCAGCAAAGATAGCAATGTATTCTACAATGCTGTTATCGCTATCTTTTAATGTGCTGATGGTGAGAAGTTCAGGGTAAATCTCACCATTCTTTCGTCGGTTCCATACTTCTCCTTGCCAAACACCACTCTGGTTAAGCATTTTCCACATGTCGGCAAAAAAGACATCCTTATGTTTTCCCGATTTTAATATATTGGGTTTTTTTCCAATGATGTCTTGCTCACTGTAGCCGGTAATTTTACTGAAAGCGGGGTTGATTCGAATGATATTGTTTTGGCTATCACAGATTAAGATGCCTTCAATGCTGTGTTCAAAAACTTGTGCAGCCTGTAAATTTTTAGCATCGTTTTCTTTTCGCTCGGTAATGTCTCTTTTAATAGAAACGAAGTGACTAATTTTACCGTGCTCATTTAATACAGAGGTAATCGTTTGTTCTTCTAAATATTCATCGCCATTCTTTTTGCAATTAATTAATTCGCTGTTCCAAGTTTCACCAGAAAGAATGGTTTTCCAAAGCTTCTCATATAGCGCTTTGTCTTGATTTAGTGAGTTCCATAAGTGAGGTGTGCTACCTACTAGTTCGGTATACTTATAACCACTAAGGCGTGTCATTGCAGGGTTGGCCCAAACAATTTCCCCATTAATATCGGTAATTATAATGCTGTCTGCCGAAGCCTCTAAAGCAGCAGCTAATAAATGTAATTGTTTGAAAGTCTCATTCGAATGTGTGATGTCTTGTAAAATGCCTGAAATGTGAGAGATGTTTCCATCTTTATCAGGAATAGGTTTGCCCTGGCTTTTAACAACCACTTCGTTACCAAGTGGCTGGATAATTCTAAATTCTAATAGAAAGGCTTTTTGCTTTTCTATGACATTTTCTATGGCATCTGAAAGCATGGCTTTGTCATCTGCGTGAACAAAGCTTAAAAGATCCTCAAAACCATTTTTAAGTTGTCTTTCAGGAATGCCTAAGATGGTAAAAATTTCACTCGAACAATAAAGCTCATTGGTGTTGATATTCCATTCCCAATTACCCATTTGTGCAATGCTTTGTGCTTCTGCAAGGCGTGCTTCACTAATAATAAGATCCTTTTTAACTTGATCTTGTTGTTTAATGTTGCCCCATTCGCGACAGTTTCTTTGTAAAGTTCTGGGTAAGCTGATAAAGGCTTCTGGTGTTTTAGCCAGATAGTCCATTGCACCATTTTTTATAACTTCAACAGCCAGCTTTTCATTACCATTATTGGTTAAGATGATGACGGGTATTTTTCGCTGTACTAATGAGTTGGTGAGTAAAATGCTGGCATCACCATCAGGTAAATGATAATCGCTAATAATCACGTTAGGTGGCGATAATTGAATATGGCTTAATGCGTCTGTAATTGATGATTTAAAGATTAATTCAGGGGTTGTGTCCTGCAGAGCAAATGCTTTTTCAATTTGCTCTTTATCAGATTGGCTCTGATCTATAATTAGAATTGTGGTCTGATCGGTACTCATAATGTATTCAATAGTATAAGTAAGTAGAGTAAAAGCAAATCATAAATCGATAATTTACTGATTTTCTTATTATTTTTCTTGTAGGGGCATAATGGTGCTTGCATCGCACCGAAGATTCGCGCAAAATAGCCACGCCTTTTGATAGCCTCTATCATTAGTGTCTTTATGGTGACTCATTTTGGTTCCCTCGCAACGATAAACCGTGAACTCCGCCAGGCCCGGAAGGGAGCAACGGTAGCGGTGATCTCGTGTGCGCTGGTGTAGCTGGGGTGAGTCGCTTTCATAAGCTTCTTCTTAACATCAATTGTTCTCTCCTTCATTAGGTATTTACCGTCGTTTAACGGTAGAATACAGCTCTTAGTAATTGTTTCTAAAATAACAGTAATTTATGAATTATCAGGTTTTGGCTAGGAAGTGGCGGCCTCAAAATTTCAAAGAAATGGTCGGTCAGGATCATGTGCTACGTGCATTGGTCAATGCGCTGGATGAAAATCGTCTGCACCATGCTTATTTGTTCACCGGTACCCGCGGTGTGGGTAAAACAACGGTTGCCAGAAACTTTGCCAAAGCCTTAAATTGTGAGCAGGGTATTAGCTCAAGCCCATGTGGCGTGTGCCAGGCTTGTGTTGAAATCAGTGAAGGGCGTTTCATCGACTTGATTGAAGTGGATGCGGCATCACGTACTAAAGTCGAAGACACCAGAGAATTACTCGATAACATCTTATACGCGCCAACCAATGGCCGCTTCAAAATCTATTTGATCGATGAAGTACACATGCTCTCAAATCACAGTTTTAATGCTTTGCTTAAAACGCTTGAAGAGCCACCGCCACACGTAAAATTTTTATTAGCGACTACAGATCCACAAAAGCTTCCGGTTACGGTTTTGTCGCGTTGTTTACAGTTTAATTTAAAACCTATGCCACCGGCGCTGATCAGCCAGCACCTCGAATATGTTTTAGGACAAGAAAATATCGTTTTTGAAACAGCGGCATTACAAGAAATTGCTTATGCCGCTGATGGCAGTATGCGCGATGCGTTAAGTTTAACCGATCAGGCCATTGCTTATGGTCACTCAGAAGTTAAAACGCAAGATGTACGTGAAATGTTGGGCACAGTGGCACGTGATCAGGTCATCAATATAGTAAAAGCATTAAGTACTAATAATGCAACAGCGGTGATGTCAGCAGTAGAACAACTGGCGCAAATGTCGCCTGACTATGATAATGCCTTATCAGAAATTTTAGCGTTATTGCATCAGATTGCGTTATTAATTCAAGTCCCTGACGCACTTGATCAAACGGTATTGGATTTTCAGCAGATTAAAGAACTGTCTCAAACTGTCATTGCTGAAGATGTTCAGTTGTTTTATCAGATCGGATTAATTGGTCGACGTGATTTGGCTTTAGCACCTGATATGCGATCAGGTTTTGAAATGGTTTTGCTTCGAATGCTGGCTTTTAAACCAGTAGAGTCATCACAAACTCAACTTGTAGCACCTGTTACAGCGAGGCCGACTCAAGCAGCCGCTGTTGTAAATAGCCCGGTTACCAATACGGTGGCAGAACGAGTTGTTGTCGCACCAGAAATAGCGCCAGTAGCTAATAATGCTGAGTTAGTTGCTAATCTTGGAAAAAGTGCAGATTTAAATGCAGAGTGGCATGGCATCGTAAACGCATTGCCCGTTAGGGGTATGGCAAAGCAATTGGCATTAAATTGTGAGCTTAAAGCGTATGAAGATAAGTATGTCGTACTTAATATCAGTAATGAGCACAAGTCCATGCTTACACCCAGTGTGGAAGAGCAATTAACTAAAGCGCTTTGTGACTTTTTTAAGAGAGATTTAAAGCTCAAAATACAGTCAGGAAATTTTGAGCACGCAACCCCGGCAGTTGCAGAACAAAAAAAAGTTGAAGATAAATTACAATCAGCGCAACAAAGTATCGACAGCGATACTGTAGTACAAGCTTTTAAAGATAACTTTGGTGCGACGGTGATAGAGCAATCGGTACGCCCGATTAAAGACTGATACCTTTATACGAAAGTCTTTTCTCACAATACGGCGTTAAAAATCAGCGCAAAATGCTCACTTACTTTGTGTAAGCTGCGCTTTTTTACTGTTTTTTGCCTTGTCTTGAGAGAAAATCCAATTCGTATAAAGGCATCAGTTAAATAATTTTTGAAGAGGTAAAGAATATGAAAGGTGGATTAGGCGGCTTGATGAAACAAGCTCAAAAAATGCAGGAAGACATGAAAAAAGCACAAGCTGAATTGGCAACGATGGAAGTCGAAGGCGAAGCTGGTGCCGGCATGGTTAAAGTAACTATGAATGGTCGTCATGAAATTCGTCGCGTTAATATAGATGATGGTGTGATGGATGATAAAGAAATGCTGGAAGATTTAATTGCGGCAGCGGTTAATGATGCTGTTCGTAAAATAGAGCAACAATCATCAGATAAAATGTCAGGTGTGACTGCAGGTATGAACTTACCAGCAGGAATGAAACTACCGTTTTAATTAAAGAAAAATTATGTCACCTCTTTTACAACAAATGATTGATGCTTTACGTTGCTTGCCCGGGGTTGGTCCAAAATCTGCTCAGCGTATGGCATTTCATTTGTTGGAAAGAAACCGTGATGGCGCTCTAAAACTGTCAGCTGTGCTCAAACAAGCCGTTGAGGATATAGGCCATTGCAAACAGTGCCGAACCTTCACAGAATATGATGAATGCCAAATTTGTTCAGACTTGTCGCGAGATGAGTCTGTGCTGTGCGTTGTCGAAACGCCGGTTGACGTGCTTGCAATCGATCAAGCAACGGGTTTTCGCGGTAAATATTTTGTTTTAATGGGACATTTGTCACCATTGGATGGTATTGGGCCCGCAGAGCTGGGTTTGGATAAATTAGAACAGCGATTTGAGCAAGATAAGATCAAAGAAGTTATTCTTGCGACCAATCCAACGGTTGAAGGTGAAGCAACAGCTCATTACATCAGTGAAATGGCAATAGAGCAGGGTATTTCAGCTTCGCGTATCGCGCATGGTGTGCCTTTAGGCGGAGAACTAGAATATATTGATAGTGGCACACTGGCGCATGCATTCAGTGGCCGAAAACTTATATAGAACACCTCTCTTCAACTGTACTGACTCCAAGCTTAAACTAACAACTTGAAATATGATTAATAAGTAACCTAACTGATGGCTACAAATAGTACAGAGCATACATTGAAAGGCTTTATTTTTTACCGCAAATAAACGCGAATACACGCAAAAAAGTCAAAACCTCTTTTATAATAAAAAACACCGTCATTCCGGCGTGCTTTTAGCCGGAATCTAGCGCCTTTAGTTTTTAAGTCATTGGATTCCGGTTAAAATACTACCGGAATGACAAGCTCTTTATTTTGTATAAATAACCCTAAAGTCTTTTGACTTTTTTGCGTGTATTCGCGTTCATTTGCGGTAAATATTTTTTAACTCTAACGACCGCTTAAGGATGATGTTGAGACATTCGAATTTTCAGGACATAACTAAAGATATACACGTGAACTTTTCACTCGGCTTCAATATCTGGCAAGTAGATATTCTCTGCTATACTCAAATATCGGATAATTTCATATGTTTTTGCGTTTGCTTTGATGATGGAGAAGCCTATCTAGCATGTATGTTAATGCTGTCAGCTCATATTTTAATCCTTATGATGTGGCCCGTGTGGTCGGCGTTAGAGCCAGACCTGAGCAAACAGAAACGCGTGAAAAGCAGACGCTTCAGCAACCATCGCCAGAAAGAGTTATTCAGGGTGAAGTTCTAAGTCGTGAGCGACTGCAGAATAGTAAGTTATCCAGTACCAATGATGCATTATCAAACAGACAGTATAATGGTGACCAGCAACAGTCTGGGTTCGGTTTTAATTCTAACCAGGCGATCAACACCTATCTATCCAATCAATCACGAGGTGAACAAATAGACCGTGAATCCAGTGATGCTAGTGATCAGCTAATTGATATTTATGTGTAACAATAAAATATAATAAAAAAGGGTTTAAGGAATGAGTGATTGTCTATTTTGCAAAATTAATAACGGTGATATTTCAGCAGATATATTATATCAAGATGATGATGTAACTGTTTTTAAAGATGTTAGCCCGCAAGCACCGGTACATTTTTTAGTGATTCCTAAAAAGCACATCACTACACTAAATGATTTAGAAAGTGATGATGAAGCGCTAATTGGAAAAATGATGATAGCTGCAAAAAACGCAGCTGCAGATTTAGGTATAGCGGAAAGTGGGTTTCGTACTACCATGAATTGCAATTCAGATGGTGGGCAAAGTGTTTATCATATTCATTTGCACGTATTAGGCGGTCGACAAATGAACTGGCCACCGGGTTAACTATTTTATTTCTTGTTCTACTGGAATGGTGAAAATAAAACAGGCGCCTTTGTTGTCTGTTTTTTGTGTGAATATCGTTCCATTGTGAAGTTTAATAATTTGAGCGCAAAGCGCTAAGCCCAAGCCAGTTCCACCTGCACTAGATTGTGTTGCTGAACTCTCAATGAACTTATCAAAAATAGTCTCAAATTCATTCTCTGGTATACCAATGCCCTCATCATTGATCATAAATTTTGCCATATTCTTATCTTTGGTCTTCTCGATACTCAAATAAATATCGATAGAATTATTTTCAGGTGTGTATTTTATTGCGTTTGAAAGCAGCTTGTTTATAACTTGTGTAATCATGTCTTCATCAAAACTTGCATTCAGAGAAGAGTTCTCACAGTGAATGGAAATAGAAAGTTTCTTTTCTTCCGATAATTGGCTTAATTGTTTTGTTGCAATTGATGTGACTAGGTAAAGGTCGTTTTTCTTGATACTTAATTTACTTCTACCTGATTCTAGTCTGGCAAGGTCTAATAAATCACTTAATAAAAACAATAAGCGTTTACCACTTTGATTAATGGAGTCAAAATATAACAGAGACTTTTCTTGATCTAATTCTTTGTGTTTGTTTATTCCTAGTTCTGAAAAGTTTAAAATTCCATGTAAAGGTGTGCGTAATTCATGTGACATATTCGCGAGAAATCTAGATTTTGCAATATTTGCTTTTATAGCCTTTGCAACAGCATTCTTGAGTTGAATGTTTTGTGATTCTACCTGATTTTCAAGTTCGTTGAATGCTGTGACAATTCTCTGGGTTTCTTTTGATTGGTTTTGTGAAAAGCATTCTTTTTTATTGCCAAATGCTTTTTGTTTCATTACGTTAGCAATGTCAATAATAGGTTTGAATATCATTAATTCGAGTGATACAAGAAGGATGGCTATAAATACTAAAAATACAGTTATTATTATGGCTAAAATATAAAAAAGATTTTCACTACTGTCTTTAAACTCATTAGTAATTGTTTTTTTCTGCTGGCTAAGGTGTTTGCGGTGTTCGATTAACAAAGCTGAAATAGACTCTATTGAAGGGATGATTTGTTGTTCCATTAATCGGAGGTCTTCTTGCCAATGATCGGATTCGCTAGTTTCTCTTAAGCGAATAAAATCCAGGTACCATTTGTTTTGTAATTTTTTTATTTCTCTAATTGCACCTGGTCCATCGAAACTATCTGATTCGTTTTCATACAGTGCTCCTAGGTGATTCAGTTTTTTTAATAAAATAAGATGGAAGTCAGTTAATGAGTTTGCCTGGCTAACCAAAATCTCATTTGAAAATGAGGCTAAGCGGTTAGCCATATATATTCTGGATTGTGATATTTCTTTTTCAATGAGTATTCTGGTTTTTAATACCTCACTATAAGTTTGTTTTGATTTTGGTTCAAAATCACCATCTTCAATTTCACGTTGTAATTCATTAAGAAGGCCTTTAATTTTACTCTGTACTTGTGCCATGCTATTAGCAGATATGGACATGCCGGGATATTGAAGATTGGCATCGGTACGAATTTCAATCAGTGTTATAACCATAGGTTGTAATTCATTAAAGCTACTTTGCAATGTGTTTTCTAAATCTTTTACATCTAATAAATGAATGTACTTAATGGTGTTAGCAACATCTGAATGAATACGCGTAACATTTTTTTTTGGGTGAAGCAGGAAAAGATCAATAGAACGATATATATTGGAAATACTGGTTCTAATTTTTTCATGGATAGTTAGTTGCTTATCAATTTTTAGTAAGTTTTGTGTGGCAAACTCATTTTTTTCCGATAGGCGAAGATAAGTGTTGAAGACAAATCCAATAATAATAGTCGCTAATATTAATGTCAGGCTGAAATAGCGAGTTCGAAGACTGGGTGTTTTCTGGGTAATCACAAATGGCTCATTAGTTTGTCGGTGGTTTAGTGCATATACATTATAGATAATAGTAGATTATTAATTGTTTATGCCCTTTCTCGACTAATAGGCTGATTTAGTTAAATAAATTGTCAACAAATAGCTCCTTATAGGCTTGTTCTAATGCCGAATCTTGCATATAATCCCACCGCTCTTTAGGCGCGTAGCTCAGTTGGTTAGAGTACCACCTTGACATGGTGGGGGTCGGTGGTTCGAATCCACTCGCGCCTACCAATTTTAATCTAGAGTCGTTTTTCTAGTAAAGATTGGTAGTCTGAAAAAGTCACTTTATTTAATTCTGACTTTCAGTCGAAAATTTTTTATAAAATTGATCTAAAATTAACCCGACAATGACGCTCGTGTGTCATTGTCTTAAAACAAGTGGTCCTTTGTGTGGATCACCACTGAAAAAGGGAACAATAT
Source organism: Gammaproteobacteria bacterium (assembly GCA_030595185.1). Taxonomy (GTDB): domain Bacteria; phylum Pseudomonadota; class Gammaproteobacteria; order SZUA-229; family SZUA-229; genus JAUVDT01. Next base: position 32,123 of record JAUVDT010000013.1, read on the forward strand.
GCCTGTTATTACTTTGCCTGACGGTAGTCAGCGCTCATTTACTTCTGCTGTATCTGTCTTTGATGTTGCCTCTGAAATTGGTCCTGGTTTAGCTAAAGCTACCCTGGCTGGTAAAGTCGATGGCGAGCTGGTTGATAGTTCGTATTTAATCGAAAACGATGCTGCACTGGAAATTATTACCAATAAAAGTGAAGAAGCTTTAGAAGTATTGCGTCATTCTACTGCTCACTTAATGGCACAGGCTGTTAAAGAATTGTTTCCTACCGCTCAAGTAACGATTGGTCCTGTTATCGATAATGGTTTCTTTTACGATTTCGATTACGAGCGTCAGTTTACCCCTGAAGATATAGAAGCCATTGAAAAGAAGATGAAAGAATTGGCGAAAGCTAATTTTACTGTCGAGCGTTCAGTGATGAGTCGTGATGACGCGGTTAAGTTCTTCCGCGATATGGGTGAAGAATACAAAGCGGAAATCATTGAGAGTATTCCTGCGGATCAAGAATTGTCTTTATACAAGCAGGGCGATTTTATTGATTTATGCCGTGGACCGCATGTACCCAGCACAGGCGCTATTAAAGCGTTTAAGTTAACTAAACTGGCGGGTGCTTACTGGCGCGGTGATTCGAAGAATAAAATGTTGCAACGTATCTACGGCACATCATGGCCTGATAAAAAGCAGCTGAAATCTTATCTACACCGTATAGAAGAAGCTGAAAAACGTGACCATCGCCGTATCGGTAAACAAATGGGCTTGTTTCATACCCAGGAAGAAGCGCCGGGTATGGTGTTCTGGCACGATCACGGCTGGACTGTTTATTTAGAAGTACAAGAATACATTCGTAAGGTGTTGCGTAAGCATGACTACAAAGAAATTCACACACCATCGGTAGTTGATAGAACCTTGTGGGAAAAATCAGG
>JAUVDT010000068.1 GCA_030595185.1 Gammaproteobacteria bacterium
ATGTCATTGCCCGTTAAAACAAAATGAGGTGAATTGCTTTCAGATGGCGCTGGGTTTGTAATAACCGTTGTCACTATTCGCTGGTTGTAATCACTTTTACTGCCAATCGCTTTATGACAACTCGCACATCTATTATTTAGAATTGGCTTAATATCTGTTTTAAACCTATTGAAATCTGCCGTCGGAACTGTACCGATAACTTCAGCGACATTACTAATGCCATCGGCAGGGGTGTCATCAGCACCAAACGGACTATTGTAATAGTTCGCACCAATATCCATCCATTCAACTATCAAACGCATTTCAGATGGATTGAAAAGTACGTGGTTTGTACTACTAGCCAATGTACGAGCTGCTCTCAATTCTGTATTCGTTAGCTTTTCTGTTAAGTAACTATTCCGCGAAGAATCTCTTGGGCCACCCGCCATTACATAAGGTAATACTCGCTGTGAAAGATAAGCACCGTCTTTTAAATTCACAACTGGGTTTATAGGATCTAAATCAGCTAGGCCTTTTACTAAATTTTTATATGATAATAAAACACCATCTGTGTCTACATCATCCCCCAGGTAAGGTACTGACTGTCCTGTGTCGTGACAACCTATACAATTGGCAGCTGATGCAGCACCAAAAAGTGGCTGAATGTGATCGACAAAATTAATAACACCATCAATCGGCGCGAGTGTTAAAGCCCCGTAGTTAATATCAATATCGATACCTAAATCTATTTGTAAGCCGCCCGCCTCAGCCGTTGCCAAAACAATATCTGTAATCCAAATATCAGTGTATAAAATATCAAGACTCAAACCATCTGGCGCATTGACATCACCATTAACAATTCGCGCTCTTGTTTCCGCCATGGTTTCATTAATCTGCGCATTGCCTAATTGCACAAGCGGGTTATTGAACGCGATAGGAAAAACATTTAGCGCGACTCTGCGCCTAGGACTATGGCAACCCGCGCATTCTAAAACTTCTCCCGGACGAACCTGAAACCATGACGTATGATTTGTAATCGCACGACCATTTGCATCCAAAACACTAATAGCTATTGGCCGATCTGCCGGAACTTTTACTAATACTGAGCCATCAGGCTCTACTTCTGAGTAACCCAAAATTTTCTGCATGACGGAACCGCCTTCACCAACCACATCTTGCCCTGCTCCCGCTGGAACACCAACCGATGTTGTTACGCGTACAAAACGAGCGGGACGATCTTCAACCGTTCGATAATTTATATTGCGTAAGTCTTTTATCGCTGCAATGTCAGCCACTTCTACGCGCGGGTCACCATTAGCTGCAGGAATAGTTGCAATCAATTCGGTGCCAACCATCATATTTTGCGCTAACAAATTATTAGTATCGGTATCATAAACACTGCGCACATGAATAACGCCTTCACCTGCAGACTCCAGTGTTGCATCCAATGTGCCACCAATGCCTGAAAAAGCATCATCAATTTGTACGGGGGCTGTTCGTGCTTGAATAGCAATTGCATCATAAGCAATGACACCGGACTGCGCTGTGACTATCGGTGTCATACTACGATCATCGAGATTCATAATAAAAACACCGTAAGACGGATCGCCTTCAACTATTTTGGTAACGGGTACAACAGCAGCGTTTACAGTTTCTGTAAATTGTAAATCGTCCACTTCTGTTTTATTACTGCCAGACCAACTGACTAACACACGATTGGAATTATCAAAGATAGGATACGGGCTTAAAAAACGACCGTATTCAGACACACCGCTATCAATATTAATCTTATTCAATGAGAGTTGTTTTTGTGCCACTGTGCCGGGCTGAATAAAACCGAGGCGATCTTCTAAATCACCAAACTGGGTAATATCAATTTCAATTAAAGCACCGCCACCGTGCGAGCCACTGACTGGTGAATGAATGGCAATTAAGTTTCCATTGGGTAATTCACGCGGGCTTAAAAAACTATTACCTTTACTATAAGCACCGTATAAAGTTTCGATGCCGGTGCCATCTGGGTTCATGGTAATAATAGGAAAGTGATTTCTACGAGCGCTGGCTTCCCAACGGTTAAACATTAATTTACCGTTACTTAACAATGCGACATCGCGATCATGACCGATGTGAAATGAAATTTGTTTGGCTAAATCACCATCTACATTCACTGGTGAACCATCCGCATTCATAACATGCAGCAAACTAGCGGCATGACGACCTTTAGGGTCTAGATAAGAAAAAGGTTCGATATTGTTATCGTCTTGCTGCACTCGATTTTGAACTTGACGACTGGAAGAGAAAACGATGCGACCATCAACTAAAAAATGTGGATGCAAGTCATCAAAAACTTCAGCATCATCCATAGTCACTTGCGTTAACTGTTTTGAACTGACATCCAACACCCAGATATTCCAGCTATTGTCTGCTGGGCGGCGCATAGAAAAAACAACTTTAGTGCCATCATAAGAGACTTCCGGGCTACTAACGTCGCCAGTACCACCGGTTTGAGATTGAGTAAGGTTGATTTCTTCTGCAGAGGCCGATGCGGCATCGCGCCAATAGAGGTCACCGCCAGCAACAAAGCCAACAGGGTCGATTGGCTCAGCTAATACTTGTACCGCGCGTTTAACATAAACAATAGGAAAACTGCTGGCAGGCGCAATATTTTCGCCATTAAAGTCAAACGCATCACATGATATTAACGCAGGTGTCGCTAATGCCACGCTCACGAAACGCATCCATAAGCATGTCGAGAAACGCAAAATTAATAACTGTTTATAAAGCCAATCCATGAAGGCCAGGTCCCTATTCTTTTAAGTCGATTAACGCGGCATAGAAATAATATCAACACCGTTTAATTACTGCCTGACTACGCCTTTCACTGCTATGAAGCAATAAATCATGACAACAAAATCTTATAATTATCCTAAAGCATTGATCTTTCTGCAAAAAATTGCAGGCAGCACGCCTTTTTAACAAACGGTTCCACCGCTTGCAAGCGCTTATTCTAACCTAATAAAGAGATTTAGATAAGAGTGATTAACCAGTAGATGAACGGGTGCCGGAAGCGCTACCCGAGAGTTACCCAATAGCTATCAAGGGATTCCCCTTGGTTTAGGAGTACTAGACTAGATTTAACCTAACAGATGACTTCAAATAGTACGAAGCGGCCATAAATATCAAAATCTTTCACCGCAGAGACGCAGAGGGCGCAGAGGAAAAACAAAGAAAAATATAACTGTGGTCTTTATTCTGAAACAGCCTATATACATTGCTTTCCCTAAATAAGTTATAGATATATAAAAGGTTTTCTCTGCGCCCTCTGCGTCTCCGTGGTGGGTTTTATCTTTTGATGTTTATGGCCGCTTAAGGATGACTGGAGACACTCGAGTTGTCAGTTAATATCTGAATATTTTATTGATTCTGTCAAATCAAGTCAGAACCAACAGATTTAGGGTTTATTTTTTTCTGATATTTGAACAGATAGGTCTTTTAATTGTTGTTCGATATGATCCAAACGAGTATCCAATCGTGTAATCACTTTATCAAGATACTTTTCTTCTTCTTTAGTTTCGTTTTCTACATCTTTTTCAACTTCTTTTTCCACAAAATAAGCTGCAAGGTTTGCTGTAATCAGCGAAAGCAAAACCACTCCCGACAATATTAAAACTGAAGCAAAAATACGCCCCGGCACGCTAACCGGTGAATAATCACCATAGCCAACAGTTGAAATAGTCACTAATGCCCACCAAATACCATCAGCGGCTGATTCAAAGGCAGGGTCAATTGAAGAGATGATGACGCCCGAAATAAAAACCAGTAAAAGAGAAACCAATAACGTTTTTCCTAATTGATTTTTATTTAAGATCTTTCTTACTGTTTTTGTAAGGCGAAAAACCAATCCCGCCATCAATAATAAACGCAAACTTCTTAAAATGGCTGCTAGTGGAGAGTACCCCCACAAAATAATAGGCAGACCTGCAAAAATAATAAAAACATTCATCCAGTTTGTTCGAAGATAACGCCATTTATCATCAACCAGACTGAGCAACAAAGCTGACTCTACAACAAAAAACCACCACACTAACCAGTCAAACGATGCGGTTTCTATCGATTCTATTTCTGAATGGTAATCAAGATAAAACTGAAAAGGCATCCAGACGACTAATAGCAACATTGGCCATTGAAAAACTTTATCCCAGAATTGCGCGCGTTCATTTTCATGGTGACTAACGCCCGCTAAACCAATCAGAGAGTGAAAAGCAATTTTCATTAATTGACCTTGTTGTGCAACTTACTACTGAAATAAACATCTCGCGCCATATCCGGCAAGTCGCCTTCAAAACCCATTGCTCTTTGCATCAACAACGATTTTGTTATATTGCTTTTTTGTACCAGATTCAAACCAAAGTTTCGCACTTTACTGATTAACGAATTATCAGTACCAAATAAGTTTTTAAATCCGCTCATGCTAAACATCATCAATTGATTTTCACCACGACGCCAGCGCTCATATTTCCGTAGTGTTTGATACGACGCAAAATTGCGGCGATGAGTTATTGCTGTCGTTATCACTTCAGCTAAACTGGCTGCATCCATCAAGCCGAGATTAACACCCTGGCCGGCCAGCGGATGTATTGTGTGCGCAGCGTCACCTACTAAAACTAAACCGTCTTTAATATATTCTTTAGCGTGACGTCTAATTAATGGGAAAGCCGCTCTTGGGCTTACTTTTTCTACCCGACCTAACTTACCATCAAACGCATGAAACAATTCTTTACTAAATGTTTCATCGTCAAGCTCCATTAAACGATCCGCCTCAGCCGAATCGGCTGACCAAACGATGGAACACTGGCCACTTGATAACGGTAAAAATGCTAACGGCCCTGTCATTAAAAATCGCTGCCATGCTGTAGACTGATGGTGTTTTTCTGGTGTCACATTGCAAACAATTCCTTTCTGATTATACTCTGCAATATCCAGATCAATACTCGCAGCATCTCTGACTATCGAGTTAGCACCATCGGCACCCACTAACAGCCGACAAGTCAGAGCCACATCGTTCTCTAAGGTTATTTCACTACTTTCTGCCTGGTAGTTAATATCTTTAACGAACTGCCCACTAATTAACTCTATATTTTTATGTGCTGCAATTCGTTCAAGCAAGGCCAACTGTATCACTTTATTTTCTATGATATGACCCAACTCTTTCACACCACTATCAGCCGCATCAAACGTAACTTCACCATCGCCTTGCGCATCCCAGACGTGCATTTTTTCGTAGGCACAACAACGTCGATTTTCTATACCTTGCCACACGCCCAAATGTTTAAATACATTTTGTGATGAATGATTAATTGCCGAGACTCTTAATTCATACTCATCATTTTTTTGCATTTCATCCGGTATGTTTTTTTCGATGACAGCGATTTTTAAATTGGTATCTGCTAATGCACACGCCAACGTCGAGCCCACCATGCCACCACCAACAATAATCACATCGTATTTTTTATTCATTGTATTTCAAGGTACCTAAATATATTCCTGGTTGCGTAGGGTGTGCCGTGCGTACCTAACCTCAAAACAGAGTTAAACATTAAACACAACTCTTACTCGTCTTTTGGTGCGCACGGCACACCCTACCCAATATTCTTTTTTTAAATCCCCATTTCTTTTGACTTACGACTTACGACTTACGACTTACGACTTACGACTTACGACTTATTTTAAAGCCACGCCTCTCATCAATCGCGACATTTTTCCAAACAAGCCCATGCTTTGTTTTGCTAATAAGTGACGCAAAGAAGGCAAACAATCAACCATCATTAAACCAGCAGCTCGGGCATGCGCCAGTGGCATAAAATTATTTGAAAACAATTTAACCAGCGAATCGGTAAAACGAAAAACACGTTTCATATCTTGCTGTCTTGACACTGCATAGCCATTCAGCCAACACACCGGGTTTTGCACACCGTGCTGTTGAATATTTTCAGCCAGTTGAGCAACATCACGTAACGCCAAATTAAAACCCTGCCCCGAAACCGGGTGCAAACCATGCGCAGCATTGCCTATTACCACGACGCGGTCTTTTACTAACTGTTCTGATTCTGTTAATGCCAGAGGATAAACATTTCTAACGCCTGTTTTTTCCAAACGCCCCAGCCGATAACCAAAACGCTGCTGCAATTTTTCTAAAAAAGCATCATCATCAAGTTGCATTACCGCATCCTGATCTTCTCGATTAATTGTCCAGACAACAGACACACGTTTCTCTGTCATTGGTAAGAATGCTAATGGCCCCGAATCTGTAAAGCGCTCATAAGCGATAGCATCATGGTATTTTTCAGTCGTAATGTTTGCGATAACAGCCGACTGCGCATAGTCGCTTTTATGATGAGTGATATCGACCATATCTCGCACCTTAGACATTGCGCCATCGGCGGCTACTAATAAAGAAGCCTCTAATTCTATTTTTTGACCATCTTGATCAATCGTTAAGGTAACCTGATCTTTTGATTCTTCGACACCGATCACCGTTGCTGGCATATACATTGTAAGGTGATCTAATGATTGTATTTCATGCTGAAGCACCTCACCCATCACACGGTTTTCGATGACATAACCTAATGCTTCAACTTTTTCTTCTTCGTGATGTAAACGCGTTACGCCAAAACGGCCACGGTCTGAAATATGAATGGTATTAATTGGCTGGCAGCGATCTTTTAACGATGACCATAAAGACATGCCTTCAAGAATTTTTTTAGAACCGTAAGATAAAGCAATTGATCGATCATCAAAGCTCGGTTGTTGATCACTTTTCCAACTAAAAGCTTCGATGATGGCAATCGACAAACCACTGTCTTTTAAAGACACTGCAAGACTGGCACCCACCATGCCGCCGCCCACTATTATTAAATCGTATTTTTTCATTTATGATCTTTTTATGGTTTTGTCGGTAAATTTTTACCGACCTACTTTTAAAACTAACAACTTACGACTTACGACTTATTGTCAGCCATCAACGCTTCAATATCATCTACTTCACGAACTAATGCTTCAGTTAATACTTTGTGTCCATCTTTTGTTACCAGCACATCATCTTCAATGCGCACACCAATGTCCCACCAGCGTTTGGCGCCTTTTGAACCGCTGGGTATATATAAACCCGGTTCTACGGTTAACACCATGCCCGCTTCTAACAAACGCCATTCATCATCGACTTTATAATCACCCACATCGTGTACATCCATACCTAACCAATGTCCTGTGCGATGCATGTAATATTTACGATAAGTTTCATCTTTAATTAGCTTACTAACTTTTCCTTTTAATAAACCAATTTCAACCATGCCTTTTGTCATTGCTTTAACCGCGGCATTGTGCGGATCATTCCAATGATTTCCCGGCACTACTTTTTTTAATGCGGCTTTTTGTGCATTCAATACCACTTCATAAACTTCTCGCTGTGGCACAGAGAACTTTCCATTAACCGGAAACGTTCTGGTGATGTCCGCATCGTAACCCTGATATTCGGCACCAGCATCAATTAATACCAGATCGCCGTCTTTCATTTTTTGATTATTCTCAACGTAATGCAAAATACATGAATTTGCACCACTACCAACGATTGATGAATAAGCCCAGGTTGCACCATTGCGTTGGAACTCGTGTAAATACTCTGCTTCTAATTCGTATTCAAACATGCCGGGGGCGCATAACTTCATTGCACGCTGATGCGCCGTCACTGAAATATCTGCTGCCTTTTGCATCAATTTTATTTCTGGCTGACTTTTAAATAAACGCATGTCGTGCAAAAAATAATCGAGTGACACGAATTCGTAAGGCGCATGCGCGCCTGAGCGAGAATTCTTTTTAAGGTGATTGACCCAGCCCATAACCTGCTTATCAAAGTTAAGATCAAGGCCCATGGTGTAATAAACACGCTCACAACCTTCCATTAAACCCGGCAAAATATCATCGATATCATCAATCGGAAAAGCATCGTCGGCATCGAATGCTTCGATAACACCTTCCGGCCCATAACGCTTGCCATTCCAGGTTTCCATCAATGGATCACGTTCACGACAAAACAAAACGTATTCGCCATTTTTTCTACCGGGTATTAATACGATGACGGCTTCTGGCTCGGGAAAGTCACTCAGGTATAAAAAGTCGCTGTCTTGACGGTATTTATGCTCTACATCACGATTACGGATTCTCATCGGTGCAGCGGGTAATATTGCTATCGATTCTTTACCCATCATGCGCATTAATTGCTTACGACGTCTTTTTAATACCTGTTTATTCATAATTCTGTTTACTGTCCGTTAGTGTAATTGATCAGTATTAACCGGATTTTTTAATTTCATTGGTTGCAGTTCTTCGTTCATTAGCAAAGTACCCATACGAACAAACTCAACTAACTGCATGTAATCTTCTTCACTGTTTTCTGACTCTTCATCATCAAATGCGGCTTGAGATATGGCAATAAAGTCACGCATCAACTCAGTACTATCATCGGGCATTTTGTTGCCCTCTTTAATGCCACCGGCTGCCAAACCGTATAAAAAGCCCTGACACCAGTTCGCCAATGAATATACACGTTCAGATAGTTTATCTTCATCGGCTGCTAGCAAACATTCAAATTCAGCGACTTCATTATTCAGGGCACTTATCGTGGTCACGTACATTTGCTGCAATTCGTCTGCTAACTCGCCCACCAGTGCATTGCCGCCTTCCTGCTCACCCACTACATGCTGTTGCCACTGGTTAATATCTGCGCTGCCTTGAGCGCATAACATACCGCATAACGCACCGTGAGTTTCAGATGCCTCCATCGTTGCATCCACTTTTTGCAGCGCTTCCTGCAAATCAAAATAATCAGGCATTGTTGCCATTGGCTTCACTCTTTAAATAAGCTGTAAATTGCACAAAGTTTAACACGGCAGCGGCTTCTAACTTATCAGATTACATGAAATAGTTGACCCAAGTGCAAAGCCCATCTAATATTTAGACGATATGAATGATACTAACAACAATATGGACGACCTCGAAAAGCAGGTCGAAGACTTACTGAACCTCTGCGATAAGCTAACGCAGTCTAACGGTACGCTTCGTAGCACTGTCGATGGTCTCAAAACCGAACGATCTGGCCTTATCCAACAAAAGGACAAGGCTCGCACCCATATTGAATCGATGATTACCCGACTCAAGTCAATGGAACAAAATACATGAGTTCGAAGCCATCTTCGGTCAATATTCGCGTTTTAGACAAAGATTACACTATCGGCTGCCCAGAAGGCGAAGAAACGTCTTTACTCTCTGCAGCTGATCTTTTAAATAAAAAAATTATAGAAATTAGAGATCGTGGCTCTATTATTGGTTCTGAGCGCATCGCTGTCATGGCGGCACTCAACCTTGCTCATGAATTTTTGGGCGCTAATTCGGCCAATTCCAATCTCAGCGACGTCGACAATCGCATCAACTCACTTAAAGAAAAAATTAATTCTGCATTGGGCGAAATTGAGCTAAAATAAGAGTTCGGGTCTCTGCGGTGTTTGTAGCAAAATTTTCATTTCCCTTGTCCCTATTAATTGACCCCGGGAATTCTACTGTTGGTGCTGTGTGCATTACCGCTGGTTTACCAGTGGGAAGCCTTAAACATTAACGAGGATACCCACCTGAACTATTTGGTTCAAGGTCGCTTATTTTGATACGGCACAGGCGGAGACCCACTTATATACTGATTCAACATGACTAGTCATTCTGCACAAAAAAAAACACGCCATTCGTTACGCAAAACATTGCGTGAACAGCGTCGACAAATTACTCGCAAACAACAAACACTTCATGCCCGACGCTTAGCTAAAAACCTGCGTCTTAGCCGCCATTTCAACCTAGCCAAAGCCGTTGCATTTTACTTAGCGGAAGATGGTGAAATGTCTCCAGAATTTGCCATCCAACTGGCATGGCAACACAATAAAGACGTTTACTTGCCCGTTATATCACCTTATGGAAATTCATTATTTTTTGCCCTGTACACACCAAACACCCGCATGAAACGTAATCGATTTGGTATTTCAGAGCCGGCAGTTGCCATTAATCAATGCAAACGCGCACATCAACTATCATTAATTTTTATGCCGTTGGTTGGCTTTGATTTAACAGGCAATAGATTAGGCATGGGCGGCGGTTTTTATGATCGCAGCTTTCATTTTCGCAATCACCAAAAAAGCTGGCGAAAACCTAAATTGATCGGTCTGGCTCATGAGTGTCAAAAGCTAGACCAGGTGCCGACAGAAAGCTGGGATATACCTATTGATGGGGTTGTGACGGAAGCGAAGCTTTACAGGTTTTAAACACAGTCAAAAGTCAAAAGTCTATAGTCGTAAGTCAGTAGTCAAAAAAGCCTGCTAGGTCGGCATAACCATGCCGACAAAATCTAAAATACCTTTGCAATCTACTTTTAGCTGTTTTGATTACAGACTTACGACTTACGACTTACGACTTATTACTTTTGACTGCCGTTAACCTTTCAAAAATAAGTCATAAGCCGGGTTATCCGTCTCATCCCAGTATGGGTAACCCGTTTTTTGTAAAAACTCTAATAACAATTTGCGCTCTTTAAACGGCACTTGCATACCCACCAATACACGTCCATAACCGGCACCGTGATTGCGGTAATGAAACATGCTGATGTTCCAGCGCTTGCCTATGTTCGCTAAAAACTGCAACAACGCACCTGGACGCTCTGGAAACTGAAATCTAAACAACACTTCGTTTTCCAGGTCTTTAACGCGACCGCCCACCATATAACGAATATGAAGCTTGGCTACTTCGTTATCACTAAGGTCAATAACGGGATAACCTTTCTTTTTTAATACCTCGATTACCGTTTCTTTTTCATTTACACCTTCGCTAAGCTGGATACCGGCATAGACATGAGCTGTATTTTCACTGGAATATCGGTAATTGAATTCAGTAATACCTCTTTTACCCAGCATTTTACAAAACTTATGGAAACTACCCGGCTCTTCAGGAATCGTTACTGCCAGCAATGCCTCTCTGTTTTCACCAAGCTCTGAACGCTCTGCAACATGACGCAAGCGATCAAAATTCATATTAGCGCCACTGTTAACCGCCACTAATGTTTTATTTTGTAATTTATTTTTTTCAGCGTATTTTTTCAAACCCGC
>JAUVDT010000083.1 GCA_030595185.1 Gammaproteobacteria bacterium
TGGTTTCGACTGGTCGGCATTGGTTAAAAAGCGTGAAGACTATATTACGGGCATCAATACCTGGTATCACAGCTATTTAAAAGATTCGAATATCGATGAAATTCAGGGTTATGCAAAATTTATCGATGCACACACATTAGATGTCGATGGTAAACAAATCACTGCGGATAAGATTGTTATCTCCCCTGGCACTAAGCCAACGGTTCCAAATATTCCCGGTGCTGAATACGGCATTACATCGGATGGTTTTTTTGCTTTAGAAACACAGCCTAAAAAGGTTGCGGTTATTGGTGCTGGTTACATTGCTGTTGAAATTGCCGGTGTGCTAAATAGTTTGGGTACGGATGTCGCGTTGTTTATTCGTAAAGGACAATTCTTAAGAACCTTTGATGCCATGCTGCGTGAAAGTTTAATGGAAGCGATGGTTAATGATGGTGTTGATTTAATGGCTCGTACCCAAGTGGCTGAATTGATTAAAGAAGAAAACGGTACGCTGACTTTAGTGTGTGACCAGGGTAAACGCACCGAAGGTTTTGATGAAGTGATCTGGGCAATTGGTCGTGAACCGAATACGGCAGGCATGAATATAGAAGCCTCAGGTGCAGAGATGGATGCCGATGGTTACGTGCCTTGCAATAAGTATCAGGAAACCAATATCGAAAATGTTTATTCATTAGGTGATGTCACACGTCGTGCGCAATTAACGCCTGTAGCTATTGCTGCCGGCAGACGTATGGCCGATAGAATGTACGGCGGTATGGAAGGTCGTCATTTTGATTACAGTTTAATTCCTACGGTTGTGTTTAGTCACCCGCCTATTGGTACCGTGGGTTTAACGGAAGAAGAAGCAAAAGCTGAACATGGTACAGCAGTTAAAGTTTACAGCTCGCGATTTACCGCAATGTATAACGCTATGACCGAGCACAAAGTTGAAACCGCGATGAAATTAGTAGTGGTTGGCCCGCAGGAAAAAGTGATTGGTTGTCATATCATTGGCCCGGGTTCCGATGAAATGTTACAAGGCTTTGCCGTGGCTATTCGCATGGGCGCAACTAAAGCCGACCTTGATGATACTTTAGCGATTCACCCGACCAGTTCTGAAGAACTGGTTACCATGCGATAAACGAGTAGGTACTTAAGATGGCGATACGAGACTTTGATGGCGTTAGCCCAGAAATATCAGAAGGTGTTTTTGTTGATGAGATGGCATTAGTAAGCGGTGATGTATATCTTGGCAAACAAAGCTCGGTTTGGCCAATGGCCGTATTGCGCGGTGATGTTAATCGAATTGAAGTTGGTGATCGCACCAATATTCAAGACGGCTGTGTTTTACATGTGACTCATGAGGGTCCGATGGGAAAAGGTCGAGCTCTGATTATTGGTAATGATGTAACCGTTGGCCATAACGCTGTTTTGCATGCGTGTACGGTTGAAGATTATTGCCTTATTGGCATGTCAGCAACCGTATTGGACGGTGCGCTGATCAAAGAATATGTCATCGTAGCAGCAGGTAGTGTCGTGCCACCCAATAAAGAACTGGAAAGTGGTTTTTTATATATGGGAAATCCAATTCGCCAGGCACGTCCATTAAATGATAAAGAAAAAGCCTATTTTAAATATTCTGCTGAGCATTATGTGCAGCTACAGCAGCGTCATCAAAAATCTAAATAACCGATTGTCGTTAGAAAAGACCTTCTATCCATAGCTTGTTTCTGTTGGTTTCTATTTGATTAGTGGTTGTGTTAATCTCGGTTGTTCACAAAATGAACAATGACAGGGAGAATCTAATGAAAATAATGTCTTTTTTAGCAATGGGTTTAGTGCTCTTATCAACAGCTGTTTCAGCATCTGAAAATGTGCCTCGATCAACTTTTACTACAGGTATTTCTGATCGTGAGCCAGTCGATAAATTGGGTCAATTAACTAACGATAATGAAAAAGTTTATTTCTTCACTGAAATAACTGGTATGGCGGGACACACAATTACTCATCGTTGGGAACACAGTGGTGATTTAAAAGCAGAAGTTAAATTTAAAGTCGGTTCAGACCGCTGGCGTATTTGGTCCAGTAAAAACTTACAATCGCATTGGGTTGGCGAATGGATCGTGACGGTAACGGATGAAGAAGGTAAAGTGTTAGCGGAAGAAAGCATGGCGTATGTACCAATGAAAGAAATGGGTGGGATGTCACCTGAAGCAATGCCTGAAGGAATGCATGACGCTGCGCCAAAAATAATGCCAGAGAGACATCAGTTAAAACAACAGAGATAATGATTCATTAATTATGATCTGGAATATGTGATCTGGTTATTAGTTTTAGATAAAAAGCCCGGCAGAGCCGGGCTTTTTATTGGAAATTTTATAGAGATGAGTCTATGCTGTTCTGATAGATAATAATTTCAGTTAATTCATTTTTATGAAAAAAGGACAAATAATATGTTGAAGAAAGCCTTTGTTACCCTATTCTTAAGTAGTGTTGTTATGTTTAGCTCTATTCAATCTGCTTTTGCTATGCGTCAGCCTGTAATGGAAAGAAGTTTACAGATTTTACAAAATGCTGAAAGAACTCTAAGAAGAGTGCAACCGAATAAAGGTGGTCATCGCTATCGGGCATTGAAACATATTCAAGATGCTATGTATGAAATTCGTGCAGGTATTGAATTTGCAAACCGTCGTCCAGCGGGTGGCCAGTTAAAACAAAAGAAAAGAGTATTGAGAGACGGCGGTCGATTAAGAGAAGAAGTATTGAGGGATCAAAGAAATAGAAGAGAAAGTCGAGCGCATGAGTATGGTGAAAGAAAATATACCGAAGAAGATGAGCGCCGAAAAGAAAAAGAGTATTTAAAAAATCGTTATTAATTAAATAGAAATATGTATTTATAAATGGCCGTTATAAACGGCGCTAAATAGTACAGAGCAGCCATTGAAAGGCTTTGTTTTTTACCGCAAATAAACGCGAATACACGCAAAAAAGTCAAAACCTTTTTTATAATAAAAAACGTCGTCATTCCGGCGTGCTTTTAGCCGGAATCTAGCGCCTATAGTTTTTAAACCTCTGGATTCCCGTTTAAAATACCACCGGAATGACAAGCTCTTTATTTTATATAAACAAACCTACAGTCTTTAGTCTTTTTTTTGCGTGTATTCGCGGTAAATGTCTTTTGACTTTAACGGCAGTTTCAGGATGTTTGAAGACAATAAATCATCAGGTTAGTCGGGGTTTTTTAATCGTTGTATTAGATTAAGGCTGAGTTGTATGCATGAGGGTTATAAGCCTTTACGTATAGATGCGATAACCGTTTGAGTTTCGGGTCTTACCTTTCGCCAGCAATAAAAAGATTCAGCTGCCTGTTCAACTAACATGCCTAAACCATCAAACACGTGTGTTGCATTATTTTCTTTAGACCATGTCATGAAAGGTGTATCTTCTTTTCCGTACATCATGTCGTAAGTAGTACTGTTATTTTTTAGTAAGTTATCGGGCAGGGGTGGTAAGTCGCCACTTAAACTTGCCGATGTGCCGTTAATGATAATATCAAATTCCTGGCTTGCCAGCTTTTCGTATTCAAATACTTCGATGTTAGCAATATCGGAAAAATCTTTAGCAAGATCTTGTGCGCGTTTTAATGTGCGGTTGGCAATAACGATACGTGCAGGTTGTTGTTGAATGAATGGGTCGAGTATGCCGCGTACAGCGCCACCTGCACCCAGTATTAAAATATCTTTACCGGTTAGGCTGATGTCATAATTTTGAGTCAGGTCACGAACTAATCCAATGCCATCGGTGTTGTCACCAACGTAATTATTTTCAGCATTTAAAATTAAAGTATTAACGGCGCCAGCACGGCGAGCTCTTCCTGTTAATTCTGTTGCCAGTTTAAAAGCTTCTTCTTTTAGCGGTACGGTAATGTTCAGGCCTTTGCCGTGCTCTTGTTGGAAGCTTGTAACATCAGCAGAAAAATTTTCGGTTTCAACTTTTATTTTTTCGTAGCTTAATTCTTCATTAGTTTGCTTTGCAAACTGTTGATGAATTTGTGGGGATTTGCTGTGGGTGATTGGATTTCCCATAACAGCATAGCGATCAGTAGTAATTTTATTCATAAATTAGATTTTAAAAGCTAGTGTGTGTGCTTCGCACGTAATACTTGCGCGTCACCTTCACACGCAAGAACGATTTCCCATAACAGCATAACGGTCAATAGTCTTTGTCATTTATTTTTCTTGTAACCACTTAGCGGCATCTTTTGCATAGTAAGTCAGAATGCCATCAGCACCTGCGCGTTTCATTGAAAGCAAAGACTCCAGAACTACTTGTTGTTCATCTAACCAGCCGTTTTGACTGGCCGCTTTCAGCATCGCGTATTCGCCGCTAACTTGATAAACGTAGGTTGGCATGCCGAACTCTTGTTTGATTCGGTAAACGATATCCAGATAAGGCATACCCGGCTTAATCATTACCATGTCGGCACCTTCATCGATGTCGAGTAACACTTCACGAATGGCTTCATCGGAATTGGCCGGGTCCATCTGGTAGCTGTATTTATTACCGCCAGCAAGGTTGGATGCTGAGCCGACTGCATCACGGAAAGGGCCATAAAAACTAGAAGCGTATTTAGCTGAATATGCCAGTATGCGTGTATGAATGTGACCTTTGTTTTCCAAGGCTTCGCGTAACGCTATTACACGTCCATCCATCATGTCAGATGGGGCGACAATATCAGCGCCTGCGTCAGCATGTGAGACGGCTTGTTTAACTAAAACTTCTATCGTTTCATCATTTAGCACGTAACCCGTTTCATCAATTAAGCCATCTTGGCCGTGTGAAGTGAAAGGGTCTAATGCTACATCAGTGATAATGCCTAGATCGGGTACAGCTGCTTTTAGAGCGCGTACGGCGCGTTGAGCGAGACCTTCTGGGTTATAGGCTTCTGCTGCATCATCTGATTTAGATTCTTGCCCTACAACAGGGAATAAAGCCATTGCAGGAATGCCCAGCGCGTAGCATTCTTTTGCTTCTTCGATGAGTAGATCGATACTTAGTCGCTCAACACCTGGCATTGAATCGATAGTTTGACGTTGGTTCTCGCCTTCAATAACAAAGACCGGGTAAATAAAGTCATGAGCCGTTAATGTGTTTTCGCGCATTAAGTTACGTGAAAAAGTATCGCGGCGCATTCTGCGCATGCGTGTAGCTGGATAAAAAGAATGTGACGACACGTTAGAATCCTCGGGTTAAACCTAAGAGTATTTTTTTAAAATATTGGGTATCATTATCACATATTGAGACTGGCTTTGCAGCCAGCGTAAAATGAATAAAAAACAGATCATTTAAGGGGTATAAAGTGCTGTTGCATCGAGTTGTTCTATTGCTTGTATTAAGTGGTATTAGTTTCACACATTCTGCGGTAGCAGGCTCTAATCAAGAACCGCATTGGTGGGATAATTTCAGTATTACACCCGGTGCCGGTTTTCGACATTTAGGTGTGGACGTGGTTAGAAAGGTAGATGGCTATCATGGCAATATTTCTAATGCAGGTTTTGCGCAAATTGTATTCACGCTGAATATGGTTTTTAACGAATTTCAATTAGACGATGCGGGTAGAGTGTATCTTGAGTTGAATAGTTACACCTCTCTAATCAATCTTGATCACCAGTTTTATGAGTTTGGTTCAGTGGGTGACGCTAACTATGGTGAACGTGTGGATGTTGGCACCGAGTTAAGTGGTTATTATACTTATTTGATGCCATCGCTTAAATATGCATTAAAGCTTGCGGGTGGCGGAGAAATGTCTGCATCAATAGGTATCGGTTTTTGGAATAGTAGCTTTGATGGCGATATTATTTTAACGCCTGATGGACGTCCTGTTGCCGGTATGCCTGCTAGTAATATATCCATTGGTACATTTGATCAGCTCGCTTATATCGTGAACCTGAAGTGGGAAACACGATCGGGTTGGGTTTATACAATGAGCGTAGGTGGTACCTCATTTTCTGATGATGATT
The DNA here is from genome assembly GCA_030595185.1 of Gammaproteobacteria bacterium. Lineage (GTDB taxonomy): Bacteria > Pseudomonadota > Gammaproteobacteria > SZUA-229 > SZUA-229 > JAUVDT01. The sequence goes on from JAUVDT010000083.1 coordinate 6,003, forward strand.
ACCGGTATGAAATAGAAGAAGTCTCGATGATTGTGGGTAAGGTTATTTATTTCTAATTAAATTTTCAAAAGTATTTCTTGTTAGTAGCTTGTCGTTACAGATGGGTGCTGAAAAATTAATGAATTGATGCAAGTACGTGGCTGACTGGTTTTCTTTGGCATGTATTGGTTCGTCTGTTGGGAATTTGTCGATATCAATAACACCTAACATGTGTGAACGATCAGAACTGAATTCATTAAGAAAGGCCTGTGTTTCAATGAATCTAAATTGAGCTTGATATGGAAGCGCTATATTCTTTTCTTTAGGAAAACTTAAGTTTAAATATTGTTCGGCATTTGTTTCAAAGGCTAATTTGGTATCAAAGTCGTAGATAAGGTAGTTGTCTGTCATCTTTCGCAAGAGTACGACATGATAATCCCAAATGACGGGGTGGTTGTCGAGACCTGATTTTTGATTAAAAATGGCAACTTGTTGTTTTGGGTTACCGATAAAAACAACGTTGAGGTCTGAGTCTTTAACACCTTGACTGATTAACGAATCAGCAAGGTGCCAAATATTTTCTTCGCAAAATAAAGCGGTATATTTAAAATCGTTTGAATTCAATTCAAACACTTTGGTGTTTTACTTAGGTTCTAGAACGAAGTTTTCAAAATGAATGCCGTCCCAGCCATCATTCATGAAATTTCTGATATTAGCGTGATCAGTTGCAGCGGGATGTTCTAAGACATCTTTACGATAGTAATCACCAAAGCAATGTAATGTTTGATCTTTGCTCAAGTTATTTAATTGCGCAAAGGCAAAAATTTTACATGAACCTTCATTCGTACCCGCTTCATTGATTGCAGCCCCTTCACCAAAGCCATTAGTGAAACGAGTTGGTGTGTAATCATAGTTATCAGTAATAACGCTCATCACATTATCAAAAGTAACAGACTCAGGTGTTGAGTGTAATTGTAAGATAAGGTCATTTTTATTCATGTTATTTATTAAGCCAATCTGTTGGTTTTAAGAAGACATCGTATAATTTTGCTTCAGGAGTACCTGCTTCTGGATGCCAGTCATAACGCCACTTAACTAAAGGCGGTAAGGACATTAAGATAGACTCTGTACGGCCTCCTGTTTGTAAACCAAATAAAGTGCCGCGGTCATAAACTAAATTAAATTCAACATAACGGCCACGACGATAAAGTTGGAAGTCGCGTTCTCGTTCGCCATACTCAGTGTTTTTACGTTTAGCGACTATTGGTTGATATGCTGGTACAAAATTATTGCCCACGCTTTTCATAAACTCGAAACTTTTTTCAAAGCCCCATTCGTTTAAGTCATCAAAAAACAAACCGCCAACGCCGCGTGGTTCATCTCTGTGTTTTAGATAAAAATATTCATCGCACCATTTTTTGTATTTATCATAGACGTCATCGCCAAAGTCTTTACAGGCATCAAAAGATGTCTGGTGCCAATGTTTAACATCTTCTTCATTGCCATAATAAGGCGTTAAGTCGAAGCCACCACCAAACCACCAAATAGGATCGGCGCCTTCTTTTTCAGCAATAAAAAAGCGTACGTTGGCATGTGACGTGGGCACGTAAGGGTTATGCGGGTGAATAACTAAAGACACACCCATAGCCTGAAAGTTACGTCCTGCTAATTCAGGGCGATGTGCCGTGGCTGAGGCGGGCATGTTGTCACCAAAGACGTGAGAGAAATTAATGCCGGCTTGCTCGAAGGTTGCACCGTTGGTTAATACTCGGCTGCGACCACCGCCGCCAGCTTCGCGCTGCCATTCATCGGATACGAAATTTTCTTTGCCGTCTTCTTGTTCAAGCGAACTGCAATTTCTGTCTTGCAGATCGAGCAGGAATTCTTTTACACGTTCTATGTTAGGGGTGTCGTTGTTCATATGGCTCACACTGATTAGTTTGCTCTAATAACGTGTTGTGTTATCAGGTCGCGTATTTCTGTTGGTTGCTCTAACGAGCCGGTGTTTGAGTTGATGATTATATCAAGCTCTTGATGAAAGTAATGGTGGCATTGCAGACTATTTTTTGCGGGTTGTTTGCCGCCAGGGTTAGCGCTAGTCGATACCAGTGGTTGATCCAACGCCTTGCAAAGTGCTTTAACCAAAGGATGCGAACTGACACGAATGGCTAAGGTATTGTGACTGCCGCGTAACCAGCCGGGAGCATTGCAGGCCGGTACTAGCCAGCTTGTATTGCTGCTGTCTTCTATGCGTTTGATTTGTTCGTTTGTAAGTGGTTCGATAAAATCATCAAGTTGTTTTAAATCGCTGACAACTAAAATAAGTCCTTTTTCTACCGGACGACTTTTGAGTGCAAGTAATTGGTAAACAGCGGCTTGCTGGTAGGGGTCGCAACCCAGACCATAAACGGCTTCGGTAGGGTAGGCAATCAGGCCGCCCTGTTTTATAACAAGAGCGGCGTTGCGAATATTGAACGGGCTAACCACTATTCGCTATCGGTTTTCTTCTTAGTGGCTTTTTTCTTTGTTGTCGCTTTCTTTTTTACTGTTGTTTTTTTCTTAACAGCGGTCTTTTTCTTGGTAGTTGTTTTCTTTTTAGTTACTTTTTTCTTAGTGGTTTTCTTCTTGGTTACTTTCTTCTTCGCCACTTTCTTTTTCTTAAGTTTCTTTTTGCCTTTGCGTTCAGGTGCAGCAGCCAGTAACTCTTCACATTCTTTTTGAGTTAATGATTTCGGTTCGCGGTCTTTAGGGATCTTGGCATTCTTTTCACCATTGGTGATGTAAGGGCCAAAGCGTCCATTAAGAACTTCGATATCCGTACCTTCAAAAGAATTGATGTATTTGTTTGCTTCAAATATTTTCTTTTCTTGAACGATAACACGAGCATCTTCAAGTTCGATGTTATAAGCATCAATGCCGCGGTCTTGATATTCTTTACGAATAGAGACGAAAATATTATTAAATTTAACATAAGGACCAAAGCGACCGACATTGGCGGTAATTTCTTCGCCTTCTTCGGTATTACCTAAAACACGTGGGAAGACAAATAACGACTCGTAGTTATCCATGTCGATCTGGATCATTTTTTGGCCTGGCTTTAAACTTGCAAAAGCAGGCTTTTCTTCATCGTCTTTATCACCGATTTGCACAAACGGGCCATAAGGTCCCATGCGCACC
>JAUVDT010000079.1 GCA_030595185.1 Gammaproteobacteria bacterium
TCTGGAGTGATTATTGCCAGCTCTGATGAGGCGTTGCTTAAAATGCTTAAAACGCATCAATGGAGTGAATTATTTGTGCAGCAGCGTGATAGATGGTGGCAGGATATTGGTGCCTTTGTATTTGGTCATGGTATGTATGAAAAATCTTTTAAGCCTTTTGTCGGTTTTACAGCCAAGGCTTATTGTTTACTTGTGGATGATGACTTTTATCAGCAGGATAAATTGAAGCAATATGCTATTTTGGATGAATTACTCTCTAGTGATATTGAAAATGAGCAGTCACTATCAGATTCACGCTATCTTTCTCCATTGCCTATCTTAGGAGTTCCCGGGTGGTCGGAAGATAATGATGATCCTGAGTATTATAATAATACAAATTATTTTAGAGCACGAAAATCAGAGTGAGATATCATCTCAGAGATGATATCTCACATATTAGTTAAAAATCAATAACTATGCCATTCTATGTAATACATTGTTTTTTAGTTACAATATAATAATATTGTAATATTGGCATGTAAAATGCTTTTATAATGTCAGCTAATCAGATTGAGCAGTATGTTTACTCTCCTAATACTGTTTGATTTTGTTATGAGTACTTCTAGAGTATTCAGTGTTAATAATTTATACTTTTAATGTGTAGTATAAATTAAGTAATAAACTTTTTAAGCCCGCTGGTGACAGCAGGGCTTTTTTTTTGCTAGTTAAGAGTAAGAGCCTTCAGCCAAACTTGAAATTTTCCCACCATCGTTTTGGTAACATAAAATACCACACAGATGGTGGGAAAATTTTAAGTTACTTAGAGATAATATGCAAAAAAAAACCTTAAATAGGTTTCTATTTAAGGTTTGAACACATAATGTTATAAAGTTTTTAGCTGGTTAATTCTTCATATTTTGCTTTTAACTGCTCTTCAGTTTCCTCATGATCAGGATCTTTAGGGATACAGTCTACTGGACAAACTTCAACACATTGTGGTTCGTCATAATGTCCAACACATTCGGTACAGAGCTCATGATTGATTTCATAAATCTCTTCGCCCATAAAAATTGCCTCATTAGGACACTCAGGTTCACACACATCACAATTAATACATTCGTCTGTAATATATAAAGCCATTAAAACTCTCCACGATAGATAATCAAAGTCATTTTTAGTCCCCCAACGGGAAGCTATATTAACCTAATTTTTTGTTAATTTCAGCTATTACTTGCGGTGGAACAAATTTTGTTATATCTCCACCCAATCGAGCCACCTCTTTAACGATACTGGAAGAAATATGAGCATATTGTTCTGCAGTGGTGAGGAAAATTGTTTCGATATCTGCAGCGAGATTACGGTTCATTCCTGCCAGTTGAAATTCATATTCAAAATCGGAAACAGCTCTCAAGCCCCTTAAAATAACGGATGCATTCTGCTCATGTGTAAAATCCACCAATAAGTTATCAAAGCCAACGACTGAAATATTATCATAGGAAGACACGGCATTCTCAGCCATTTCAACTCGTTCTGAGAGATTAAATAAAGCTTTCTTATTCGGGTTGTGTGCGACCGCCAGAGTGACGTGATTGAATAACTTGCAGGCACGCTTAAGCAAGTCAATGTGGCCATTGGTTATCGGATCAAAAGTACCTGGGTAAACTGCATTGACCATGTTTATTGACTTATTTCCGTTGTATTCTCAATTAATACGGCATCTGGATTGGGGAAAAGCTTAACAATTTTTTCAGGTAATTCACCTTTTTGTGCCTGATGCAGGGCATCGGATTCCATAAGAATCAGTACCAATGTTGTTAGCATAATAGGCAAAACACAAATTCCACCAATCATGGCATAAACAGCCTCCTTCATCCAACCAAGCTGCATATAACCATAGACTCCGAAACTGGCAATGAGTATCATCAGCAACATCATTTTAATAAAAAACAGGCTGCGCTGCATCGCTAATTGCCAGTGACACATGACAAACCAGCTTTCCTCTGTACGGGATTTTCGACCCTTTATGAGAATAGTACCAAGAATAATAAATGAAATAATGGGAACGCTCAGCATAGGCCATGCCCAACTACTTGCCAGTCCCAGGGTGGCGACAAAAGTCAGAATATGATTGCCGATAAGATTGACTAAAAATAAATCATGTGGCCATTTGGCTCTTTTCTTTTCTTCATCACTGATTTCATAGAGCATATAATTATGTTTCCAAATTGGTATTAATTTTGTGACTATTGTACACAGCAAATCATTGTTATACTAGGAGCTTGTGAGCTTTCAGATGTTAAGCTAATTTTGAGATACTTAATATGAATCATAAACATACGAAGATACTGGAAAAGATCTTCCATCATCCCATCAGTCATGATATTCAGTGGAATGAGGTAATGAAACTTTTCAGGGGGTTAGATGCTGTTATTGAAATCAATAAACATAGCGGTAAAACAACAATTAATTTAAATGATTCGAGTATTATTTTACCTAAACAAACACATAAATTAGTTTCTAATCATAAAGAAGTGATTGAGTTAAGGCACTTCTTTGAAAAATTGAATATTATTCCTAAGTCCTAAGACAAAAAAACCGCTATAGACTTATCTATAACGGTTTTTTTAATATAATAGACTAAAACTTATTTAATTTTAGCTTCTTTATACATGACGTGCTTGCGAACCACTGGATCATATTTTTTCATTTCCAGTTTTTCAGCCATAGTACGCTTGTTTTTTGTTGTTGTGTAATAGTGACCTGTACCTTCTGAAGATACTAGTTTAATTTTATCACGCATATTATTCTACTCCCGCTTAAATTCTTTTTTAAAAAGTTTAATATTAAACTTTTTCACCTCTGGCACGCATTTCTGCTAAAACAACATCGATACCACGCTTATCAATTGTGCGCATACCACTTGCAGTGAGGCGTAATTTTACAAAACGGTTTTCACTCTCAACCCAGAAACGATGTGAATGCAGGTTAGGTAAAAAACGACGTTTAACTTTATTATTGGCATGAGAAACATGATTTCCCGCAACAGGACGCTTACCTGTAACCTGACATACCTTAGACATTCGTATTCTCCAATCAATCTTTAACGTATTACTTTAATTTGTTCGTATTACTTATTCTATTAATTAAAATGCTCAATGCGTCAATATGATCAGGATAAATAATCAAAGCTGAAATAATACGGCATTTTGAATAAGAGGCGAGATTTTACGCAAAAAAGACTGCCTAAGCAAGTTTTTTAAGCAATAATGATGAAAATAGTAAAAAAACCATTAATTTTAAAGTTTTTTATGGCCGAAGAGGAGATTATAGTTTATCTTTAGGCTGTCAGTTTAAATAATAATAAAAGTATAGGGGATCCTTATGAGTCAGACTGTAATAAAAATATCTATGTTTATTGCTGTATTTATGTTTTCGGGCAGCAGTATGGCAGAAAGTTATACAAAAACTTATAAACAAGGTAATGTTAAAGTTAATTATGAATATGAAGATGAGGAACAGGATCAAGACAGGGGACAGCAAGCACCTGCTTATTCACGGACTCAGGGACGTTACTATTTACACAATTATCGACCCAGACAATTTCAAATACCAGTGGAAAGACCAAAATCCCCGGTTGACTTGCTAGAAAGCTCTATTAAAAGTGTTAGTAATTTTCTGGCTCAGCCACAACAGGCCAATATGGACCAAATTACCTATTTTCTGCATCAGGAAATCAGCCCGCATTTTGATTTTAACTATATGGCTCGCTGGGTAGCAGGTCGTTTTTATAATAAGATGTCTCCTGAACAGCAAGAAGAGTTTACAGAAACATTTGTAGGCTTATTTATAACGACTTTTGTAAAAAAACTGACGCATTTTCAGAACTATCCTCCAGTGATAGGAAAATTTACTTCAAAAAGAAGTAGTGAAAATGAAGCAACGGCCAGTGTCAATGTTTATCAGGAAACCGGTGGCAGTATACAGGTTGACTTTAAATTTATTAGAACACCTGCGGGCTGGAAAGTGATTGATGTGAGAGCAAATGGCATTAGTGCACTGCTCTATTATAGAAATTACTTTATGGAACAGATTAGAAGAAGTGAGCAAAAAAGAGCTGTGTTTAACTAATACTATAAATAATAGGGCTGTGAGAATATACCTTACAGTCCAAATCTAAGTATTAACCCTAATTCCCCTATAGACAATATTAGCTTATTATTAAATGATGATAGAATTTAAATCCAATTATAGTTTTAATATCCTTATTCGCCTGATTGTGGTCAGTTCTCTGGTTGCTGTATTGATTTTATATAATATGGATTATATTGAAAATGTATATTTAAAAAATCAATTAACCAATACCGGCTTTTTCATTAATGGCTTTATCATAGGCTTATTTTTATTAGGCATGGCTAAACTGGTTTTAGCCTTGTTTTATTACTGGCGTGAAGAACGTTCAGTTGGAAAATTTATTATTAATCTGCATAGAGAAGTGCATAATCCAGTTGAATCCATCAGTGAGAAAAGCCTGATTTATCATCGCTATAGTGCAATGCATAATATTTATCAGAAGCGTGCTGCGATTAATCAAAATGCCCTGGCAGCAACCATGGTGGCTTCAGAAAGTACGCGTCTTAGCTTGCCTAAGTTTGTTTCCAATATATTAATTCTTACGGGTGTTTTCGGTACGATTATTTCACTCTCTATCGCACTATTAGGTGCATCAAGCCTGATGGAAAATAATGGTCTTGATGGTATGGGACAAGTGATTCACGGTATGTCAACCGCACTATCTACGACCACAACAGCGATAGTTTGTTATCTGTTTTTTGGTTATTTTTATCTGAAATTAACGGATGTGCAAACTAATCTATTTAGTGCCATTGAACAAATCAGTACACAATACCTGATGCCACGCTTTTCACACCAGAGTGAAGATATGATTCATCAATTGACAGAACTGATTAATTTATTGCGTGACACCGTCAGTAATATGCAGCTGTCACAAAAGCAATATCTTAATATCGCCAGTAATGTTAATAAAATTACCAGTCAATATGACGAACGAATTCATAGTATGTCGGGTGATATCACTGAGATAAAAGAGCTCTTGCGCCAAGGATTCCGTTTACCTGATACCAAGCCTGAGTCATTGGACAATCTCTAATGAGTGATGGATTTATTGATCTAAGGCAGAATAATACTCAGCTGGTTGAGGAGTCTTTCTGGCCATCTTTTACTGACATTATGACTGTTGTGGTGATGATTTTCCTTATTACCAGTAGTATTCTTATTGTTAAAAACTGGGAACTGGTCTCGGAACTTCAGCAACGCATTGTTACAGAACAACAAATATCACAACGTCTTAAAAATAGTATTGCAGTACAACAACAAACTTCCAAAGATTTAGAGGATAGCGTACATAAGCGCCAGGAAATCTCTCAAAAGCTACAGGATAGTATTGCTGCAGAGCAGCGTACTGCTGTTACTTTTAAACAAACCTCAGCAGAAAATGCCACTCTCGAAGAAACTCTGACACAAACCCAGACTGAAGTATCACTATTACGCCTACAATTGATGCAGGCAAAAGAAAGTGCTGTTGAGCGGGATAATTTGATTGCTGAACAGGATAGACAAATTATTTCCATGTCAGTGGAGCAAAATAAACTTAAGAAAAATATTCAGAAGAATATTGATAATCTGGCACGAATTGAACAACAGCTTGAGCAGGTAAATAGTTTAAAAGTTAATTTACAAGATAAATTAGAGGAATCTTCGATACAATTAGCTAGAAAGGAACAGGATTTCAATAGACAGCTTATTGTACTTGCTGATAAGGATCAGCAAATTGAAAAGGTTCAAAATGAACTTGAAAGTAGTTCAATGCTTTTGTTAAGAAAAGATAGAGATTTAAGTGAGCAAGTACTTACTCTTGCCAATAGAGAAGAACAGCTATCTAATTTACAAAAACAGAATCAATTTTATCTGGATAATATGTCTGAATATGAAGCACAGGTTATTCTTGCTCAGCAACAGCATTCTACTCTTAGTAATGAATATAAAGAACTGGAGTTAAAATATAATAAATTAATTAAACCTTCACGTTCTGCAGTGGGTAAGTATGTTGTTGAGGTGCGTTACGAAAAGCTGTCCGGTAAACCTTATATCCGCTTTCGGGAAGATGAGAAGGATTCATATGAACATGTTTCCAGTGTGGTTATGCACCAGAAACTACAGTCATTAAAAGACCAATATCAAAATAAACTCTACGTAAAAATTATTATTCCGGATAATAGTGGCCTCTCTTATAGTGAAGCATGGACTTTTATGAGTAATATTCTGGATAAATATGATTATTACTCACAAAATAATTCAGTGAATGAAGCTATTGAATAAATTACTTTAATAAATAAGCCTCTTTGGACTGTTTCATGTGACGATAGAGTTTAGCACGTTTATTAAGCTCCAGAATTTCAGCAATACGTTCTATTGCCAGCTTAAATGCATCATCGAAACCATGATAATCTATACTAATACTACCCCATGTGATGTTGCCATCAATTAATTTAATACGTAGTTTAAAAATATCAATCGTGCGTCCCTGACTTTGCTGCTGTTGGCGTGTCAAACCAATAATGCGACCATCACGGTGAAAACGAATAGGGTTTTCCAGATCATCTTCTTCCTTGCAGGCAAGTTGATACTCTAAAAGCTCCTGATCACGAGCCCTGGCTTCTGCCCAGATTTCACGCTCTCTTTTTTTGCTTACAGGCTTACCATTAACGGTTAAATAATAGACTTCATCATAAATAACATCACCGATTTTTCTATAAACTCGCAGACGATGTCCATAATGAGCCTTGTTTTCAGATACACCCATGTGAAAATTCCTAATAATTAAAAAATGTGAACCAAGTAAGAGCAAATATCATATTCGGAGTCTAATATAGTTTTTATAAATAACACCATGATCTGTATCATGTTACAGACAATGTTAGCCTCCAGTCATAGACATAAAGCGTACCACTTTTTCCGGATTTTCATTAAACTCATGTTTAAGTGGTTTTAAATTTATGGCATCACGTATTACTTGATCCAGTTCATCATCACTAATACCTTTTCGTATCAATGGACGTAGCTCATATTTATGCTCATCTCCAAGACACATATATAATGTACCTGTTGCTGATAAACGAACTCGATTGCAGGTATCACAAAAATGCTGTGAGATCGGAGTAATAAAGCCAATTTTAAAGTCAGTGCCAGCTACTTGCACATAGCGTGCAGGGCCAGCACCTTTCATCACTGCAGGTATTAATTCATACTTTTGTGCCAGACGTTTTTCTATTTCATGCAGGTCAATAAAATAATTAGCAGCATTACGACCAGTATCACCTACAGGCATAGTTTCTATAAAACGTAAAGTAAAATCATTCTGCATACAAAACTCAACCATATCTTCAACATCATCATCATTAACACCTTTCATAATGACCATATTGATCTTAATAGGATCAAGCCCTACTTCTTTTGCTTTTAATAATCCCTGAGTTATTTTCTCTAACTTACCCTGTGTAATTTCATTAAATTTAACAGGATCAACCGTATCCAGGCTTACATTAATTCTAGATATACCCGCATCATATAATTCCTGTGCATGTTTACCCAAACGTGTGGCATTAGTGCTTAATGATAAATCATCAAGACCTGGTAGAGCAGAAAGGCGTGAAACAAGCTCAGGTAAATTTTTCCTCACCAGAGGTTCTCCACCAGTAATACGAACTGCATTAACCCCTAAGCGAGTAAAGGAAGCAATAATACGCTCAATTTCCGCATAACTTAACCAGTCTTCAGGTTCTTCATAACCATCAAAGCCTTTGGGCATACAATAAAAGCAGCGCAAATCACATCTGTCAGTGACTGATACTCTTAAATATCTGATTTCTCGGTTATATTTATCAATTAAACTCATAGTGTGTATAGTTTCAGTTGGTTTAGAAATGTGATAAGAGGATAGATAATACTAAATCCTGTGTATGATGGAAACCTTTGCTTAATATAATTGCTATTTATTGAGCAAACTCAGGAGCCCTCAGCCAACATAACAAGGCCACCATAAATTGTAGTAACATTAAATTTCTATAATTTATGGTGGTAAAATTTTTGTTATTCAAGAGATTATTAATCTGCTTTAAGATTTTCCAGTTTTAAATAGGGATATTGCAATTTTAAATTAAAAATTTCTAATAACTTTTTATTATTAATTCGACGTGATTCATCCATATAAGAGAGCATTCCTGCTGATAACTGAGATCTTGCCTTATGCAAACTAATAGTAATCGGTTCAGGAAGGTGATTAGCCTGTGCTACCTTGATGAAATAATCATACATCGTTGTGGGATGACCATCAGCACAATTGAAAATACCTGTAATTTTATTATTAATTCCCGCTTCAATACAGATTTTAACCAGGTCATTGCTGTGAATGCGATTACTATAGGGAGAATCTGTCTGGCAAACAATTGGTGTATTTGATCTAATTCGCTTTAAGGGTAGTTTTTCAGAACTATAGATACCTGACACTCTTAAAATAACTAACGGTACATTGAACCTTTTACAATAGGATTGAAATTGTTGTTCTGCGTCTACTCGCCTTCTTGCTCTATCAACTTGTGGGTTTAAGGGGTATTCTTCATCTACCCATTTCCCCTGACAATTACCATACACGCCTGTCGTACTAATCAGTACTATTTTAACTGGTGAATAAGATTGATTTTGTTTTAATTGCTCAATAAATTGTTTAGCACGACTATCTATTATCCCCTTTCTTGGTGGCGCTATAAAATAATAGACTAATGTGTCCGTATTTTTAACAATATCCTTCATGATAAAGGCTGGTGCATCTAAGTCTATTGAAATACTTTCTACTTCTTGTTGTAGACAGAATTCCTGACTTTGTTTTGTATTAACTAAAGTAATAATTTTTTTTGCAGATAAAGTCTTTCTACTGATAATTTCAGTTAATACTTTTCTTCCAATATAACCACAGCCTGCAATAATTATCTGTGAAATTGTATGTCCTGATAGATTAGATTTATTCATGATGCTTCATTTTTATTATAAATAGTGGATAATATAATAATTGGATGGAAAAGTACCTCATAATAATTCATCGTTAATTACCGTTTAGTATAAGTATTGATATTAAAATATGTTTAAGTTGTTATAAAACCTAATGCTTCATGCCTGCTCTGGCTATTGTCCATATATCAATTTTTATGTCTTTATTC
>JAUVDT010000065.1 GCA_030595185.1 Gammaproteobacteria bacterium
ACAGATGCATTTAACCGATTCAGGATGTCAGGCCGTTATATCAGAAGATGGCCTGTCTGCTGTCGAGGAAACAGAAAAAAGTGATTTTGATTTAGTTATTCTTGATTTAATGCTGCCAAAACTAGACGGACTTGATGTTTGCCGCTGCATTAGAAAACAATCACGCTATACCCCTATCCTCATGCTCACTTCTAAATCATCAGAACTCGATCGTGTGATCGGCCTTGAAGTCGGTGCCGATGATTATGTAACTAAACCCTTTAGTATTCGTGAATTACTGGCCCGTGTTAAGTCTCAATTTCGTCGTGCTGAAGCAACACACACATCCGTCGAGCCAACCTATGAATTAAATTATGGCGAGCTTAGTATCAACCCGGAAAATCGCCGCGTATTACTGGGTGACAGAAACATAGATTTAACCGCTAAAGAATTCGACTTATTATTTAAGTTTGCACAAAACCCTGGGCATGTTTATTCGCGCTCCCAACTTTTGGATAGTGTATGGGGCTATGGCCACGAAGGATATGAACACACTGTGAATTCTCACATTAACAGGCTTCGTAGCAAAATCGAAACAAACCCAGCAAAACCAGCTTATATTATGACGGTATGGGGTGTTGGTTATAAATTTAGCGACAGAATATAGCGTTATAAACAGGCACATACATTATGTTGAAAAAATTATTTAACAAACTATCTAACAAACTTATTCTTACACTTCTGAGTTTATTACTTGCTCTCTCAGCCATTTTTATTACTTTTACTATTTATTCACTCCCTTCTTTAATACAAGAAGTTAATCAACAGTTAAATATGAATTTGGCAAACAACATTGTTACTGAGAAAAAACTATTAGAAGATAATCAAGTTAACAAAAAAGCGCTACAGTCTGTTTTTATGGGATTGATGTTAGTTAACCCCATGATTGAAGTTTATTTGATTGATGACAAAGGAAAGATACTTGCTTACTCTGCACCAGAGGATAGCATTTTAAGAGACAACATCGATTTAAAACCCATCAATACTTTAATGAACACAAATACAACGTTACCAATAACAGGTAATGACCCCAGACAATTAGACAGTGACAAAGTATTTTCAGTAGCGGCTATTAAACAGGATAACGACCTGCAAGGTTACCTTTACATTATACTAGGCGGGCAAGCCTACGATTCTGTTTTTAATTTATTAAAAAGCAGTTACATTTTTAAACTATGGATGTTTTCTACTTTAATCAGCCTGCTTTTCACTTCTATCGCCGGCATCATTATTCTAAAACATATTATTAAACGTTTGCACTTTCTGAATCACGCGATTAACTCTTTTAAACAACACAATTTTAAAACATTACAAAAATTACCAAAGCGTTTTAACGGCTCTCCTGGTGATGAAATCGATCAACTCGGTAGTTCTTTTCGTGAGCTGTCCGAACGAATTAGTCAACAAGTTAAACTACTGGAGCACAATGATGCTTCACGCAGGGAATTAATCGCCAATGTTTCACATGACTTACGTACTCCTTTAGCTTCTATGCAAGGTTATTTGGAAACTTTAATTTTAAAACAAGATACATTAAGCCATGACGAGCATAAAAGTTATTTAAATACCGCGTTACAGCACAGCAACCATTTAAAAAAGCTAATTTCTGAATTGTTTGAGCTTTCCACCTTAGAAAACAACTCTGCGGAATTACATTTTGAACCCTTTTCTATGAGTGAACTAGTGCAGGATGTCACTCAACAGTTCAATTTAAAAGCCGAACAAAAACAAATTGATATTACGGCACGAATTCCCGAGCAACCTGCTTTTGTTTCAGCTGACATTAGCCTGATTCAACGGCTATTAGAAAACTTGATTGAAAATGCTATCAAATACACTCCATCAGGTGGAAAAATTGATGTCACTTTATTAAGTAGTAATGACCAGGTAACAACAAGCATTAGTGATACTGGTGATGGCATATCTGAAAATGATTTACCTTTTATATTCGATCGTTTTTATCGTGCAGACAAACAAAGGCAAACAGAAGGCACAGGATTAGGTTTAGCGATTGTAAAACGTATCATTCAGCTACATAACAGTAAAATAGATATTCAGTCGATTCCTAAATGTGGAACCACGCTGTCTTTTCATTTACCTTTTGCATAATTTAAAATGTGATAAAAACGTTATACTTTTGTGACTCGTTGGTGAGCTTTTAGCAAGATACTCCCTACTCTAATCAACACAAGGAGTAGTCATGAAAAAAATAATCGCACTTTTATCTTTAAGCCTATTATTCTCTGTTAACGCAACAGCTGATGACCTAAGACAATATGAAGTAAGCATTACCAACGCCACTACGCACCATGTTTTTACACCAACACTACTAGTAACGCACGATGCAGACGTTAATTTATTTCAGTTAGGTCATGTTGCTAGTGACGGTCTGGTACAACAAGCTGAAACAGGAAGCCCTGCACTGTTACTGACCGAAACTCAAGCCAGTGATGGTGTGTATGACACGCTTGTTGGCACATTTATTCCTTATGGCCAAACCATTACTTATTCAATTACTGCACCTAAGAAATCACGTCTTAGTTTAACGGCTATGCTGGCGACAACTAATGATGCATTCATGGCATTAAACAATGTTGCATTACCAAAGAAGTCTGCAACGTATTATGCACATGTTTATGATGCAGGTTCTGAAGCTAACAATGAAGATTGTGCTTTTATTCCTGGCCCTCCATGTGCAATGAATTCAGGTAATGCTCGCACTGAAAATAATGAAGGTTTTATCAGTTTGCATAATGGTATTCATGGCGTTGGTTCTTTAACCGCTACTGCACTAGACTGGCGTGGCCCAGTTGCTGTTATTACTGTTAAGCGACTTGATGATTAATCAAATATAAATTCGATAAAAGCTAACCTGATTTATTCTGGCTTAGCTTTTATCTTGTTTTTAACACCGCACAAAACTTACCCTCTTTAAAAAAACACCAAAGATTAGGTGAAATTTCTCTTTTCAGGTCTATTTAAGGGCTAAAACCCAATAAAAATGGACTCTAATCGTTTGTTCTCTGCTTAATAATTGATAGACTAGAGCGGTATTCAATACTAAGGAAAGTATTATGCCTCCTAAAAAAAATCTTCTAGATACAAAAACACGTATTCTTGTCGGTGCTATTGGCGGCATCTCCCCTATCATTATCAGCCTGCTGGTTGTCGACATTGTCTCTTTATTTAATGAAACCGGTTTAGTCGATGGCATTGGCCTTTGCATTCGATTTTTAGTTCTTATTTTTATCGGCGGCTTAATTGGTTATCTGCATCAAAATGAAGAAGAGCCCTTTAAATTATTTCAGCTTGGTATCGCAGCTCCCGCACTTTTAACAACAGCGATTAATGGTAATAGCATTGTTAACCAGGGCTATTTACGTGAACACACGGCTCAGACCAATGTCAGTTTTTTTATTAAAAGCGCACACGCTGAATCAGTTACTTTCAAAAATGCCACTTTTTTTCAAGAATCAAAAGTCAGTGATACTCAACTTTTTCTTCGTGGTCTAATCGGCACTAGTCTTTTCAGCAATAAAGATGACTGGTATGTAATTGTTGGCTCACATAGAAATATTGATGCTGCGCGAGCACAAGTAAAGAATATTAACCAAAAAAAATACATGGCTAAAGTCTATTCACCCGTTACTCATTCAAGATATTATTCTGTTGTGATTGGTGCTAATTTAGATTTGAAAGTAGCTGAAAAACTTCAGCGCCAGGCAGTAAAAAACGGTTTACCCAGAGACTCTTATTTATGGAAGAGGAAGTAGAACAATAATTGAAAGGGAACTAGCCTGCATCTTACTGATGCAGACTTTGAAACTTTAAATTAACGTTTACGAGCAACTGGGTGTGGCTCTAATAATAAGCTTTTACCCGTCATTGCAGCCGGCTGTTGTAAGCCCATCATTTCTAATACCGTCGGCGCGATATTACTCAAACCAGCCCCCGTACGTAAATGCCAGCTAATTTCATCCATAATCACGCAAGGAACTGGGTATAACGTATGCTGTGTATGCGGCTCCCAGGTAACAGGATCAACCATTTCATCACAGTTACCGTGATCTGAAGTCAATATTACTGAGAAGTTTTCTTCGTTCGCAACATCCAGTACACGCCCAACTTCTTTATCCAACGCTTCAACCGCTTTAATGACCGCTTCACGTTTTGCTGTGTGCCCAACCATGTCGCCATTCGGGAAGTTAACAACAATGAAACCATATTCTTTTGATTTTATTGCACCAATGACTTCATCAGCAACTTGAGGCGCACTCATTTCTGGCTGTAAATCGTAAGTCGAAACATCTGGTGAAGGCACCATCACTCGATCTTCACCGGCAAAGGCATCTTCACGACCACCATTAAAGAAGAATGTGACGTGTGCGTATTTTTCTGTTTCTGAACAATGGAATTGTTTAATACCGGCCTGACTGATAATTTGCGCCAAAGTCACCATTGGACGTTCAGGTGCAAAACCAATTGGTAATAATAATTGTGGATCGTATTCTGTTAAACACGTTACGGCGGCTGATGTAAAATCACCACGCTCAAAGTGTTCAAAACTACTTTGCGTTAATGCGGCTGTTAATTGTCTTGGGCGATCATTACGGAAGTTAAAGAAGATAACGTTATCGTCTTCTTTAATCAGCTCACCACCGTCGATTAATGTCGGTTGAATAAATTCATCACCTTCATCACCGGCATAAGCGACATCAATCGCTTCTTCAGCAGTTGCTGCTTTGCGGCCAATACCTTGTGTCAATAAATCGGTTGCGACTTTAATTCGGTCCCAACGATTGTCTCTATCCATTGCGTAATATCGGCCACAAACAGTAGCGATAGAGCCGCCGGCATCAGCCAGTGCATCTGCAATAATTTCTACAAACTGATGTGCTGAACGCGGTGCAGTATCACGCCCATCAGAAATCATATGTACAACGGGTTTAATCTCACTGCGCTTACACATTTCGATTAATGCCAAAAGGTGATTTGTGTGACTATGAACGCCACCATTAGAAAGCAGGCCAATTAAGTGCATTGGACGACCGGCTTTTTTAGCGTCTTCAATTGCAGCGCATAAAGCGGAGTTAGTGAAAAACTCTCCCTGTTCTATTGCGTCATCGATTCGTACTAAATCCTGGCGAGTGACAGAACCACAACCTATTGTGATATGGCCGACTTCGGAATTACCCATTTGACCATCGGGCAAACCAACAGCGCCGCCACAGGCATCTAAAACAGTATGGGGATAAAGTGAGAAGTACTCATCTAAACGAGGGGTATCAGCTTCTGCAACGGCATTATTAATTTTGCTTGGATTAACTCCAAAGCCATCAAGAATAATAAGAATTGTATTTCGACGCGGGGCACTTCGTTGCATTAGATGGGTTTCCCAGTTTATGTAGAGTCACTTTTTAGGCGAGCAAATTTTACCGCTTATCTACATCAGAATCCATTAATACACGCTAAAAAGCCATAATTTCCACAAAATCATGACCTTTTAAGCACGTTTTAGGTGAAATCAGTCGACTTCTGGTAAATCATCCATAGAACTTGGGAATTCCATTGCTTCCGCCTCAGCCCCTTTATCAATTTCTTTATCTCCGCCAAAGTTAATACGCCATTCCAGGTTACTGCGTGAATCGGCATTATTAAGTGCAGATTTAAGGTCGATTTTGCCACCCTTGAACAATTCGTAAAGCGATTGGTCAAATGTCTGCATACCGTCAGCAGCACCTTTTTCCATGACTTCTTTAATTTCTCCAAACTCACCTTTGCGGATCAGTTCAGAAATATAAGGCGTGTTAATTAGAATTTCGATAGCCGCTACTCGTTTACCATCTCGAGACTGTATTAAACGTTGAGAGATAATCGCTTTAAGATTTAACGACATATCCATTAAAATTTGATTGGCAGCATTAGTGGTAAAAAAGTTAAGTATACGGTCTAGAGTTTGATTGGCATTAACCGCATGCAATGTAGTCAAACACAAGTGACCGGTGTCGGCATAACTTAAAGCGGCTTTCATGGTTTCTTCATCACGCGCTTCACCGATCATAATGACATCGGGTGCTTCACGCATCGCTTCACGTAATGCATTGGCATATGATTTTGTATCTAATCCAACTTCTCGCTGACCGACAATTGAACGTGAATGATTAAATGCAAATTCAATGGGATCTTCGATGGTTAAAATATGACCAGTCGTTGTTTCGTTTCTATAATTGATCATTGAAGCCAGTGTTGTCGACTTACCCGAACCGGTAGAACCTACGACCAGAACCAAACCCTTTTTTTGTAAAATAATTTCTTTTAATTTATCCGGTAAGTTAAGTTCTTGCATCGATGGAATATTCGCTTTGATATAACGAATAACCATCGAGACTTCACCACGCTGCAAATAAATATTGATACGGAATCGACCAACACCTTTTAGGCTCATACCTAAATTCATTTCCAGCTCATGAGCAAACTCTTCTTTCTGCTCATCGCTCATAATGCTGTTAGCAATTTGTTTTACGATACCCGGCTCTAGCGGCGATCTTCCTACTGGTTTTGTTTCTCCCTCAATTTTCATGCTCACTGGTGCACCGGTGGTAAAAAACAAATCTGATGCGCCTTTGTCAGCCATCAATTTCAAGTAAGGTGTTATGTTCATAAAGTTTACTCAGTACTACACTATCTAAATTAATTTATTATCGTCAGGATCATTAGCCATTGTTAAACCACCAAGATCATCGCTAACATCCTTTTTCTTCGATTCGGCTCCTTCCAATTTAATACGCAATCTCAAATCATTGACTGAATCTGCATTACGTAATGCATCTTCATATGTAATTAATTTGTCATCAAATAATTTAAACAAGGCCTGATCGAATGTTTGCATGCCATATTCATTTGATTTACCTATCAACTCTTTCATGCCATGAACTTTACCTTTAAAGATCAGGTCTGACATTAAAGGGGTGCACAACATAATTTCAACAGCAGGCACACGCCCCTTGCCATCTTTTCTCGCGATCAATCGTTGAGATACCATGCCTCTGAGATTTAATGACAAGTCCATTAATAATTGTTGTCGTCTTTCTTCCGGGAAAAAGTTAATGATTCGGTCGACAGCCTGATTGGTATTATTTGAGTGTAAAGTAGAAAGGCACAAATGCCCTGTTTCTGCGAACTGTATAGCGTATTCCATTGTTTCGCGGTCGCGGATCTCTCCAATCAAAATAACATCAGGCGCTTGTCGTAAGGTGTTTTTTAACGCAACCTCATAACTTTCAGTATCCACACCCACTTCACGCTGAGTAACAATACAATTTTCGTGCTGATGAACAAATTCAATCGGATCTTCAATCGTAATAATATGACCGTAACTTTTTTTGTTACGGTAGCCGATCATTGAAGCTAGAGAAGTAGATTTACCAGAACCGGTGGAACCGACAAAAATAACCAGACCACGCTTAGTCATTGCCACTTCTTTTAGTACATCAGGTAATAAAAGCTCTTTAAAGTCGGGAATGCTCGACTGAATTACACGAATAACCAGACCAGTGGAACCACGCTGTGTAAACGCGTTGACACGAAAGCGTGAAACACCCGGTAAGCTAATTGCGAAGTTTACTTCCTGGTGTGCATCAAATTCAGATAGTTGTCGATCATTCATAATAGAACGAACCAACACCTGGGTGTGTGACGGACTCAATGACTGATTTGATAACGGTGTCATTTTGCCATCAATTTTCATCGAAGGCGGAGCTCCAACAGTGATAAATAAATCTGAGCCCCCTTTTTGCACAAGTTTATGTAACAACTCGTGCATGTATCGTATCGCCTTATCACGATCCATTTAAATCATCCTCGGTTTTAATGTTATTAGTTGTATACTAAATTTATAGCTGATCTTTATTGGTGGCTTTTTTCATTGCTTCTTCTTTGCTAATGACACCAGCTGACAATAAATCTTGTAAATTTTTATCCAATGTCTGCATACCCACTGAACCACCGGTTTGAATTGCTGAGTACATTTGTGCAATTTTATTCTCACGAATTAAGTTACGAATTGCAGGTGTACCAATCATGATTTCATGCGCAGCAACTCGACCACCACCAATACGTTTTAATAAAGTTTGTGAAATTACTGCTTTTAATGATTCTGACATCATCGCACGAACCATGTCTTTTTCTGCAGCGGGAAATACGTCAACTATACGGTCAACGGTTTTTGCGGCAGAACTGGTGTGCAATGTTCCGAACACTAAGTGACCGGTTTCTGCAGCAGATAATGCTAAACGAATGGTTTCCAGGTCACGCATCTCACCAACCAGTATAACGTCGGGATCTTCACGCAAGGCTGAACGTAAGGCTTCACTGAAACCTAATGTATCTCGATGAACTTCACGCTGGTTAATCAAACATTTTTTAGATTCGTGAACGAATTCGATCGGATCTTCGATGGTCAGAATATGACCATAATGATTTTCATTAACGTAGTTAACCATTGCCGCCAGCGTAGTCGATTTACCAGAACCCGTTGGCCCGGTTACCAAACAGATACCACGCGGGGTATTGGCAATGTCTTCAAAAATCTTAGGGCAGTTTAATTCTTCCAGCGACATAATTTTAGAAGGGATGGTACGAAACACGGCACCTGAACCACGGTTATGGTTAAAAGCATTAACACGAAAACGCGCGAGCCCAGGAATTTCAAACGAAAAGTCACATTCAAAGAATTCTTCAAACGATTTACGCTGTTTGTCGTTCATAATGTCGTAAACCATGCCATGAACTGCTTCATGATCCATCGCTTCGACATTCACTCGCCGCACATCACCATCGACACGAATCATTGGCGGCAAACCGGCTGATAAATGTAAATCTGAAGCGCCATTTTTAACGCTAAAGGCCAGTAATTGTGCAATATCCATTCAAATCCCCTAAAAAATTATCTAAAAATTAAACTCTATCGTGTTACAACACTATTCTTATAGCTAAAATAATGCCTTACATCCACCCATGAGGACAAGCTAAAAGATGAATTTGCCGGCGAATCACCTAAAAAAGGTAAATCAGCGGATAAAAGAGGCTATTAAACAGACAAATCGCCCTGCAGATAGCGTACGCCTTATCGCCGTTAGCAAAACAAAACCCGCGGCTGATGTTGAACAAGTGTATGAAGCCGGGCAGTTTGATTTTGGGGAAAATTATTTACAGGAAGCAGTTGATAAAATTAATACCTTGCAACACTTAGCTGAAATAAAGTGGCATTTTATCGGTGCGATTCAATCCAATAAGACGCGGCCTATTGCAGAAAACTTTGACTGGGTGCACAGCGTTGATCGATTAAAAATTGCCAAACGACTTTCCGAACAAAGAAGTGCCGAGCAAGCACCACTGAATATTTGTCTGCAGGTGAATATCAGCAACGAAGAGAACAAAGCGGGCATTTCATTGGCTGAAGTCCCTGAATTAGCTCGAGAAGTGAGCCAGCTGAACAATATACGTTTACGTGGATTAATGGCCATCCCCCTAAAAACCACCGATTCATCCGAGCAGCACCACTATTTCAAACAATTAAAAGACTGTCTCGACGCACTAAATGATGAAGGACTGCAATTAGACACTTTGTCGATGGGCATGAGCAATGACATGGAAGCGGCTATTGATGAAGGCGCGACGATGATACGCATCGGCACTGCAATTTTTGGTGAGAGATCGACAAAATAAGTTAAAATGGCACGAACTACAGACAGATAATAAAAATATGAGTCAAAAAATCACCTTTATCGGTGGCGGCAATATGGCCACTAGTTTAATTGTAGGGCTGATCAGCAATGATTATGCGACCAGTGATATTCACGTTGCTGAGCCTGATCAAAACAAATGTGACGCACTGCAGACGCAATATGGTATTCAGGCATTTACCGACAACACGCTTGCGATTGCTGATGCCAATATTATTGTGCTGGCGATCAAACCTCAGATAATGCAGTTAGTTTGTAAAGGCATTGCTGATTCAGTACAAAAAACAAAACCGCTGGTTATTTCAATTGCCGCAGGCTTATTAAGCAAAGACATTAGCCGCTGGTTAGGTGGCGATGTGAGCATGGTACGTTGCATGCCCAACACGCCATCATTATTAAATGAAGGCGCGACAGGCTTATTTGCAAACGATAATGTAAGCGCTAAACAAAAAAGCCAGGCGGATAAAATATTAGCAACGGCTGGTATTAATGTTTGGGTCGATCAGGAAACTCAGTTGGATGCTGTTACCGCGGTATCGGGTTCAGGCCCTGCTTATTACTTTTTGTTTATGGAGGCCATGCAAAATGCCGCTGAAAAACTGGGCTTAAATAAAGAACAGGCTAAACAACTGACCTTACAGACAGCACTCGGTGCAGCCAGAATGGCCATTGAATCTGATGACGATGCCTCCATACTAAGAGCGAAGGTAACATCGAAAGGCGGTACCACTGAACAGGCCATCAAAACATTTGAAGATAAACAATTACAAGACATCGTCATGCAGGCGATGCAGGCTGCAAATGACAAAGCCATTGATCTGGCTGAAATTTTAGGAAAAGATGAATGAACAACTATGCCTCTAACCCGCTAATTTTTATACTCTCTACTCTGCTGCACATGTACGCGTTTGCATTTGCTCTACGCTTTGTTTTTCAATGGGTAGGAGCTGACTTTTATAACCCTATTTCACAATTCATTGTGAAAATCACCTCACCTGTTGTCAGCCCTGTGAGACGTATTTTACCTGGTTACAAAGGCATTGATACATCGACATTGCTGCTTTGTTATCTGGTACTTCTAATTTCTCAAGCCATTGTGCAATCACTGAGCGGTTATCAAATTACAGTTAAATCGGTCACTCTTTTAGCTATTACTGATCTGGTTTCAATGATTCTTGATGTGTTCTTTTTCGGCATATTAATTCAGGTGATTATTAGCTGGGTTAATCCACAAGGTCACAATCCCGTTAACAATTTGTTACACAGTGTGACGGCTCCGGTACTACGCCCTGTGCAAAAATTCATTCCACCAATCGGCGGCATGGATATCTCGCCCATCTTCGCGATGATTGGTCTGAAGGTAGTTGAAATGCTTATCAACCCTGTTTTTTACGCCTTTTTGAAATAAGTGAGTTTTTATCACTGGCAGAATGATGATTTAATTCTGTTTGTAAAGATTCAGCCCAAAGCATCAAAAGATGAACTCGGTGAAGTGATTAAGAATGAAACACAGTCCGATCAAATTAAAATTCGCATTACGGCTCCGCCAGTGGATGGCAAAGCCAATAAATATTTGATCGCTTATTTGAGCAAAGTATTTAAAGTCGCTAAGTCACACATTAGTTTGCTTAGCGGGGACACTGGCCGCAACAAAAAGCTACAAATACGCGAGCCAAAACAATTACCTACAATGATAAAGGCTGAAACAAAGCCTTAAGACTGATAAACTTTACTCATTACATAAACAGACACACCTGATGCCTGAAACCATAGCTAAAAACTCCGTTGGAATTGTTACTCCTGAGCTTCATCATTTTGATGAACCGCTTTTGCTCGACTGTGGCAAAACGCTGGACGAATATGACTTAATCGTTGAAACCTATGGCACGCTCAACGCAGACAAGAGCAATGCGATTCTAATTTGTCATGCGTTATCAGGTGATCACCACGCCGCTGGTTATCATTCTATGGATGATAAAAAAGCCGGCTGGTGGGAAAGCTCAATAGGCCCGGGCAAACCTATCGATACCAACAAATTTTTTATTGTGTCATCTAATAACTTAGGCGGCTGCAAAGGCTCGACCGGCCCAACCACCAAAATCCCGGGCACGGATACCTTTTATGGCCCAGATTTCCCTATTGTTACCGTTAAAGATT
>JAUVDT010000002.1 GCA_030595185.1 Gammaproteobacteria bacterium
TGGAGACAAAGGCCGTTATTTAGGTAAAGGTGTAGAAAAATCAGTAGCAAACATTAATGGTCCTTTAAGCGATGCATTGATTGGTATGGATATTAATGACCAAACAGCTATCGATAATAAAATGTTAGAACTAGACGGCACTGATTTTAAATCGAACTTAGGTGCAAACTCTTTATTAGCTATTTCATTAGCATCGGCTCACGCTGCGGCAATTGATGCAGGCAAACCTTTGTTCGAAAATTTAGGCAAAGGCGCAGGTACTGTTTTACCAGTACCAATGATGAATATCATCAATGGTGGTGAGCATGCTGATAACAGTGTTGATATCCAGGAGTTTATGATCATTCCTGCTGGTGCACCAAGTTTTAAAGAAGCTTTACGTTATGGCGCTGAAGTTTTTCATACATTGAAAGGTGTTTTATCTGGCCGTGGTATGAACACAGCAGTAGGTGATGAAGGTGGTTTCGCGCCAGATTTATCATCAAACGAAGAAGCGATTGAAGTCATTTTAGAAGCAATTGAAAAAGCCGGTTATGTTGCAGGTAAAGATATTTACCTTGGTCTTGATTGTGCCGCTTCTGAATTTTGTATTGATGGTAAATATGTTTTGGCATCAGAAGATAAAACGTTTACTTCAGAAGGCTTTGTTGATTACTTAGCAGATTGGGTTGAGAAATATCCTATCATATCAATTGAAGATGGTCTTGCTGAAAATGACTGGGATGGTTGGAAAATCATGTCAGACAAATTGGGCGATAAAGTTCAGTTAGTTGGTGATGATTTATTTGTTACAAATACCAGTATTTTCAAAGAAGGTATTGATAAAGGCATTGCGAACTCAATCCTTATCAAGTTCAATCAGATTGGTACATTAACTGAAACATTGAACGCTATTCAAATGGCTCATGACAATGATTACACAGCAGTTGTTTCTCATCGTTCAGGCGAGACAGAAGATAATACGATTGCTGACTTAAGTGTTGCGACTAATGCTGGTCAAATTAAAACGGGTTCTTTATCTCGTTCTGATCGTTTAGCGAAATATAACCAACTACTTCGTATTGAAGAAACGTTGGGCGATAAAGGTACTTATGCAGGTAAGAGTGCATTTAAACGTTTGTCGTAAGTACTCGTGAAAGTCATCATCACCATTCTGGTTGTTTTACTACTGTATTTTCAGTTTAAACTCTGGGTTGGTGATGGTGGCATTCCAGACGTTATGCATGTTCAAAATGAAGTGGATAACGCAAAAATTGAAGAAAAAAAACTGCAAGAACGCAACAAAGCACTCGCTGCGGAAGTTCGCGATTTAAAACAGGGGCTTGAAGCCATAGAAGAACGTGCTCGCAATGAGCTGGGTATGATCAAAGATGATGAAACCTTTTATCAAGTTATTAAACCTGTCGAAGAAAAACTCCCTTCAATAAAATCACCATCTAAATAATGTGATGATAACGATTATAAAATTTCATGAATAAAAATACTGTGAATTATTGGGCTGTGGTTCCAGCTGCCGGTGTCGGTAAACGTATGGGCTCTGATGTTCCTAAACAATATTTACAACTATTGGATAAAACGGTTATCGAACATAGTTGTCAGCGCTTATTAAATAATGAAAATATTACAGGCCTGGTTGTTGCGTTAGGTAAAGATGATGGCTATTGGGATGATATAAACCTTGAAACAGATAAGCCTGTTATTCGAGTTGATGGTGGTGATGAGCGATGCCATTCTGTATTAAATGCATTAACTGAATTGTCAAAATTGAGTGAGCAGTCTGAATATAATATACAGCAAGACGACTGGATATTAGTGCATGATGCAGCACGACCTTGTTTGCGTGAAGGTGATATTAATTTGCTCATTGAGCGTCTCAATGAGCATGCTGTTGGTGGACTTTTGGCTTTGCCGGTTAGAGATACAATGAAACGCCAAACTGATGATCAAACGGTTGATGAAACTGTTGATCGGGAAGGGCTATGGCAAGCGCAAACGCCACAAATGTTCCCCTTAGAAATGTTACGTCAAGCGATTGATGATGCGATCAAATCTGACTTTTTAATTACTGATGAATCATCGGCAATTGAATATATGGGACTGAATCCATTGTTAGTTGAAGGGCATGAAGATAATATTAAAATTACACGGCAACCTGATTTAAAATTAGCAGAGATGTATCTCAAGGCGCAAACAAATGACGATTAATTTACCGTTTCGTATAGGCCATGGCTTTGATGTGCATGCATTTGAGACAGGTGATCATATAGTAATGGCTGGTGTATCGATTCCTTATCATAAACAGTTCAAAGCGCACTCGGATGGCGATGTTCTGTTGCATGCAGTGTGTGATGCCGTATTAGGTGCTGCAGCATTAGGTGATATCGGGCAGCATTTTCCAGATACTGATAAACA
The DNA here is from genome assembly GCA_030595185.1 of Gammaproteobacteria bacterium. Classification (GTDB taxonomy): domain Bacteria; phylum Pseudomonadota; class Gammaproteobacteria; order SZUA-229; family SZUA-229; genus JAUVDT01. The sequence goes on from JAUVDT010000002.1 coordinate 2,413, forward strand.
ATATGAAAATATTGATAGTAGAGACCTGTTGCGACATGTGATTAGTCTTATAAAAGAGACTGGTTATCAGTTGGGTAATTTAGATGTAACGATTGTTGCACAAGCACCCAAAATGTCTCAGCATATTGATAAAATGAAAGAAAATCTGGCAAAAGATTTTGCAGTTTCGACACAACAAATTAACGTGAAAGCGACAACAACAGAGAAATTAGGCTATACAGGTAGAGAAGAGGGTATTTCTGTGCACGCAGTTGCCTTACTTATGCAACAAAATTGAAAAAATAGGATTTGTTTTATAGCAAGGAGCTTTTATCAATTAAACACAGAGTTGTTGTTGCTCATGATCATCTATATTCACGGCTTTAATAGTTCTCCTGCTTCATACAAAGCACAGGTGTTATTAAAATACTTTAAAGAGCGAGGGTGTGAAGATGAAATTATTATTCCTTCCTTATCATCTGTTCCCAGCTATGCCATGGCAGAATTAAAAGGCTTAGTTGAAAAAAATATATCTAATAATCTCTCGTTTATTGGTAGTTCACTGGGTGGGTATTACGCAACCTGGTTAGCTGATCGTTATGATTTGCCGGCTGTTTTAATAAACCCAGCCGTTAAGCCCTATGAACTGCTGAAAGAGTATCTTGGTAAAAACATTAATCACTACAGTGGCGAAGAGTACGAGTTAACAGAGCAGCATATAGAGGAATTGAAGGCTCTGGATATTGAATATATATCTAAGCCGCATCGTTACTTAACGATGCTTCAAACAGGAGATGAAGTGCTTGATTACAGTCAGGCCTTTGTTAAGTTTGCGGGTTCACGAATGATACTAGAAGAAGGTGGCGATCATAGCTTTACCAGCTTCGAGCAACATATCGATACTATTCTTAATTTTTGTGGCACTCAAGTCGCAGATGTTACATCTATCTAAAGGTTATTCTCGTCTGTCTTAAGCTCCTAAATAGCTATTACATATCGTCTGCTGAGGCGTTACAATGTCCATACTGTATAAAAAGGTAGTATGGAATGCCAACAAAAAAATCAACAATTGATAAAGACAAACTTGATAAAGTTGTCGCAGATGCCATAAAAAACAGGCAGAGCCGCGAGCAGGATTATCGCGCAAAAGCATTAAAATTGTATCCTTGGATATGTGGTCGTTGCGAGCGCGAATTTGAACGACAAAATCTTGTAGAGTTAACTGTACATCACCGTAATCATAATCATGATGATAATCCAGAAGATGGTAGTAACTGGGAATTGCTTTGTATTTATTGTCATGAAAATGAACATTCGCGTTTTGCAGATCAAATACGTGGTGAAGGATATTCATTAGTTGGCAAATCCAAAGTAGAAGAAGCAACATCCAATCCGTTTGCCGACCTTAAAGCAATGTTGAATAATAAAAATAAATAATATAGAAGAATTGTTATGACGCTCGGACCAGTAATGATTGACTTAATCGGTACGAAAATTACACCTGTTGAACGTGAAATGCTACTACACCCGAATACAGGTGGTGTAATTTTATTTACCCGAAATTTTGAGTCAATAAAACAATTAGAGACATTAACTGCTGAAATTCATTCGTTACGGGAACCCCATTTATTAATTGCTATTGATCATGAAGGTGGGCGAGTTCAACGTTTTCATGAAGGATTTACTCGCTTGCCATCAATGGCAACTTTTGGAAAAATGTATCGAGAAGATAAAAATAAAGCGAAACAACTTGCAGAGAAAACAGGTTGGTTAATGGCATCTGAATGTTTAGCTACGGGTATCGACTTTAGTTTTGCACCGATTCTGGATTTAGGGCATGGTATTAGTGGCGTTATTGGTGACCGTGCTTTTGATTCTACAGTTGATATTGTTTCAATACTTGCACATGAATTTATGCAGGGAATGAAACGTGCTGGAATGGCTGCAACAGGCAAACATTTTCCAGGCCATGGTTCTGTTAAAGAAGATTCGCACGTAGGTCATCCTGTTGATCGACGTTCATTGGCAGACATTATGATGGAAGATATAATCCCTTTTGAACGGATGATCAGTTACGGTCTGGCAGCTGTAATGCCTGCGCATGTTGTTTATCCGCAAGTCGATGAAAATGCAGCCGGATATTCAGAGTGTTGGTTACAGAAAATTCTGCGTCAACAATTAAAATTCGAAGGTGTGATCTTTAGTGATGACCTGAGTATGGAGGCTGCAGCACCAGCTGGTGGTTACACAGAGAGGGCACGAAAAGCATTACAGGCGGGATGTGATATGGTTTTAGTATGCAATCACAGTGCTGAAGCAAAAGAAGTATTAGAAGGTTTGGGTGATGATATTAACCCTGCCTCTGCAATGCGTCTTATTCGTATGCATGGACACGTACATTTAAATAAAGCCGAATTGCATGCCAGTGAAGAATGGCAACAAACGGTAGAATTAATTGAACCATTATCTGATTCACCTGAATTAGAGCTGGATATTTAATATGAAAGAACTATGGGCAAACATCGTATCATGGACGGTAAACGAAGATACATGGATTATTTATGTGTTTCTTATTGTGCTTGCTACATTAACAGCAAATTTTTCACTCAAACGCTTTCTTAATAAGTTGCATTTGAGGCTTTTAAAAACCAATAATCCCTGGGATGATGCATTGATTTTAGCTGCACAGCGTCCAATAACGTGGATGGTATGGTTGTTAGGTATTATTTTAGCGATTGATGTTGTTCAGTATGAAAATAAATCGGCTGTATTTGAAACACTAGAACCATTAAAATTTGTTGGTGTGATTCTGATATTAACTTTATTTTTATTAAGATTAACTCGTCAAATTGAGTTGGTTTTTAAACAGCAAGAAAATGAAGATGCTAAAAAGAAATATGAAGCAGCCACTGTAGAAGCTGTTAGCAAGCTATTAAGAGCCTCCGCTATTATTACAGGTGTCCTGGTTGCATTACAAACATTGGGTTTTAGTGTTTCAGGTGTATTAGCCTTCGGTGGAATTGGTGGTGTTGCTATTGGTTTTGCAGCAAAAGACTTATTAGCTAATTTTTTTGGTGGTTTAATTATTTATCTAGATCGGCCATTTACGGTGGGTGACTGGATTCGGTCTAATGATCGAGAAATTGAAGGAATAGTTGAAAATATTGGTTGGCGCTTAACAACAATAAGAACATTTGAGAAAAGACCGCTTTATGTGCCTAATTCAGTTTTTTCAAATGTTTCAGTTGAAAATCCTTCAAGAATGTCGAATAGACGGATTTATGAAACAATCGGTATCCGTTATGAAGACAGTCATAAATTACCAGACATCATTGACGATGTGAAAATAATGCTAGAACAGCATGAAGAAATTGACAGTGAGCAGACGTTAATTGTTAACTTTAATAATTTCGCACCATCATCGTTAGATTTCTTTATTTATACCTTTACTAAAACGACCGAATGGATATATTTTCACAAAGTTAAACAAGATATTTTGTTGTCGGTACTGGAGATAGTCAATCAGCATGGTGCTGAGGTTGCCTTTCCTACATCAACAGTGCATCTTGATTCGCAAATTCCCGAGAGAATGCTATAAAGTAAGTAATATTAATTTAAATTTAAATTGATTTAGAGAAGTAAGGGGGTTAAATGGCTGATAAATTAATAATAATACTGGTTAATACTAATCCATCCAATCCGCTGGAAGTCGGGCCTCCATTTTTTCAAGCGACAGTTGCAGCTGCTATGGAATATGATGTTGAAATAATTTTTACAGGCCGTAGTTGCGAGCTGGCTCTAAATGGTGTGTCTGAAGGTATAGTTATACCTGGTCAACATAAAAAGACACTTTACGATATTATAAAAGATGCACATTCTGCTGGTGTCTCATTTAAAGTATGCACACCTACACTCGAAATATGGGGTGATGATTTTATAAAGGAAGTGGATGAAACTGTTGGTGGTGCTTATGTTATCGGTGAAGCAATGGATGATTCAACAGTTACCTTTACTTACTAAATTAGCGGTGTGTTATCAATTAATCTAACACATGAATTTAAGATAGTCTGAGATTTTATTATTGTTATGCTTTTAAACGAAATACAGAGTCACCTGAAAAATGCTGACCTTTTATATAATGCTTCTCAAATTAAAGAAGCGCTCATCGCTCAAGCTAATCAAATAAACCAATATTTAAAAGATATTCCTGAGACGAGTCAGCCCCCCGTTATGTTGCCCGTTATGAATGGGGGCTTGATTTACGCAGGGCAGTTGCTGCCTTTAATTACTTTACCTGTTGAGATTGATTACATACACGCTACTCGATATCGAAATACAACGAAAGGTCATGAATTAGATTGGAAAGTATACCCTCAGTCAGATTTGAGTGACAGATTGGTTATTGTTCTAGATGATATATTTGATGAGGGGCATACGCTGGAAGCGATTGTTAATTATTGTAAAGAAAAGAATGCAAATAGTATTTTAACTTCTGTACTAGTCACTAAAGAACATAATAGGCGTGATGTGAGTCTTGCCGTTGACTTTAGTGCGCTTTCTGTACCTGATCGATATGTTTTTGGCTATGGAATGGATTATAAAGGGCAGCTTAGAAACCTTGATGGTATTTACGCAGTTTAGTAAAAAATTACTTAATAATTAGATTTCGTATTTCCTCGGCATTGGATGAATTTGCAAAAATAATACCGTTATTGACAAGAGGGATTCTTTTTAGTTTATCCAGCCTGTTGTTGCTTAATAATTTAAGTAAATGTGTAATATTTTCCTCTAATGCATCAATATATAAATTCTTTTTACCAAAATGAATGCCTGCATATTTATACACACCATTAAATAAATTATTAAGGCGGCTATTTATTTCTTTGTTATAAAAGTCAGGCGTTTTTTGAAGTAAATGTTCACCTGAAGAGTAGATGGTTGTGGTGGAGCCATCTGCATTTTTAACTTCTGCAATACGGCCTAAAACGAACTCTGGGTAAAGGCGGTCACGACACTTCTCAAGATAACAGCGATCTGACATCTGAGCGATTAAATCAGCAGAACCTAACATATACCCCAGTGTATGAAGTTTATCTTCTTTTAATTTTATTTCATTTGGCATCACTTCATAACCGGTGTAATGCACTATGTTACTTGCAATATCAACATAGTCTGCAACGCCAATCATAGGGAGGTATTTAGATAAAAATGATGCGCTTCTAGTGACATGTATTTTTGTGAATACAGCGCCATTTGTATGTTCATCATCTAGTTCACGGATATAGCCTGAGTCATGATAAAGAGCAGTGATAATACCTATAGCGGCATAATCTGCACTTAGCTGGTTTTCTTTTGTGTTTGATTGCTGGTAGCCTTCAATTAATCGAGCCAATGCAAGCGTCATATCAAGAGTGTGTTGTTTGTCATGATAAAAAGTATCACAAGCATTGTAACCTTCAAACTCACCTTCAAATAGTTTTTCAAAGTCTTCAAAACTTTGTTGGATAGGGGAGAAATGCTTTTCATCAAACAAATGAATATAGATTTCACGAACAGCAGAACATACTTCTGATGCAGAGGTTACAAGAATATTATCTGTAACATCGTAGCCTTTTCTCCGTTTATTTTTATCCATATATAATCACTGTTTTAATAAGAGTAATCGGGGTTTTTTATTTACTGGTATGAGTGAAAACTCCATCCCAATTAACTTCAGGCGGGGTGTCTAAATAAATTTTCGTTCTTTCTAAGTAAAGTTCATATAGTTTTCTATTTGGATAATCTTGAGTAAGTTCTAAAAACATATTGCTTGCACTAAGCCAGTCTTGTGCCAGGAAACTTTCTAGTGCATTTTTATGCATTTCAAGTTCGGTTTTTGTATCTGGGCTGATTTCAGTCTTAAGTCCCAAAGGTTCAAATATAGTGACTGGCTGGTCTTTACCTTTAACACGTACTTTGTCTATAAATCGGTATTCGAAATCTGGAACGGCATCTTTCGTGTATTCGCTTACAATAATATCCACGGCATAATTTTTTGTAAGTCCTTCGAGTCTTGATCCTAAATTAACGGTATCTCCAAGTACTGTGTATGCCATACGAAATTCTGAGCCCATATTACCTACATTCATAGGGCCGCTGTTAATACCGACACCTATCTTTATTTCTGGCCAGCCACGGTCTTTAAATGATTGGCTAAGAGCCTTCATTTCCTCAATCATTTCCATGCCGGCAATTAATGTATTGCGCGCGTGTAGCTCATCCGTTAATGGTGCTCCCCAAAAGGCCATAATGGCATCACCCATATACTTATCGATAGTGCCTCTATTTTTATGGATGATTCCAGTCATAGGTGTTAAAAAACCATTGATGAACTGAGTGAGTTCTTTTGGTGTTAAGTTTTCAGATATGGTTGTGAAACTTCTTACATCACTAAAGAGTACTGACATTTCACGGGTTTCACCATCAACAGATAAATCTTCTGGATGTTCACTTAATTCATCGACGAGTTCAGGAGGAACGTATTGACCAAAGAGTCGTGTTATTTGGCGTTTGTTATGTGATTCAATGAAAAAGCCATAGGACATATGTAGCCCAAATAAAGCGACTACCAACAATAATGAATTAGTAAGTGGAAGAACAAGATTAAGGCTTTGCCATGCGTATAAATTGCCTGTTATTAAGATAAAAATAATAAAGAAAGTGGTAAGTGTTGTATAAAGAGGTGAGAGTTTGGGTAATATGATAGTTAGAAATATGCCCAGAGAGAGAAGAAGTAAAAATTCTAAAGCAAACGTATATGAAGGTTGTTCTTTAATTCGGCTCTCTATTATGCCTGAAACTATATTGGCATGTACTTCAACCCCTGGGTACCCAGTTTCTAAAGGCGTTGTTCTTAAGTCTTTTAAACCTGCAGCAGATGTGCCGATAATAACAATCGTATCTTTAAGGGCAGTAATAGATGCGGATTTATTAAGCACATCAACAGCTGAAATATAAGGAAAACTCTTCAAGTAACCACGATAAGGAACCAGAATATTAGTTTCCTGGTCAACTGGAATTTGATAGTCGCCAACAGTAACCCAGTCGATGAATACTTCGTCTTCATCACTGGCTTCAATTTGTATTTCAATTTTGGGTGAACCGATTGCTGCGCGAAAAAGCCCGAATGCTAATGATTCATAAACTTTACCATTATGCATTTGTAAAAGAGGTACACGGCGAAAAACGCCATCAGAATCGTAAGCTATACTAGGGTTGTCAATAAAACCTCCGCTAAAAGCGTTGTCTTGCAATTTGGGTAAATTTCCAATGAATGCATTTTGCTGAATGAGGCTGATTTTATTTTCTAATTCTACTGGTTTAGGTAATGATGTTTTATTGTTGTTTTTTTCATCAATGAAAGCAAAGCCTAAGATAGTTTTCCTATCTTTTAAGCTGTTTGAAAAAATTTTGTCATGATCTAATGACGGTAATATTTTATTGTATTCTCTTAAGAAGTCTTTATTTGATTTTAAAGGGCCTTGTGCGAGGTCAGTGAATGTTTTAAAGCTACTGTCTACATCAGCTTCTGCAAATATGATATCAAAGCCCAAAGTATTGATTTTGTAATGATCAAAAAGGTTATCAACAATATCGGCAAGAGTGTCTCTGTTCCATGGCCATTGACCTAATTCTGAAAGACTTTTCTCATCAATATCAAGAATAACGATCTTAGTGTCTACAGTGTAGGGCGCGGTGTACTTTAAACGCGTGTCATATGTGAAGTTTTCTATTTGATTAAACAGAGGTAAATTGAACTGACCGATTGGTTGCAAAATAAATAAAAGAATTATGCAGGCACTAATAATTGTTTTTATATGTTTTTGCATATTCCGTTCGCTATATCTCAGTAGAAAAGACTTTATATACTATGTATAAAACCATAGCAAATAATCAATAAAACACCAAATATTGCAGATGAAATATGGCTATTTAATTGTAATATTGTGACTTAGGGATAGGTTTTAGTTGTTTCTTTAACCAGATGCATGATTTATTGCAATAAACTAAGGTTTTATGACTTACTGAGTTATCACTTTTTAATGGAATAGCCTGCTTTAAAGTGGTTTTTATAGAGCGCTATTTAAATAATAGATCTACCCTTGTGATCAAATTTCTGATTTAATATTCATTAAATCTTAATCTTGTCTGATTAATCTTAAAATTTACTGAAAATTATGGTGTTTATGTCTAATCCTCTTTATCTTGGAATTAATATTGATCACGTTGCTACTCTCAGAGAAGCAAGAGGTACTTCTTATCCTGACCCTGTACATGCAGCTTTACAAGCTGAGTTATCAGGTGCAAGCAGCATTACAATGCATTTGAGAGAAGATAGGAGACACATTCAGGATGAAGATGTTTACCGTATGAAAGCTGCAATCCAAACAAAATTAAATCTAGAAATGGCTGTTACTGATGAAATGATTGAAATTGCATCAAAAGTTAAGCCTGAAGATTGTTGTTTAGTACCTGAAAAAAGGGAAGAGCTAACAACTGAGGGTGGGTTAGATGTGCTTGGCCAAGAAGATAAAATAAAGAGTGCATGTTCGAAATTAGCTGCATCAGGAATTAGAGTATCTTTGTTTATTGATGCTGATAAAGATCAGATTGATGCATCAAAAAGATGTGGTGCACCTATTATTGAAATACACACAGGGCATTATGCAGACTTAAAAAATGAAGTAGATAAAGGTGAAGAACTCAATAGAATTAAAGAAATGGCTAAGTACGCACATTCAATAGGTTTGCAGGTAAATGCGGGTCATGGTTTGAATATTCATAATGTTTCTGCCATTGCTGCAATAGAAGAAATTGTTGAGCTAAATATTGGCCACGCCATCATAGCTGATTCAGTTTTTCTTGGTCTACCTGAAGCAGTTAAGCTAATGAAATCAAGAATGGTGAGAAATTAATTATTATTACTGAGTTGCTTTTAAAGCCTGGTATTCAATCAGCTCTTTAATTGAGGCAAGAAGGTATTCAGTATCTTCTTGTAGTGTGTCTAGTTCATTCGTATCAATTTTGTTTTCTAATACCGATGCCGCTTCTCTAAGTTTAGGTACGCCGCAATAGCTAGTCGCGCCGTGTATTTTATGCGTATGGTACTTAAGACCTTTGATGTTATTTTTTTCTAATGCCAGATTTATATTGCTTTCATAATTTGGCAATTCTGTTATCAACATTTCAAATAGCTCTTCAGCTAATTCACTATTCCCACCGGCTAATTTTAAAGCTTCTTCTGAGTCAAAACATTGCAGTGTTTTGGGCTTTTCAGAGTTAAGTATGCTTTTATTTTCCTTGTGTGTTTTTTCGGGTGTTAAGCTTTTTATGTCTTGAGAAGTGTTTGTATTGCAATAGTGATTTATTATTTCAAAAATTTGATGTTCAGTAACAGGTTTTATTAGTATGTCATTCATGCCTGATGCGATGATTTTTTCTTTTTCTTCAGGCATTGCATTGGCTGTTAGTGCAATAATGGTTGTATTTACATTGTAGGTAGATTTCTTCCGAATGCTAAGAGTTGCATCGATACCATCCATTTCTGGCATGTGAAGATCCATGAAAATAAGATCGAACTTCAAATCTTCGCAGAGTGTTACTGCTTCTAGTCCATTGGTGGCTCTGTGGGTATGAATTTTCCAGTTTTCCAGTATGGAATTAGCAAGGTGTAAGTTGATCTGATTGTCATCAACAATAAGAATATTTAGGTGAGACCAGTCTGCATTGAGGTTTACTTTCTCTCTTAACTCTATCTCCGTTTTCTTGCCGGTGAAAAAGTTATTTACAATCATTAATGTTTTATCAAATGTATTGTTTCTGAAAAGACAGACAGAAAATCCTTGGTCGTAATAGAAATTGTAGTGTTCTTGTTCTGCTGAGCTTATTAAAGCAAAAACAGGGATGTTTTTTTCATTGCATAACTTTGTGAATTCTGAAAAATCAGTTTTTTGTAATGTTTGTTCATAGCTAATACCAATTAACATGTAATCTAAGTGAATCATGCTACTTTTTAATAGTGAATTTAATTGTTTGATGTTGTTAACTTGCTGTATGTTTGATTTCCAGATATTTAATAATTGTCGGCTACTAAGTCTTAATTGAGGTGTGCATTCATAAAGAATAACGTGTTTATCTTTAATGTTTGAAAAATCATATTCATGTATTCGAAATGATTGTTTGAGCGGGAGTGATAACCAGAAAACAGAACCTGAATCTAAGGTACTTTCGAAGTTTATTTCACCATTTAATAAGTTGGCTAAACTTCTTGAAATCACGAGTCCAAGGCCAGTCCCACCAAAACGCCTTGTAATAGAGGTATCTGCTTGCGTGAATGCATTAAACAGACGCTGTTTGTTTGACTCACTCATACCTACGCCGGTATCAGTAATTGTGAATTTAAAATCATAATTATTGTCGGATGATTTAGAGAAAAGGATTCTTATAGCAACATATCCTTTTTGAGTGAATTTTATTGCATTACCTATTAGGTTTAAGAGTATTTGTCTAATTCTTATAGGGTCGCTAAATAAGAATCTTGGCATATCTATTGCTCTGTGAAAGATAAGTTCAATATTTTTCTTTTGTGCGAGCGGTAGCATTATGGTGATAATTTCTTCAATTAGCTCTAGCAAGTCGAATTCAATAATATCAACATCAAGTTTTCCTGATTCTATTTTAGAAAAATCAAGAATGTCATTTATTATTGTTAATAAACTGTTAGCTGAGGTGTGTATGGTGTCGATATATTGGTGTTGTTGATTGGATAAATTTGTTTTTTCAAGTAACTCTATAAAACCAATGATACCGTTCATTGGTGTGCGTATTTCGTGGCTCATATTGGCTAAAAATTCTGATTTTATCCTGCTTGCATCGAGTGCCATGCTTTTAGAAATATCTAGCGTGATGTTCTTTTTTTCAAGTTCATCAAGAGTGTTTTTAAGTGAGCTGGTAGCGGCAGAGACCTGGTTTTGTAAGTTGTGTCTTGTTATTGAAAGTTCTTCTGTCATGTTGTTGAAACCTTTAACTAAGGTTTCAAGTTCTCCAGAGGTTTCTGTGTTCACGTGTACATTTAAGTTGCCGGCTGCTATGCGTCTAACAGCACTTGTCAGGCTTTGTATGGGGTTGATAACACCTTGGCTAATGTAAAGTGCAAGGATAGTACTAAGAATAAGACCAATAAATGCAATAACGATACTTTTGAAAAATATATTAAACTGTTGTTCGGTTGCTTGCATTGATGACATTGTAAGAACAACTGTTCCAATATTATTACTAATTTCTGGTATGTCAGGTTTAATGCTGTAATCAAAGTTTTTTATTTTTTTTGTAGTATTAATTATTTTAACTTTAAACGTTAAGTAGTTTTCATTAATTAAGAAATTGTAAGGACTTTTGTTGACTACAGACTTACCGTCATGTGTAACAGATGAAATGATTTCATTTCTTATATTGAGAATTATTATTTCATGAATGTCGCCATCTTTGTATGTGGTTTTTATATGGCGGTCGAGGAATTCAATGTTGTTGGATAGTATTCCAATTTCACTGATTTTAGACAGATGTTCGGAAAGGTCTAATCCTCTCTGATTTAATGCGGTATCTACATCTTGAATGCTGGAATAAGTAAAGTAACCTGCAAGAGAAAATACTGTTATGGCCGTTGGGAGTAGCGCAAGTAAAAGTACTCTTTTTCTGATGCTGTAATTAGACATTATTTTATTGCTACTCTTTCTTTTTTATAGCGAACCACCTCTGTAAGGTGAAAACTTATGTATACGTTGAATATCATACTGATGATAGGAAGTTTAATCATTATATGAATCTACTGTATTAAAAAGATTCATGTTCACTGACGCTGATATAAGAGATTCTGTCATTATTGTTGTATGTGGCACTGTCCTTGATGCTGTAATTAACATGATTGAGTCGCGTTTATTGTTGCTGATTATTATTAATCAAGCAATGACCTTAAGCTCGTAATAGCATAGAATACCATTATTAACACTTCTTCTTTATGACCTAAAAAATTATAACTTATTCTGTAAAATAATGATGAAAAAAGACTACCCCACAATAGAACAATTTATTGGTAAAACCCCTTTAGTTCGACTGCAGCGTATTCATGCCAATTCAAGCAACACAATTCTGGTTAAGCTCGAAGGTAATAACCCGGCTGGTTCAGTTAAAGACAGGCCTGCTATCGGTATGATTCAGGCAGCTGAAGAGCGTGGAGATATCAAACCCGGTGATGTATTGATTGAGGCTACCTCAGGCAATACAGGGATAGCATTGGCGATGGCAGCCGCTATTCGAGGCTATAAGATAAAACTAGTTATACCTGACAATATGACGATTGAGCGTAAAGCTGCAATGGCTGCATATGGTGCGGAGCTTATTTTGGTGACGCGTGAGCAGAGTATGGAGGGTGCCAGAGACCTGGCGCTTGAAATGCAAGCCAGAGGTGAAGGCACGGTCTTAGATCAATTTAACAATATCGATAACCCTAATGCTCATTATTATTCGACAGGTCCAGAAATTTGGCAGGATACTGACGGTGAAATTACTCATTTTGTGAGCGCTATGGGAACCACCGGAACTATAATGGGTGTTTCGCATTATCTGAAAGAACAAAACAGTAATATACAGATTGTTGGGGTACAGCCTGAAGAAGGTTCAAGTATACCGGGAATAAGGCGCTGGCCTAAAGAGTATCTACCTGGCATATTTGAAGCGGCAAGGGTTGATCAAATAATTGATATTGGACAGCAAGATGCTGAAGAAACAACGCGTCTGCTTGCATCTCAAGAAGGCATATTTTGTGGTGTATCTTCAGGTGGAGCTGTAGCTGCTGCTTTAAAACTATCGAGTGAAATTGAAAATGCAACAATTGTTGCCATTATTTGTGACCGTGGTGATCGTTATCTATCAACGGGAATATTTAACCCCGATTGATGATTGGTAATTAAGGCAGGGTATATTGATTACCTTGCCTAGCTCGTCAAAGAAAATATCTAGTTGTTCTAAACAGATAAATACAATCAATATATTAAACGATGATGCGCATCTGACATTGGTGCATTTTAATGTATTTGATTTGTTGCAGATGTACTAGACTCATAAATTATACGTATATTTTGGAGACCTTATAGTGGGTAAAAGAAGAGGCCGTAGACGCGCCAGAAAACTACCGGATTCACCTGTTGATTGCCTTATTGAAGGTTTGACAACAGAAGGCCGAGGTTTGGTGCATATCAATGATAAAGCGGTTTTTGTTGATGGTGCTTTGCCGGGTGAAAAAGTAAAAATTGAATATACAGCAAGCACTTCAAAATATGATGAAGCGAAAGTTCTTGAGGTTATTAAAGCATCAAATGATCGTGTGGAGCCCCCGTGTCAACATGCAAATATCTGTGGTGGTTGTAGTCTTCAACATTTAAATACAGATAAACAAATTGAGATCAAACAAACAGCTTTAATTGAATCACTAGAATATATTGGCAAGGTTAAGGCAGATGAAATTCTGCCTGTCATTTCGGGGCCTGCTGTGGGTTACCGTTATAAAGCGCGTTTGGGTGTTCGTTATGTCGCAAAAAAAGAGCGTGTGCTAGTTGGCTTTAGAGAGAAAAGAAGTAACTTCTTAGCGTTAATCGATCAGTGTGAAGTGCTGGATAGCAGAGTAGGTCATAAACTTTCTGCATTATCGGCACTAATATACGGTCTGGATGCGAGAGAGCATATACCTCAAATTGAAGTCGCTATTGACGATAAAGATGTAGTTCTGGTGTTCAGGCACCTGGAAGCATTGTCAGATTCTGATTTATCAAAATTGGTCGATTTTGCCAAGAATGAAAATTTTGTGATTATGTTGCAATCGGGTGGACCAAAAACAATACAAAACCTGTGGCCGGAAGACTTTAAAAATTTATCATATTCATTAAAAGATCAAGATATTCATTTTGATTTTGATGCAAACGATTTTACCCAGGTTAATCCGCAAATTAATCAAAAAATGATTAATCGTGTGATTGATCTTCTTGATATTCAGCCTGATGAAAAGGTGTTGGATTTGTTTTGTGGTTTAGGTAATTTTACTCTGCCTCTGGCTCAAAAAGGTGCGCATGTTATCGGTATTGAAGGTAGTCAGGAATTAGTTAATAAGGCTATTAGTAACGCGACGAAGAACAATATTACTAATGCAGAATTTCATGCTGTTGATTTGTCGTTGAAATTAGAAGGTCAGCGTTGGTTAGGGCAAACATACGATAAAATTTTATTGGACCCGCCGCGTTCAGGTGCTATGGAAATGATTCACTATTTGGGTAAGTTGGGTGCTAGCAAAATTGTTTATGTTTCTTGTCAACCAACAACTTTGGCGCGAGATGCGGGTGTTCTAGTCAATGAATACGGTTATCGTTTATTGTCAGCGGGTGTAATGGATATGTTTCCGCACACAGCTCATGTCGAATCGATTGCTGTGTTTGAAAAGGTTTAACGTTAACTAACGTTAAACTCCATCTTAATGCCAGCCACCTCTATAATGTCATTGTTATTTAAAGGGCTTGCTTTAGAACCAACAGGGTCGCCATTGATGGTTGGGTGACCGCTGTTTGCGCCACCTTCGACATGTAAAATATAATAACCAGTAGGGCGTCGCGTAATTGCAGCTACCTGCACACCTGGTTTCCCAAGAGTGGTTAATATTTTTGTAAGCGGTAATGTTTTTCCTGAATTAGCACCACTCAATAATTGCAAACTGGCTTTATTGAGTTTGACGGGAGCCTTTGCTGAACTGTGTTCAGAAGCAAGTTTGGCGGCAATTTCTCCCATTTGTTTATCAATATTAGAATTACCTGCTTTTTCTGGCATACCGACAGAATCAGGGCGAATGATCATTGTTTTTTCAAACTCACCTTCCGGTACTGCAGGTGTTGTAGGGATAGAATCATTCATGAAGTTTAATTGATACTTGCCAATTTTAATTTCATCGCCGCTTTTAAGAGCGTATTTCTTAATTAGATTACCGTTTACGTAAGTTCCGTTACTGCTATTTAAATCTTCAATAAAACAATCGACACCAATCATTAATATGTGGGCGTGATGCCCGCTAACGGATAAGTTATCAATACAAATATCATTGTCTTTATTTCGACCAAGTGTTGTTGTGTTGGCCGCAATTTCATATTCGGATTGGATTTTAGAATCATGAGATATAGTTAGTTTAAGCATTTTAATTTATCCAGCTTTGAATATTAGGAAAATATGCCTTTAAATTTAGACACTAGTTTATTCAGGCTTAACCCTTGTTTATTAGGTTCAATAATAATCACGGAAACGTTGTCATGCCCACCGTTGTCGAGTGCTTGTTGAATCAGCTCACTACAAGCCGATTCAATATGGGTTGAGTTTTCTTCCATGATCATTGTAATTCTTCTGTCATCTACCATATCGGAAAGGCCATCAGAACATAATAAGTAGCTGTCATTGGGTAGTACTATTTCTTCGGTGACATCGACTTTAATGGTGTCTTCAATACCTAATGCGCGAGTAACAAGGTTTTTATTGAGTGACTTTTCAGCCTCTTCAGGTGTATAAAAACCACGATCAATCAGTTCTTGAAGCAAAGAGTGATCATTTGTTATTTGTGTCATTGCATGGTCGCGTAAGCGATACATTCTAGAGTCGCCAACATGAGCGACAGTTAGTCTGTTATCGTAAAACATGGTGACAACGATGGTTGTACCCATGCCTTCATATTGAATTTGTTTACTCGCGGCTTTAAAAATAATTGAATTGGCTTTTTCAACGACATTTTTAATGGCCATGCTTTGGTAGCTATAACCACTAACATTCTCATCAATCTCAAGATTTTTGCATCTCTCTAATTCACCAGGGAGGTCATTCAAAACTGAATTGACAGCCAGTGCACTGGCAACTTCGCCGCCTTTATGACCACCCATGCCATCTGCCAGTACAGCGAGACCTATTGAAAGGTCGTTACCGATACTGTCTTCATTGTGGGCACGAATTAGACCGGTGTCGGTCATGCCTTCGATATTTATAATGTTTTTATCAGCCATGTTATTTTTTCTGCGCTGCTTTCATCGTTATTTGGGCGCATTTGCGCAAGTCAGATGCCATTTGAGATGCCTTTTGATATCTCTTTTCAATATTCTTAGCCATAGCACGATTTATAATGATTGTAATACATCTTGGTAGGCCTTTACGAATAGAACTTGGATCAGGGTGAGGTTCATTAGCTATTTTATACATCAGAGTCGCCATTGAATCGGCTTGAAAAGGCAGTTCCCCAGTCGCTAACTGGAATAACATGACGCCTAAAGAAAATAGATCGGAACGGCCATCAACACGTTTACCGGCTAATTGTTCGGGTGACATATAAGATGGAGTACCTAATACCATACCTGTTTTAGTTTTGCTTGAATCGGTTATTCGAGCTATACCAAAGTCAGTAATTTTAAGTGAATCTGATGCATCTTCATACATGATGTTGGCAGGTTTTATATCACGATGAACAACATTTTGTTGGTGCGCATATTCAAGTGCATCAGCAGATCGAGCAATTATAGATATTACTTTTAATAAAGGTAACAGGTTATCTGGCTTAGTGTGTGCAGCTAAATCTGACCCTTTAATATATTCCATCGCTATGTACGCGAGATCATGTTCTTCACCGGCATCGTATATGGTTACGATATTAGGGTGGCTAAGTCGACCAGCTGTTTCGGCTTCGCGGAAGAATCTGTTTTTAACATCTTGTAATTCATCTTCTTCAAACTCTTGCGATAACGCCATTGTTTTAATCGCCACAACACGACTAATTTTTGGATCTTTACCTAAGTAGACAGAGCCCATAGCGCCTTTACCCAGCTCTTTTTCTACTTCATAACGTCCTAACATTGGTTTTTGTAAACCAGCACCTTCTAGTACCAATGTGCCACCAGCAGAAGAGCCAGCTGAACCACCTAAAATAACGGTTTCTTCCATTGCCTTGGTGCGGGCTAAGCGTTGGTTAATATCTTTAAATTTAGGATCAAATTCAGCAATATAATTGTATACCGATGTGGCTTTATTAAATTGGCGTTTTCTTTCGTAATCGAGAGCTAAATTGTAAAGTAATTCCATTGTCGATTTATCAAGAGGGATTTTGCGAAACTTTTCAAAGGCCATGTCGAGTTGGCCCTGACCCTGGAATGACAAACCTAACATTCGATTACTTTCGGCAGATTCAAAATCAGATTGCAATTTTCCACGTTCCGTCAGTAAGAAGTGTTTTGTGGTGAGTAGTAAATGGCCGGTTAACAGTAATAACACCGGCAGCATTAATTCAATCCACCAGTTCTGTTGAGTCATTAATACATAGTGGGTTAATAACATACTAACGGTAAAGGTGGATGTAATGACGAATGCCATGGCAGCTTTTAATCGAGGTAAAATTAAAATTAGGTAAATGCCAATGAATAAAATTAGACCTATTTGAGCAAAAATAGCCCACTTAGGTACAATGAAAAAGTCTTGTTTAAGAATACTTGAAACAGAGTGAGCTAATGTTTCTACCGGTGACATTCCTGGTTTGATAGGTGTTACCTGAGTTGAACCAACGCCAATGGCTGTTGCACCAATTAAAACAATTTTATCTTTGTATTTTGCAACAGGAATTTTGCCGCTGATGACATCGTAAAATGAATCAATTTGAAATGCAGATTGTCCATTTTCTTTGTCATTATAAAAGAAAGTATGCATTTGCAGTGATTCGTCGGTGCGAATATCCAGTTTACCTACTTTAACGCCTTCACCAAATTTTACTAAAATATCACTTAGGTCGAGGTTAAGTCCTTTGGCAGCAAGGATTAAAGCGAGGGAAGGGTAATAAGCACCGTAATGATCGATAACCAAAGCTTCGTTACGAATGCTGCCATCTGAATCGGGTACAGAAATTAAATTACCGATTGCCAATGCGTCTTTGCTTAATTCACTAATGGGCGTAAGGGTTTTGTAAGAGGTCAGTGGTAAAAAACCACTTTCAATAGCTTGTGAAATTCCTACAGATTTAGTCAGTGTATTTTTAGTAACGTAATCAGGTAATTCTTTACTTTGTTTGCCAAGTTGAGGGCCGATAAAGAAAGGCATAGAAAGTACAACTTTGCCGTTTTCTTTAATCGACTTAGCAAAAATACGATCAGTATTTAAATTGTGTTCAGCTCTTATTAAACTGTTTTTTAATACAGTTAGGTCATTTCCACTATTGTTAATTAATTGGCTGCGTTTTAAGAATGTAATTAATTTTTTAAGTTGATTACGTTGTTTTGAACTTAATTTGTTGATTGCAGATGAGCTGTTTTTTAATAAGGTATTTAACTTTTTAAGGTCGCTAGTAATTGAAGGTATATTGCTGTTTCGATAAAAATCTAGCAGTTCATTGATGTTTTGCAGACCAGGGTCGCGTTGTGGTTCAGTAAAGAAAATGGTCTGGCCAATAACAGCAGTATCTGTTTTGCTGAGCATGTTCAGTAGTAATGCATGCTTGTCACGAGACCAGGGCCAACGGCCTAGATTTGAAATACTGTTGTCATCAATTGCGATAATGGCAATTTTGTTACTTGGTTTTTTATTGGAGGCTCGAACGCCAAAGTCATAAGCACTTTGTTCGATACTGGAAATAAAGTCGCTACTAGAAAACAATACAAAAGTTAACGTAATAACAAGACCGGCAAACCAATCACTTTGCCAGATTCCTTTATTCATTATATCGCCACCCTCATTATTATTAGAATTATATTGCCTGATATTAGTCTAAAAACAATGACTTGCATATAATCTTTGAAAAATATATTACGTTTTTATGAATAAAGGCCCAAAACGGATAATTTGGGCTCTTTTATTGGTGAATTGTGCAGGGAATTACAGCCAGTGTTGTAATTGATCTGTATAAACAAGGCTGAGCATTGTTTTGCTAACTTGCCTGGTAAAGCGTTCAAGGAAATCGGGTTGATAAGTATAATCAATGATTTCTTTTTGGCCGATGATTTCTCGCGCAACATAAGCTGAGCT
Source organism: Gammaproteobacteria bacterium (assembly GCA_030595185.1). GTDB lineage: Bacteria > Pseudomonadota > Gammaproteobacteria > SZUA-229 > SZUA-229 > JAUVDT01. The sequence continues at coordinate 21,502 of JAUVDT010000002.1, forward strand.
AGCTAGATCATCAATTAAACCCAGTTCTATACTTTGCTCACCATTCCAGATAAGGCCACTAAAGAGTTTGGGGTCGTTTTTTAATCGGTCACCACGGCCAGATTTAACATCATCGATAAAATGCTTATGAGTACTGGCTAATAAATCAGCCATATGTGCTTCCGCTTTTTTATTACGAGGAGAGAATGGGTCGAGCATGGCTTTATTCGTGCCTGCGGTGAGTTGGCGTCTTTCTACGCCCAGTTTCTTCATGGCATCTGTAAAGCCAAAGCTACTTAATCGCACACCAATTGAACCAATTAAACTGGATTTGTTGGCATAAATTTGTTCGGTAGCCGCCGCAACATAATAACCGCCTGACGCACAAATATCGGTAACAACAGTATAGATAGGTATTTTGGGATGTAAGGTACGAAGGCGTTTTATTTCGTCATAAATCATACCAGCTTGTACCGGTGTGCCACCGGGGCTGTTGATTTCAAGAATAACACCACTGGCATTTTTATTGCCAAAAGCATCTTGAAGGCCCTGAATAATACTATCGGCTCCGGCAGGTTCGCCAGGCATGATACCACCGGATAACTTAACTAAAGCGGTGTGTTTTTTGGTGCTACTTGATGATTCTTTAACGCTACCAGCACTGAGGAGGATGATAAATATTAGTAAGTAGCCAAAACCTAAAAGTTTAAAAAAGATGCCCCAACGTCGAGCGCTTTTTTGTTCTTTTATTCCAGCTAGCGCTATTTCTCTCCGCGCTTCTTTTTCCCAGTTGTTTTCAGTATCTGACATGACGATTCTTTATATTAATTGTTGTTATAGTTTTCCTGATGATTGTGTGTTCAACCATTCAGGCAGTTCGTGTATCTGATTAATATGTCCTAATGGATTATATTTTAATAAACGATCGATAGAGTGTACACCATAACTAACGGCTAAAGAGTGAGTTCCTGCATTTTGAGCTAACTCCATATCGTATTCGGTGTCACCAATCATTAACGTTTGTTCGGGTTCTATGGCTAATTCGTGCATTATCTCTTCTAACATTTGTGGATGCGGCTTAGAAAACGTTTCAGATGCGCATCGTGTGGTTAGAAAAAATGAACCGAGTTCGCTTTCATTTAAAACTAAATCAAGACCTTCTCTGCCTTTTCCAGTTGCGACTGCCATCCAGTATCCTTTGTCTTTTAAGGCTTGTAAAACGTCTTTAGCACCTTTAAATAAAGGGCTATGAGTGTCGTTTTTAACGAGATAGTGGTAACGATATCTGTCTGAGTAGGCGGTAACTTCTTGTGATGAAAAAGCAGGGTAGAGGCTCTGTGTCGCTTCTTTTAAACCCAGCCCAATCACGTTGCTGAATTCGTCATCAGAAAGTTGTGTGGCGTCGCAATCATTAGCAGCGGCTTTAAGGCAGTCTAAAATTCTTTGATGTGAATCCATTAATGTACCGTCCCAGTCAAAGACGATTAATTCAAATGCTTTATTCATTGTTTCGTAGAGTCTCAATAATATTTTTTAAGGGTGCTTCCAGAGGTGCAGTGACTTGTATGGGGCCGTTTAAATTAAAGGAAAGGTGTCTGGCATGCAAAAACATGCGCCCTAAACCTAAGCCCTTAATTCGTTTATTAAAATTTTTGTCACCGTACTTTTCATCGCCTGCAACATGGTGGTTTTCGCTTGCGGCATGTACGCGTATTTGATGAGTGCGGCCAGTTAAGAGTGTGACTTCAACTAAACTGCAGTCGTTAAATTGTTCAACGGGTTTAAAAAGGCTAACCGCTGTTTTACCATTGGCATTAACGGTCACCATGCGTTCGCCACCTTTAATCTCATTTTTACTCAGTGGCGCATCAATTCTATTCTCAGACTCAGTCCAGTTACCTTTAGTTAAAGTGAGGTATTGTTTTTTAATCTCTTTATTAGAATTAAATAGAGCATTTAATTGAGTGAGTGCCTTACGAGATTTTGCAAGCACTAAGCAGCCGCTAGTTTGTCGGTCAAGCCGATGCACTAATTCTATAAACTGGTCTTTAAAGCGTTCGGCACGCAAAATGTCGATCACTCCAAAAGCGATATTGCTGCCAGCATGAACGGCTAGTCCTGCTGGTTTGTTGATAATGAATACATCGTCATTTTCAAAGAGAATGCTGTTGTTGATCTCATCGAAAAAACGATCAGGAATATCAGGGTGTTTACTTTCAGTGATGCGAACAGGAGGAATTCTAACAATGTCACCGATAACAATTCGGTGGCTGGGTTTTATCCGGCCTTTGTTAACGCGAACTTCACCGCTGCGCAATATTTTATAAATACGACTTTTAGGTAAGCCTTTGAGTTTCGACATTAAAAAGTTGTCTATTCTCTGGCCGTCATTATCGGCATTGATTTCAATATTTTGGACTTTTGTTGGGGGAGTATTAGGTATTGGCATAATTTAATTATACCATTTAATATCAATATCTTAGGATAAAATATAAAAGCCTTTACAGCATAAGTTAAATAATGCCAGAATAGAGGTGCGGTAAAAGAATAAAATTCCGCGCCCTGACCAGCTAAAGGCTTTGTTTTAAGGGCATTTAATGTACTACCCGCTTTATAGAGCGGAAGAAAAAAGATTTTAGTTTGATGTGCAATTGGGCATATCAAATATGTGAATAAATAACGTAAGTTACTGTAATTATTGTGGATATTGTTTTTCATACATCTGTTGGGCCTGCCATGTGGGCCATCATCTTGATTTCACCGCTTTTGCTTGTGGCGCTTATGTTCGCCCCTAAAAAGCTTGTGGTTGAAATCAATTCGCGTCTCAAAACATCAGGCGTTAGAGCAGTTCCACACTTTCTAGGTTTAAATCAAAATGAAACGTATTTTAATCAATGCAACTCAAAAAGAAGAGTTGCGTGTGGCTATGGTAGAGGGCCAAAAACTCTACGATCTCGATATCGAAGTCCCATCACGGGAACAGAAAAAGGCTAATATCTATAAGGGTACTATTACCCGTATTGAGCCCAGTCTTGAAGCAGCATTTGTTGATTATGGCGCTGATCGCCATGGTTTCTTGCCGTTTAAAGAAGTCGCTCGTGGCTACTTTTCTGACGAAGCTAAAAAGGCCAGTGGTCGTCCCGATATCAAAACAGCGCTTAGAGAAGGTCAAGAAGTCGTTGTTCAAATCGATAAAGAAGAACGTGGTAATAAAGGTGCTGCTTTAACGACTTTTATCAGTTTAGCAGGCCGTTATATGGTCTTGATGCCTAATAACCCGCGTGCTGGTGGTGTTTCTCGTCGTATTGAAGGTGAAGACCGCAGCGAAATTCGCGAAATCATGGCTAATCTCAATACGCCTGAAGGCATGGGCTTAATAGTTCGTACAGCAGGTGTGGGTCGTAACCAGGAAGAATTACAGTGGGATTTGAACTACTTAATTCAGGTTTGGACCGCAATTGACACGGCTTCACAAAAACCAGCTCCATTCCTTATCTATCAAGAAAGTAATGTCATTATCCGTGCATTACGCGATTACTTCCGTAATGATGTCGGCGAAATTTTAATTGATGATCCTAAAGTTTTCAAAACAGCAGAAGATTTCATCAAGCAGGTTATGCCTAATAACCTGAAGAAGATTAAATTGTATGAGGATTCGATTCCTTTATTTAATCGTTTCCAAATTGAAAGTCAGATCGAGTCGGCCTACCAGCGTGAAGTGCGTTTACCTTCCGGTGGTGCAATAGTCATTGATCATACCGAAGCCTTGATTGCTGTTGATGTGAACTCTGCTCGCGCAACAAAAGGTGGTGATATTGAAGAAACAGCTTTCAATACTAACCTTGAGTCTGCCGATGAGGTTGCTCGTCAATTACGCTTAAGAGACTTAGGTGGTTTGGTTGTTATTGACTTTATCGACATGGTTTCAAATAAACACCAGCGTGAAGTTGAGAATCGCTTACGTGATGCTTTAAAAATGGATCGCGCTCGAGTACAAATTGGTCGAATCTCTCGTTTTGGCTTATTAGAAATGTCTCGCCAGCGTTTGCGACCTTCTTTAGGTGAAGCAACGCAAATTAATTGTCCTCGTTGTTCTGGTCACGGAACAATTAGAAGTACAGAGTCGCTTGCTGTTTCTGTTATTCGTTTATTAGAAGAAGAGGCATTAAAAGAACAAACAGGGCAGGTGAATTTACAAGCACCTGTTGATGTTGCGACGTATTTAATGAATGAGAAACGCGATTCTATCGTTGATATTCAGAAAAATACAAATGTAAAAGTCGTTATTATTCCAAATCCAAGTATGGTGACGCCTCAGTATGAAATTCTTCGTGTTCGTAATAATGAACAAGAGGAAGTTTCGTCATCTAGAAGTTATCGATTGATGACAGAAGTTGAAGAAGAAAGTACTTCTCAACAAGCGGGCGATGAATCGGCAGTTTTTGAAAAACCTGCAGTGCAATCTGTTGCTCCTGCGGCGCCTGTACCAGAACATACTACTAAGTCGGAAACCAAAAAATCATCTCCAGCTGCGAAGAAACAAGGTTTGTTTGGTCGTTTAATGGCGCTGTTGTTTGGAACGAATGAAGCTAAACCACAACAGAAAACGAGATCTCGTTCTAATTCTAATTCTGGAAGAAGAGATTCACGTGGTCGTGGTGGTAGAAATGATCGTCGTCGTGGGCAAAATCAACAAAAACGCGGTCGTAATGATCGTAATGCTCCTCGTAAGCAGCAAGATTCTGGCTCAGCGCAAAAGCAAAAGCAGCAGCAGTCTAAGCAGCAGAATGAAAGTAATACTGAGAAGCAAGACGAGTCATCAAATCAGAATAGAGGTAACAGGGGTAGACGCGGTGGTCGTAATCGTGGTCGTCGTAACCCTAACCCTAACCCTAACCAGCAAAAGCAGCAAACACAAAATACTGCTGTAGATGGTAATGTTAAAACGCCTGATCAGTCACAGTCAGTTAAGCCAAAACAAAATACTGATTCGGTAGAAAAGAAACCGGCTCCAACTACTAATGCAAATGAAAATCGTACTATCAGTAGTGGGCAGCCAAGTTCATCATCTGCTGAAAAAGTGACAAAGAATACTGATTCAGAGAATAATTCTTAATTAGTTAATAAGTATTGCAGCCATTAATCGTATTGATTAATGGCTGTTTTATTTTAAGCTTTTTGTATTTTGTCTAGTAAACCCTTTGACGCATCGTCAACCAAATCAAATACGTGATCAAAACCTTTAGCGCCGCCATAATATGGATCGGGTACTTCTGTTTCACTAAAGCTAGTTGAATAATTCATAAACAATTCAACTTTGTGCTGTAAGTGGTCAGGACAAATTCGAATTAACTCGCTGTGGTTGCTTTCATCCATAACCAATATGTAATCAAAGTCATCAAAGTCATCAATAGCCACTTTTCGTGCACGTTGTTGGCTCATGTCGATATTACGTGAAGTTGCAGTCGACATTGATCGTTTATCTGGTGGGTCGCCAATGTGGTATGCATGTGTGCCTGCAGAATCGATGTGAATGTGATCAATATTCATTCTTTTTGTTAAGTCTCTAAATACGCCTTCAGCCGTTGGTGATCGACAGATATTGCCCATGCAGACGAATAATACATTTACTTGTTTCATAGTGTCTCAATGTTGTGGTCATACAGGGTTTATTACTCAATGTGTTTGCTGCTGTTTGATTCAGGTGCGGCACAAGTGATGGTAATAATTCAATGTAACGATTGATGTTATATAATCAGTTAATATTTTCGAATTCAATCATAAACCGATTCAACTTAGGTTTCCAATGCCGTGAAAATGTGTAGGTCTCATTACTTAAAAGTATTTAACTAAGGCTTCAGCTCTGCGTTAAAATACACGTTATATATTTATTTGGATATTTCTATGAAGTTAAAAGAAATCGATAAGGCGCGCTATCGCAAGCATCTTAATGTTGTGATTTTTTGTATGGCAGCGGCTTTGATTATTATCTCGCAGGGTACTTCTGCACTGTTTATTTATATTTTTAGTCAGCCTGAAGCTTCGCATTTTTATCATATAATTGCTGCCGTCGCGACTGCAGCTGTCATTGTGGTCTATGTGGTTAATAAGTATCGCTACCATTCGTATATGTCTGAAGTGGTGTATGTGTGGGATTTAAAACAACTGTTAAATAAAATACAGCGAAAGCAGCGTAAGATTAAGTCTGCTGTTGAAGCTGATGATAAAGATGCGATGATAGTTATGAACTTTATGTATCGAGGTTCTAAACAGCTTTATGAGTTAGATGACAACACCATTACGATTGAAGATTTGCTATTGTTGATTAATGCTCTTGATCAACGTATGGAAAAAGCAGGTTTATCTTTATCGACAGATTCATTTGAGCCGAGCATGTTGGATCGATTTTAGCTTCCAATAGCAGCAATCTAATCAAATAAAAACCCTTAGCAGTAATACCTCAGTGATTGCATTGGTGCTTCATAGTACAATGCACCAATAACTTATTTAATACGCGTTTAAAGTACTAACAGTGGAAAACTATGCTGCGAATATACAATACCCTGACGAATAAAAAAGAAGAATTTGTACCGATTGAACCAGGCAAAGTGAAAATGTACGTCTGTGGTATGACGGTCTATGATTTATGTCATATTGGTCATGCTCGCGTGTTGGTTGTGTTTGATATGGTGACGCGCTTTTTACGCAGCAGTGGTTATGACGTTACCTATATCCGAAATATTACTGATATTGACGATAAAATTATTCAGCGTGCAAATGAAAATGCAGAAGATTTCACCAAACTCACTGGGCGTTTTATAGAAGCAATGCATGAAGATGCAGCGGCACTGAATATTTTGCCGCCAGACGATGAGCCTAAAGCCACTGCCTATATGGATGACATCATTAAAATGGTGTCTGATCTTATTGATAAGGGTTTTGCCTATGCTGGTGATAATGGTGACGTGTATTACGCCATCGATCAATTCAAAACCTACGGTAAACTATCGGGTAAAAAACTTGAGGATTTAAGAGCTGGTGAGCGAGTTGCTGTTGATACCAATAAAAAAGACCCACTAGATTTCGTATTGTGGAAAGCCGCTAAACCGGATGAGCCTAGTTGGGATTCGCCTTGGGGTAAAGGCCGTCCTGGTTGGCACATTGAGTGCTCGGCAATGTCGACATGTTGCTTGGGTAATCATTTTGATATTCATGGAGGCGGACAAGATTTGCAGTTTCCGCATCATGAAAACGAAATTGCACAATCAGAAGCTGCGACCGGCGAAAAATTTGTTAATGTGTGGATGCATAATGGCTTTGTGCGAATTGATGATGAAAAAATGTCGAAATCTTTGGGCAACTTTTTTACCATTCGAGAAGTGCTAAAACAATATCGGGCTGAAGAGGTCAGGTACTTTATTTTGGCTAGCCATTATCGTAGCCCATTAAATTATGCCGATAGTCTATTGGATTCTGCGCAATCTGCTTTGGCGCGTCTGTATACATCTCTACGGGGTATGGATATCAAGAGCGGTGATCTGGATGACGAATCAGTATCTCGTTTTAATGATGCAATGAATGAAGACTTTAATACGGCAGAGGCTTTGGCTGTATTGTTTGATTTGGCTAATAAAATTAACAAGAGTCGTAATGATGAGCCGGAAGATGCCATTAAGTACGCGAGCACTTTAAAGAACCTGGCTGGAATTTTAGGTTTGCTTGAAGATAACCCTGATGAATTCCTTAAGAGTGCAGCTGGCGGTGATATTTCGGATGACAGTAAAGAAATAGACAGTCTTGTTAATGAGCGTATTCAGGCAAAACAGGATAAAAACTGGCAGCGAGCAGATGAAATCCGCGATCAATTACATGCGATGGGTGTTGAGCTAGAAGATAATGGTCAACAAACTAGCTGGCGCAGGGTTTGATGCTTGTGGCTTGCTCATAACGGTCTATACTTTTAATGTATTTTATTAAAATTGCCAATAGTGAGAAATGAAATGAGTGATGACAGACGACATTATCAGCGTGTGGGCTTTGATGCTGAAGTAGTAATGGATCATGGCGATGCGTCTTGGGTGTGTCATTTGGTTGATATCTCATTAAAAGGACTATTGGTTATGTTTCCTGATGATGTTTCTGCAAGTTTAGATGACGTGTACGAGATGGATTTTCGCTTAGGTGCTGATGCGGCTATTAAAATGCATGTCAAAGTAAAGCATATTGAGGAGCATTTAGTCGGTCTTGAGTGGAGTGATATCGATTTAGAAAGCTTGACCCACCTGCGGCGACTGCTTGAACTCAATCTGCCTGATCCTGAAGAAATGCATCGAGAATTATCAGAGCTGGGCTAGATTTCTATTAACTCATTGAATCTATTGTTAAAAATGTTCAATTTTAGAATTATTCTGATTCTTTTTTAAATATCAATTAACTCTCGTTTATTAATACTTGACTAATTTACTAGGTTAAGATAAATTCCCTGCTAATCTAGTCAGGAATTCAACGGGAGTTCAAATGAGGTTATCTACTAAAGGTCGATATGGTGTCACAGCAATGATGGATTTAGCCATTCATGATGGTGTGGGTCCTGTGACACTTGCTGATATTTCCCAATGTCAGGGTATCTCTCTATCCTATTTAGAGCAGTTATTTTCAAAATTACGCAAAAGCGGTTTAGTTGACGGTGTACGTGGGCCGGGTGGTGGTTATAAATTAGCTCGCCCAGCAGACAGCATCACAGTCGCCGAAATTATAGTTGCCGTTGATGAGCGCGTTGATATCACAAATTGTGGTGGCGCAGGTGATTGTCAAAATGGACAGCGTTGTTTGACGCATGAATTGTGGACTGAGCTAAGTACTCGTTTATATGATTTTTTAAATGATATTACATTATCTCAATTTGTTAATCGTCCTGGTATTCGTCAATTAGCAATGGAACGCGATGAGATTAATGGTCGTTTTGCTTTGGCTAAAAGACAAGCAACAGCGCTAAGACAAGAGGCTCGTTGAGAGTAAATTATGAAGCTTCCTATTTATTTTGATTATGCAGCAACGACACCGGTTGATCCTCGTGTTGCAGAAAAAATGATTCAATATCTAACACCAGATGGTGATTATGGTAACCCTGCATCAAGTTCTCATTCTTTTGGCTGGGCAGCAGAAAATGCTATTAATGAGGCGCGCGCGAACGTAGCGGCTTTATTGAATGCTAATCCGAAAGAAATTGTGTTCACGTCAGGTGCTACAGAGTCAGATAATCTTGCGATTAAAGGTGTTGCTCATTTCTATCAAAAGAAAGGTAAGCACATAATTACCAGTAAAACTGAACACAAGGCTGTATTGGATAGCTGTCGTCAGTTAGAACGTGAAGGTTTTGAAGTAACTTATCTAGACCCTGAGCCAAATGGCATCGTTAAGTTAGAAACAATTACAGCTGCTATGCGTGATGACACTGTTTTAGTGAGCATTATGCACGTTAATAATGAAACCGGTATTATTCAAGATATCGCTGCAATTGGTGACGCCTGTCGTGACAAAGGTATTGTTTTTCACGTCGATGCGGCCCAAAGCGCAGGTAAAGTAGAAATTGATGTTGAAGCAATGAAGGTCGATTTAATCAGCCTTTCAGCACATAAAGTCTATGGTCCAAAAGGTATCGGCGCGTTATATGTGCGTCGTAAGCCAAGAATTCGTTTAGAAGCCCAAATGCACGGTGGCGGTCATGAGCGTGGTATGCGTTCAGGTACATTAGCGACACACCAAATTGCTGGTATGGGTGAGGCGTTTCGAATCGCTAAAGAAGAAATGAGTAAAGACCGTGAGCATATTATCGCCTTACGTAATCGCTTATGGAATGGCGTTAAAGACATGGAAGAAGTCTACATTAACGGTGATTTAGATTTGGGTGTTCCAGGTATCTTCAATGCCAGTTTTAACTTTGTCGAAGGTGAAAGTTTGATGATGAGCTTGAAAGACCTTGCGATTTCAAGTGGTTCAGCATGTACTTCAGCCAGTTTAGAGCCTAGTTACGTATTACGTGCTTTAGGTCGTAACGATGAATTAGCACATAGTTCATTACGCTTTAGTATCGGTCGGTTTACAAAAGAAGAAGAGATTGATTACGCAATAGCAGAAGTGCGCAAAGCAGTGGTGAAACTGCGTGCTTTAAGCCCTCTTTGGGATATGTATAAAGAGGGCATAGACTTAAATTCAGTACAGTGGGCTGCCCACTAGAGCTATCACTGCTTTACCCCTGAGGGTGTTGCAATCCTGAATTTGAATGCTCATTTACTACTCGTAAACTCCGCTTCAAATTCAGAATCGCGCCTACTCAGAAATAAAGCATTGATGCTCTAGAATAGAAATTGAGTGCGCCTGCATTATTTCACTTCTGGGGGTGTTGCGAAGCCGATTTCAAATGCTCATTTGCTACAAGCAAACTGCGCTTTAAAATCAACTTCGCGCCTACCCAGAAATGAAATATCGAAGGCTTAGAGTTTGAAGAATTTCTTGTGGTAAAGAGCCTAAAATAACTCGGTTTTCTTTGCGTTACAGTGTCTTTACGACGAAAAGCATGGCTCAAGTGCATTTTTAGGCATTTAGATTATTAGAATTTGCTTTTATGGTTTAGAAATAGACTAAAACAGCGTAAAATAAGCATTATATTAGAGGTATTAAGATCATGGCATATAGCGAAAAAGTACTGGATCACTATGAGAATCCAAGAAATGTAGGTAGCTTCGATAAAGACGAGAAGGGTGTTGGCACTGGTATGGTTGGTGCACCTGCTTGTGGTGATGTTATGCGTCTACAAATTAAAGTCGGTGATGACGGTGTTATCGAAGATGCTGTATTTAAGACATATGGTTGTGGTTCCGCTATTGCATCAAGCTCATTGTTAACTGAATGGGTTAAAGGTAAGACTTTAGACGAAGCTAAAGCGATTAAAAATCAGGATATTGCTGATGAGCTGGCTTTGCCACCAGTTAAAGTGCATTGCTCAGTATTAGCTGAAGATGCAATTAAATCTGCAATCAAAGACTATCAGTCAAAGAATTAATAGAGGTTTCCACTAACAATGGCTATTACGATAACTGCTCCGGCAGCTGAACGTGTCAGTACTTTTTTAGCTAATCGCGGTAGTGGTGTTGGTATCCGTTTAGGTGTTAAAACGACGGGTTGCTCTGGTATGGCTTATGTTATCGAATTTGTTGATGAAGTCACTGACAATGACGAGGTTTTTGAAGGCAATGGTGTAAAAGTTATTGTTGATAAAAAAAGCCTAGTCTATATCGATGGTACGGAGTTAGATTACACAAAAGAAGGTCTTAATGAAGGGTTTGCATTTAATAACCCTAATGAAGGCGATCGTTGTGGTTGTGGTGAAAGTTTCACTGTTTGATGAACTTCATTTATTATCCTCTAATAACCCCGGCAACTTAATCGACGTCGGGGTTTTTAATTTATCCAACCTATTAATTATTGATTCAAAGCTAAATGTCTGATTTATTTTCAAAAAACTATTTCGAGATTTTTAATATTCCAGTGTCATTCGATTTGGATAATGCGCAATTGTCTGTTTTGTATAGAGAGTTACAAAAAGAAGTGCACCCAGATAAATTTGTAAACGCAGGTGAACAACAAAGTCGTTTAGCGGTACAAGTAACTTCTCTGGTTAATCAAGCTTTCGAGACTCTTAAGTCACCTGTTAATAGAGCTCATTATTTATTGAAATTAGCGGGCTTAGATATTGACCACGAACAAGATACGACAATGGACCCTATGTTCTTAATGGAACAGATGGAGTTACGTGAAGAAATAGAATCAGTACGTTCAAAAGCTGATCCATTAGATGAAATTGATCGTCTAATGAAACAAGTAAAAAAAATGTTAGCCGATGTTATGCAATCCTATTCATCGGCTTACGAAAAAGAAAAGTATAGTGAGGCGCATGAGTGGTCTCGTAAAATGCAGTTTTTAAATAAAAACACGCAGGAACTTGATGATATAGCCGTGGCTATTGAAGACGAGTTACTGGGTTAAGTTCGGAATTAAGTAATGGCTTTATTACAAATCGCAGAACCTGGTCAATCAACCGCGCCGCATCAACACAAGCTTGCGATTGGTATAGACTTGGGCACCACAAACTCTCTTGTTGCATCCGTTCGAAGTGGTGAATCTACTACATTAAAAAATGACGATGGAAATTCAATTTTGCCTTCAGTTGTTCATTACGCTGCCGACAAAACGATTACCGTTGGTAAAGCGGCAAAAGATCAAGCGATTGCAGACCCTCATAATACCGTTGTTTCTGTAAAACGTTTAATGGGTAGAGCAACAAAAGATTTAAAAACACTGGGTGAACATTTACCGTATGAATTTACGGGTGAAGAAACTGGTGTGCCTCGGATAAAAACAGTTGCCGGTGATTTTAGTGCCATTGAAGTTTCAGCTGATATTTTAAAAGCTCTGAAAATGCGCGCTGAAAAAACATTAGGTGGAGATTTGTCGGGTGCTGTCATTACAGTACCTGCTTACTTTGATGATGCGCAACGTCAAGCCACTAAAGATGCTGCCAAACTTGCTGACTTAAAAGTGTTGCGTCTCTTAAATGAACCCACTGCCGCAGCAGTTGCTTATGGTTTAGATAGTGGCGAAGAGGGTGTGGTTGCCATCTATGACTTAGGTGGTGGTACGTTCGATATATCTATTCTGCGCTTAAATAAAGGTGTTTTTGAAGTTTTGTCTACCGGTGGTGATAGTGCACTTGGTGGCGATGACTTTGATTTAGCTGTTGCTGAATGGATGATGGCAGAAGCAAAAATCACAGAGCTTACACCATCGCTTAATCGACAAATTATCACAGAAGCATGCCGTGCAAAAGAAGCGTTAACAGGTGCAGATTCAGTGGCTGTTACATTAGAACTTGATGGAAATAATTGGCAGCATGAGTTAAGCAAAGAATCATTTAATGACTTAGTGTCTTCATTAGTGAGTAAGACATTAGCATCATGTCGTCGCGCATTACGTGATGCCGGTATTGATAAAGATGAAATCAAAAATGTTGTATTGGTGGGTGGTTCAACACGTGTGCCCGTAGTTAGAGAACAAGTTGGTCAGTTTTTTAATATCGAACCCTTGACGAATATTGACCCGGATGAGGTCGTTGCATTAGGCGCATCGTTACAAGCTGATATTTTGGCCGGTAATAATCAGGATGGCGATTTATTGTTACTGGATGTTTTACCGTTGTCTCTTGGTATAGAAACAATGGGGGGCTTAGCTGAAAAAATTATTCACCGTAATACGCCAATCCCTGTTGCACGAGCACAAGATTTTACAACGTATAAAGATGGACAAACAGCACTGGCTGTTCACGTTGTTCAAGGTGAACGAGAATTAGTGTCAGATTGTCGTTCACTTGCACGGTTTGAATTACGCGGAATACCACCAATGGTGGCGGGTGCTGCACGTATTCGTGTTACCTATCAAGTAGATGCAGATGGCTTGCTTAGTGTTTCAGCGAAAGAAGAAGGCAGCGGTGTTGAGACGAATGTAACTGTTAAACCTTCTTATGGTCTTTCAGACAATGAGATTGAGGGTATGTTACGCGACTCAATGGAAAATGCTAAAGAAGATATGGATGTGCGCAAACTACGGGAAGAGCAGGTAGAAGCCGATCGTGTTATTGAGGCGATAGATGCTGCATTATTATCGGATGGCGAACGTTTATTGTCGGCAGATGAAAGAATTAGAATTGACCAGTCGCGAATAAAGTTAGCTGAAGTTAGAAAAACCAGTGAAAAAGCCGAAATTATTAAACAGGCGATAAAAGATTTAGAGAAAACTTGTGAAGACTATATTGCACGACGAATGAATCAAAGTATTCATGATGCAATGGCAGGACATAAGATAGATGAATACACAGCTGATAAAGATGCTTAAACAGTTATCAGTAATTGAAACCAGAGGTTAATGTTAAATGACTCAAATAATTTTTTTACCACATGATGAAATGTGTCCGGATGGTAAAGTGTTTGAAGCGGAGCCAGGTGTCACAATTTGTGATGCGGCCCTTGCTAATGGTATTGAGATAGAGCATGCCTGCGAAAAGTCATGTGCATGTACCACGTGTCATGTTTATATTCGCGAAGGTGGTGATTCTTTAGAAGAAGCAACTGAAACGGAAGATGATTTTCTAGATAAAGCATGGGGCTTAGATCCAGATTCACGCTTAAGCTGTCAGGCAAAAGTAGGTGATGTTGATCTAGTTATTGAGGTTCCAAAATACACCATCAATATGGTTTCAGAGAACCACTAGAGGCTTATTATGAGATTAAAATGGATAGATACACTCGATATCGCAATTGAGTTAGATGAGACTCATCCTGAAATCGACCCTAAAAAGATACGTTTTACAGACTTGCATCAATGGGTCTGTGAATTGCCTGATTTTGACGATGATCCTGATAGATCTGGCGAAAAAATACTCGAAGCTATTCAAATGGCTTGGATCGAAGAAAAAGACTGACAAAGCCCGCTAAAATAGTGTTTTTCGGCCTTTATTCAAACCTCAAACCCGCGTAAAATAAGCGGGTTTGTTTATTCTTATTTACTGATTTTTAATTTAATTATACTGGAGTTACTACATGGCCTTAGAGCGCACTTATTCAATGATCAAACCTGATGCTGTTGCCAAGAACGTTATTGGTGAAATTTACAGCCGTTTTGAAAAAGCAGGTTTAAAGATCGTCGCTTCTAAAATGATCCACATGTCACGCGAGCAGGCTGAGTCTTTCTACGGTGTACACAAAGAGCGTCCTTTCTTTAATGACCTTGTTTCTTTCATGATTTCTGGTCCTATTATGTGTCAGGTTCTTGAAGGTGAAGGTGCTATTGCTAAGAATCGCGATATTATGGGCGCAACAAACCCAGCAGATGCAGAAGCCGGTACTATCCGTGCTGATTTCGCAGATTCTATCGACGAAAATGCAGTGCACGGTTCAGATGCAGCTGAAACAGCAGCGGAAGAAATTGCGTTGATGTTCCCAGAAGGTATTTGTGAACGTACCCGTTAATCTGCTAGATAAGCCGGTTAAACAAAACCTGCTGGGTATGACCCTGCAGGATCTTGAGGTCTTTTTCACCAAATCGGGGGAAAAGGCCTTTCGTGCTTCTCAGGTCATGAAATGGTTGCATCAACATCTGGCAGCAGACTTTGATGAAATGACCAATATCAGTAAGACCTTGCGCGAAACATTAAAGCAGGTCGCATCAATTGATGCACCAGAAATAGTGTTTGATCAAACCTCTTCTGATGGCACTCGTAAGTGGGTAATGCAGATTGATGGTGGTAACAAGATAGAAACAGTATATATACCTGAATCTGGTCGAGGAACATTGTGTATTTCTTCGCAAGTGGGTTGTGCACTTGATTGCAGTTTTTGTTCTACAGCTCGTCAGGGGTTTAGTCGTAACCTAACATCTGCAGAAATTGTTGCACAGGTTTGGATGGCTAGTCGATTATTAGGTAGCAATAGCCGAGAAGATCGTAAAATAACAAATGTTGTTTTAATGGGAATGGGGGAGCCTCTTCTTAATTATGACAATGTATTAAAAGCAATTACTATTTTTATGCATGATAATGCATATGGATTAAGTAAGCGTCGCGTAACATTGAGTACGTCTGGCGTATTGCCAAAACTTGATTTATTAGGGCAAGATACAAATGTTGCATTGGCTGTGTCTTTACATGCCGTGACAGATAAAATTAGAGATAGTCTTGTTCCTGTTAATAAAAAATACCCTCTAAAAGACTTAATGGCATCATGTCGTCAGTATATAAATAACCAGTCAGCAAAAACTCATATTACATTTGAATACGTCATGCTCGATGGTGTTAATGATAGTCGTGATGATGCGGTAAAATTAGTAAAATTATTAAAAGGCATTACAGCAAAAGTAAACCTGATACCTTTTAACCCCTTTCCTGATTCAGGTTATGAGTGTTCACCGATGCCTGTTATTAAAGAATTTAAAGAAATATTAATGAAATCGGGATTGATAGCGACAATAAGAAAAACCAGGGGTGAAGATATTGATGCAGCATGTGGTCAGCTAGTAGGTAAAGTCGAAGATAAAAGTCGACGAGAAAGAAAATTTGAAAATCCGCGTTATGGAATGAAATAAATGAAAATTATAATAATAACTACTCTTATGTTTTTGGGGATGCAGGTCATTACAGGTTGTTCATCGTTTCAGGGAAAAGATGGTCCAAATTATAGGAAAGCTGCTGATATTAATGTTCGGTTGGGTGCATCCTACTTACTACAAAAGAAAGTAGGGCTTGCTAGAACGAAGTTGGAAAAAGCCTTAGATCAAGACCCTGATAATGCTTTAGCTCATAGCACAATGGCTTTATTATTAGAAAATGTTGGTCAGCATGATGATGTTATTAGCCATTATGAAGAGGCTATTAGTCTTGCTCCTGATAACTCAGATATAAAAAATAACTTTGGTACATATTTATGTAACCAGTCTCGTTATGAAGAGGCACAAACGTTATTTCAAAAAGCAATTAATGATCCCTATTATAAAACGCCTATCGTCGCTTTAATTAATGCCGGTAAATGTGCGTTGACTAGTTCTAAATACAAAGTAGCTGAATCTTATTTACGAAAAGCTTTACGTAAAGATCCAAAGTCAATATCAGCGCTGTATTCAATGGCTATATTAGGAGTTAAAAGTAAACGCTTTCTAATGACGCGGGCTTATGTTCAAAGGTATCATAGTATTGTTAAGCCTTCTGCAAAGAGTTTGTGGCTTCAAATTACGGCAGAAAAATCATTGGGTGATAAACAGGTCACTAATAAACTAATAAGTAAATTATATAAAGAGTTTCCTGATTCAGATGAAGCAGGTTTGGCAATGGGGTTAATACGTTAATGAGTATCGATAGCGGTTTAGATTTTGGCACTAAATTAAAGATAGCCAGAGAAGAAAAAGATATTTCATTGGCTCATGTTTCAGAAACATTAAAGCTTTCAATTGAAAAAATTGAGCATATTGAAGCATCGAATATTGCTCTTTTACCTCCGCCAGCATTTACGTGCGGCTATTTGCGTTTGTTTTCTAAAATAGTTGGTTTAAACGAGAAAGAAATAATAGGTTTATACAATGAATCTGTTAATGATAAATCAGACAATCCTGTTCTTAGCTCAACTTCAGATTTACCTACACAAGCAACAAGTAATGATGTTGGTATGCGAATAATAAGTTATTCATTAGTGTTAATTGCTGTTGTTTTATTTATTATTTGGTTTCAAAAATTTGATGATAAACAACCTGATTCTGAAATTAAGGAATCAACTGTAACCAATGAAGTTGAAAGTATTATTGATGTTGATACTAATGTTGTTGATAGTGAAATAAATGAAGTTGTTTTGGTTGTGCGAAGTGAAGTTGAGTTAAATGATCAAACTGATGTTAAACAGGGTGATGATCTTGTTGCTTCTGTTGTTAAAGAAAAAATAGAGTTAACTGATTCTATTGTTGAAGAAGAAATAGAGTTGACTGGTTCTGATGAAGTCACAGATGTGGATAAGACAGGTAAAATTATTGCTTTAGCTAAAGAAGCGAGTCCAATTGCGAATGTGGGTTCGGATGAAGTTGTTATAACAGCAAAAGACGATTGTTGGATTGAGGTTTCTGATGCTAATAATCAATTGTTGTATTTCAGTTTACTTAAAAAAGGTGAAGTGGCTAAATTAAAGGGGCAAGAGCCCTTTAGTGTGTTTCTTGGCAAGGCAACAGTGATTTCTATTACTTTAAATGATATTCAATATGATATTTCACGCCATGTAAGAAGTAATCAAATAGCACGATTTACTATGTCGATGGATAGCATGTTAGAGAAACAAGTTAAACAGGATGTTTTAAATAACAGTAATAAAGAAAGTATTCCTTCAAAAGTGAATGATTTATAAATCACATAAGCTTACGAATTGTTTTGAGAAAAATATAAATAATTATGTCTAAAAATATACAATCTATCCGCGGTATGCATGATGTCCTGCCATCTGAGTCATTCAAATGGCAGTATTTAGAGTCAGCTTTATTTGCTCAAATGAAACGTTATAACTATCACGAAATTCGTATGCCCATCGTAGAGTCTACCGCTTTGTTTTCTCGTTCTATCGGTGAGGTTACTGATATCGTAGAGAAAGAAATGTACACTTTTGAAGACAGAAATGGCGATAGCCTTACTTTACGACCAGAAGGTACTGCTAGTTGTGTTAGAGCGGGTGTACAGTCAGGCATATTGCATAATCAATTACAGCGATTATGGTATATGGGCCCTATGTTTCGGCATGAGCGTCCACAAAAGGGAAGGTATCGTCAGTTCCATCAAATAGGTGTTGAAACCTTTGGTATGGCTAATGCGGAAATAGATGCCGAGTTGATCTTAATGACAGCTGCATTATGGGAATCATTAGGCCTTACGGGTGTTCGTCTTGAGATTAACTCTCTAGGAAGTAACGAAGCAAGAAATAATTATAAAGAAATACTCATAGCCTATTTTGAAAAGCACAAAGAGCAGTTGGATGAAGATAGCCAGAGACGTCTGTATTCAAATCCATTGAGAATACTAGATACGAAAAATCCGGATTTGAAAGAAGTAGTTGATAATGCTCCAAAACTTTCAGAGTATCTGGATGATGAATCCAGAATTCATTTTGAAAAACTTAAAAATATACTCGATAGGGCGGGTATTGATTATGTCGTTAATGCAAACCTTGTTCGCGGCTTAGACTATTACTGCAAAACGGTATTTGAGTGGATAACTGATAAGTTAGGTGCTCAAGGAACAATATGTGCAGGTGGTCGTTATGATGGTTTAGTTCAGCAATTGGGTGGTAAAGATACTCCTGCGGCAGGTTATGCCATTGGGTTAGAACGACTATTATCATTGCTTGATGAAGATGGATTAATACCTGACCCTGAAACTCCTGATATATATTGTGTTATGTTGGGTGAAGCTGCAGAAATTGAAGGCATGGTGCTGGCAGATCAGCTTCGGAAAGAAAATGCTGATTTAATCATCATCTCAAACTGTATGGGTGGTAGTCTAAAAAGTCAGCTTAAAAAAGCCGACAAGTCAGGTGCGAAGGTGGCTGTGATTTTAGGTGAAGACGAAATCAGCAAAAGTGAAGTTATTATTAAATATTTAAGACAGAAACAAGAGCAACAGTTAGTCTCTGTCAATGAACTAAATACATTCTTAAAAAATATATAAATAGGTCTTGTAATGGAATTTGAAACAGAAGAACAACAAGTAGAAGCATTAAAAAAATGGTGGAAAGAAAATGGCAAACAAATCATTTTTGGAGCTGTTATTGGTTTTGGCTTAATTATAGGCTGGAGATACTATTTAGATTACTCAATGTCACAAAAAGCTGAAGCGAGTGCTTTATTTGAACAGGTAATCAATGTGGATGAGCAATCTAAGTTGTCTGTTGATAAAGCAGCTGTTTTTGAAAAGATTAAGAAAAACTATTCATCAACTGCATACCTTTCTTCTGCAGGGCTTGTTTTAGCTAAAGAGCATTATGAAGCCGGGGAGAAACAAAAAGCGATCGATGTTTTGGATGAGATTATTACCAATAATAATCAGAACGTACTTGTATTAGTTGCAAAAGAAAGAAAAGCACGAATTTTGATAGATCTTGGTAAAGCTGATGATGCTTTAAAAGTGCTATCAGTTGAAGTGATAAATGAGTTTCAGTCAATTTATGAAGAACTTCGTGGCGATGCTCATTATTCTAAAGGTGATATCGATAGTGCCAGAACTGCATATGATAAAGCGCTTTTGTTAAACAATTCTAACAGTAATAATCTTTTGCAAATGAAAAGAGATAATCTAGGTGAATCTACAATGAGTCCTGCTGCATGAAATTAATTATTTTGTTGTCGCTGGTATTAACTTTAATTAGTTGCGGTGGGTCTGTTGATAATGCTGAGCCACCGGCTGTATTGGTTGATTTTAAAGAATCATATAAATTAAAACTTCTCCATGAAATAACTTATGGCGGCTCGTTATCTCAGTATATTCGAATAGATCCTTTGGAATTAAAAAAAGAAATTATTTTTTCTGATTCTAAAGGTCAAGTAACAGTATTTGATAAAAATAATTTTACGATTCGCTGGCAGAAAAAACTCAATGTTAACTTTACTTCAGCAATTGGCGGTAATAATAACCTGTACTTGATAGGTACTCGTAGTGGTGAAGTGATTGCTTTAAATCCGGTTAATGGTGACATTGCCTGGAGAGTGAGAGTTAGTAGTGAAGTACTAACTCGACCAGTAATGTCTAATAATACGGTTATTGTAAAGACTGTTGATGGGCAATTAACTGCGTTGAATGCGCAGACTGGTAAGCAGAAATGGATTTACCAAAGAGAAGTGCCAGCTCTCAGTGTTAGAGGTGGTGGAGCACCTTATATCTTGCAAGATAAACTTATTACAGGTTTAGATAATGGCAAGATTGTTGTTTTAAATGTAGAGACCGGTATCCTGTTTTGGGAAAAAACAATTACAATTCCTCGTGGCCGGTCAGAGGTAGAACGTCTGGTTGATTTAGATGCTGATTTAATTGTAAATGATAATGTTATTTATATTGCAGGTTTTCAAGGCAGAATAGTGGCGCTTGATTTAAAGTCAGGTGGCTTTCTATGGGCTAAAAAAATGTCAGTTACAAAGAATATGACGCTTGAAAATAATAGACTGTATATTACTGATGATAATAGCCATATTTGGGCATTAGATGCTACAACGGGTGCAACAGTTTGGAAGCAGACCGATTTTTCATCACGTAAACTTACATCTCCTGTCATCATGGGGGATGATATTCTAATTGCTGATTTCCAGGGGTATCTTCATATAATTGCTAAGTCTGATGGTCATCAATTGGCTCGTGCACAAATAGATAAAGCTGGTATTGATGTTAACCCTATCGTAATAGGTGATAAGATTTATCTACAGTCAAAACGATCTATGATTCATGTTGTTAAATTGAGTTCGTTAGTATTGTAATGAATGTTCTGCGGGATTATTTGCTGGAGATTATTTTAGCGATAGTCTTTGTTTTCTTATTACTAGTGTCTGTGTTGCCTTATTTTTCGGGGTATAAGATACAAGCCGATTATTCTGATCTTATTAAAACAATATCAAATGGTACAGACTTTACATTTGAAGTGGTTTCTTATGAGAGGCATTGGTTTAGATCAGATGCTAAATTAGTTGTAAAGAATGTTGATAAAAATATATTGTTCGAGTTTAAGCATCAAATAATTCATGGGCCTTTGTATCTGGGTTTAATGCTTGAAGGTAGGTTGCCATTTGTAAATATGGTTATTCAGGGTGATGTGCTACCGAAAAATGTAACTGATGATTATATTGTTACAGCGCTATCATCCAGATTTATTGTGCAAATGAAAGCATATGTTAGTTTTAATGGAGATGTGTATGCAAACCTGTCCATTCCAACAAAGAAAGTTAATAAGGCTTCTGTAGTAACTCAAGCGAAAAAAATCGATTTTGAACTTCATTACACTGAACGAGAAAATCGTTATAAAGGTGAAATTCATATTCCTGAATTACTGACTTATGAGCATTCATTTTTTGAATTAGAAAATCTCATACTAAGTTTTGATGAGGTATATAAAAATGATGCTGTTATTGGTGATTTGGTAGTAAGCTTCGATTTAATGAAGCTCAAAGTGAAAAGTAGAATTATCGATTTTAGGAAAGTATCGGCTCGATTTGAACATACAATCGATAAAGGGTTGTTAGATCTTGATGTTAACTTGAATGCATCTAAAATAAATTTATTTAATGAGCAGGTTAATAGTTTATCTCTTAGTTTAGGTTTAAATGATTTCGATCCCTTTCAAATTAATGAACTTGGGATGAGTTTAGATAAATATACTTTTAGTTCGTTTAGTGTGAAGCCTCTTAACTTTTACTCTGAACATGGTACGTATGCTATGACTGCTCAGTTAAACAGAAAAGAATCTGCTTCTGTGGATCCGTTGAATTACTTTTCAGATAAACAATCTGAAATTGAAGTTAGCATAAATTTAAAGTTGTTTAGACGTATATATGAAATTATTTCATCTAATATAGGTGTATCAACAAAAAATGTCGATGTGTTTCTAAGAAGCATGTTGAAGTTAAAATATTTAGACCTGCATTTAGATAAGATGAAAGTAAAAATATCAGGTAAAAATAATATTTTTACCATAAATGATAAAAAAACTGATCTTGATCATTTGACTGATAATTTCATGTCTAATATCTTGCTTAATTAATGAGAAAATTATGAATCCTGTTATAGCGCTAGTTGGGCGGCCGAATGTAGGTAAATCTACATTATTTAATTGTCTTACAAAAACAAGAGATGCTCTTGTGGCGGATTATCCTGGTCTAACACGTGATCGAAAATATGGTCATGCTGAGCATGAGGATGTTGAGTACACTGTTATAGATACAGGTGGTTTAAGCGGCGAAACTGAAGGTGTCGATGTAAAAATGGCCGCACAAACTTTGCTGGCTATTGAAGAGTCAACGCTTATTTTATTTTTAGTTGATGCAAAAGATGGTTTAACTACTGCTGATGAAAATATTGCTGAACAACTACGCCGATATGGTAAAAAAATATTCCTAGTTGTAAATAAGATTGATGGTTTTGATATTGATCAGGCAAAAGCGGATTTCTATTCATTAGGGATTAAAGATTTGTACGGGACTTCATCTGCGAACAATCGTGGCGTTCCATCTATGATGGAGTCCATATTTAGTCAGTTTGAGTTCGAGGCTAGCGAAGCTCTTGAAGAAGCGGACGGTATACGAGTTGCAATGGTTGGGCGGCCTAATGTGGGGAAATCTACACTTATAAATCGTATTTTAGGTGAAGACCGTGTTGTAGCATTTGATGAGCCAGGAACCACGCGCGATACAATATTAGTACCTTTTGAACGTGATGATAAAAAGTATGTGTTGATTGATACAGCCGGTGTTCGTCGACGCAAAAACATAAAAGAGACAGTTGAAAAGTTTAGTGTTATTAAGTCATTACAGGCTGTTGATTATGCCAATGTTGTTATTCTAATTATTGATGCGCATGTAGGTGTATCTGATCAAGATTTAAGTTTATTAAGTTATATTATTGATGCAGGCAGAGCCTTGGTAATAGCGGTTAATAAATGGGATGGTATGGATGATTACGATAAAGACAGAATTAAAATAGACTTAGAACGAAAGTTAGGTTTTGTTAAGTTTGCAGATATATATTTCATATCTGCTCTGCATGGAAGCAATGTGGGTCTGCTTTATAAAGCAATAAATGATGCATATGATTCTGCATTCATGAATTTAACGACTCCAGAATTGACTAGATTGTTAGAGAAAGCTGCGGAAGCTAATCAACCTCCTATTGTAAAAGCTCGTCGCTTAAAAATGAGGTATGCGCATCAGGGAGGTCGTAATCCTCCAATAATTATTATTCATGGCCCTGACCCTGAATTGGTGCCTGCACCCTATAAACGTTATCTAATGAATTTTTTTAGGCAAGTGCTGAAAATAAAAGGTACCCCAATTCGAATAGAATTTAAAGCGGGAGATAACCCATATGCAGGTCGTCGTAATGTACTGTCTAGGCGACAACAAGTTAAGAAAAACAGAATGATTTCTCATATTAAGAAAAGTGATAAGAAACGTAAGAAGAAAAATAAATCAGGTGGTTTCACTGGTAGTTGGTAGTACTACGAATTAGGAATGGATTCCTGTAGTTCTGTGGCGTGCTCTGGATTTATTACATAAAAAGTTTGGTGGTGTTCACGGGCGCCTTTAATGGCTTTTTCTGCATCATTAATAATATCATCAGTGCTTTTGTAGCTTGAACTTAATGCTATGCCAATGCTGGGGATAACATTTAAAATATTTTTACCTATCGAAATAGGTTTTTGTATTTCAGCTATTATTCTTTCTGCTGCGAATGATGTTTCATTGATATAAACATCTTCTAGTAAAATAACAAATGTAGTGTCTGAAAAACGAGCAATTGTATCTCTAGGTCGCAACTGTGTTTTTAGACGTTTACCAATTAGCTTCATGAAGTTATTAGACTGTTTTTTATCTAGCTTTGTTTCTATTTCGTGTAAGTTAGCGATATCAAAAAAGAGTAATGCAAAGTAATAAAATTCTGATTTAAGTGTACGGTTTACGCAGCTATTTAAGTCTTCAATGAATGTTTGTTTATTCATTAAACCAGTAACAGGGTCGTGCATGTCGAGTAATTCAGTATCTATCGATGTATGCGTGTTACTAAGGATGTTTCTCATCCACTCGGCTAATGTTTTTATGAAATCAAAGTCGCTTTCTCGAAAAGGTTGGTCTTTAGCTAGCGAACTTGAAAAGCTTAATGTTCCGTATAATTCGCCTTCTTTGTAAATATTTATTCCGATATAGCTAAGTAGACCTGTATTGAGATAGCAGGGGTGCTTTTTCCATTTTGGTTTTCTAACGATGTCAATTGCAATTGGTTCGTTGTGTTCAATTGTAATGCTGCAAAATGTTTTCTTTAGGTCAAATTTTTGACCTTCTTTTATTTTTTTTGAGCTTGAATAACCTTGCTCAACAATAAATGTGTTTTTATCTATGTGGCTGAAGATTGCAATTTCTTGATCAAATAGTTCACAACCTGTTTTCAATATAAGTTGTATTTGCTCGTTCAAACTTTTAGTGTTTTGAGTGATTACTTTGTAGAGTGCTTCCATTAAATGGAGTTTATTCACTAAAGAAGTTGTCCAGCCTAAGGGCTCAATTTGGCCTTTATAGCGAGCAAGGGCAAAACGAATAGAGCGTCTTATTTTGTTTTCTTTGAGGTCGTTTTCAAGCAAGTAATCATTAGCACCGGACTTGAGTATTTCTTCAATCGACGCCTCATCATTAATCCATCCCATTACGATGATGGGAATGTCTGACTTAATGAGACGTAATTGTTTTATTGCATCCAGACCGATTGTGAGCTGAAGCAAAACGATGTCAGAAGGTTTTGTTTTTAAAAACTTAAGTGCAGATTCAATATTTAACTTATGGTTAATTTTAAATTCATGACAGGCAGAGACGAGTTGCTGAATATGCTCAATACTCTCAGCATTATCATCAATTATTAGTATATTAATTGGCTCGTTAGTCATAAGTGATCCATTTACTAGAAAGTTACATTTTGTATATAAACTTTCTCTTCATCTTCCAGTGGTTCCATACTGCTGAGCTGTTTTTTAAGTATATCAATATTTGCTTCAGATGCGTTATCAGTATTCGAACTGCGCTCTATAATACGTTTTGTGAATTCAGCTTCATTAACATCAAATTCAATAATGATGTATTTGACTGAAAGTTCAGTAGCAAGTTCTTGAAAAGGTAATCTATTTTCTCTTTCAAGAAATGTTGCATCCGCGATACAGCTAAAACCTGAAGATACTATTAGTTTAGCAAAGATTTCAAGTTGCTGGTAAGTTTTCGAATTAGCCTCAGTAGTATAAATACCTGAATCTATAGGGGATTTACTGTTTTCAGTTGTTTTTAGCTGATAAAGCCTTTTTCGTTCAATATCTGAACGAATACGAATTGAACCCTTTTCTTCTAAAAGCTGCTGACTAACGGTTGTTTTACCTGAACCTGATACTCCATGAGTGATACTCAGAGAGATACCATCCTCGACTTGAGTAAAATTCTCAGCCAGGTTGCTGTAGCTTGTGTATTGCTGCATTGTCTTTTCTTGATCTGCCACAGATAGATCAGGTGTTAAAAGCGTGAAGCTGGCGATTTTTGCACGTACCATGGCTCTGTAAACTAAATAAAAGCGTAAAACCTGAATACCTTCATAATCACCCGTCTGTTCAAGGTAGCGGTTCAAAAAGCGGTATGCATATGCCTTTTGTCCACGATCAAATAAATCCATAAATAAGAAGGCTACTTCGCTCATTACATCAATCCAACGAAATTCATCATTGAATTCAATACCGTCAAAGATGGTTATTTGTTTGTTTATCAGTGCCATATTGCCAAGGTGCATATCACCGTGGCATTCTCGTACATAGCCAGATTCTTTCCGTTGTTTAAGTATTGAGGATATTTTATTAAATTCTTTTTTGCTCCAATCTCTTAGGCGAGATAATTGAGCAATTGATTTTTCATCTTTAATCAGTGGATCAAGTTGGTCAAAGTTTTGAATGACGGGAGCATTGACACTGCTGGCCGTGCCAAGCTCGGATTCGTTACCTGAAATGCGTATGGATTGATGAAAATCTGCGACTTGATCAGCAATATTATCGATATGTTGAGCGGTGAGTAGATTGTTGCTTAATAGCGTATCCGCCAATTGAGATTGCTCAAATTGACGCATTTTAACGGCATATTCGATAGCCTCACCATCACCATTTAAGCTTGGATTGGATAGCGTGCCAGTAATACGGACGGTTTCGATATATACATCGCTGGCGAGGCGTTTATTGAGGCGAATCTCTTCTTCGCAGAAATGTTGACGTTGGCTGAGTTCGGTGAAATTTAAGAAACCAAAGTCCATGGGCTTTTTTACTTTGTATGCATATTCACCGGTTAAGAATACCCATGATATATGGGTCTGCAGCATCACAATTTCATTGACCTTATGGTCATAGAATTCAGCTGTTTGCATGGCTTTAATAATGTCGTCTCTGGATTCTAGTGTTGTAACAGGCATAGCGTAATTGCTCCGGTCAAAGTATCATTGGCAGTATAATTTGAATGTAATTTTAATGTATTTTAAGTATTAGCTAAATAGATGACAAAAAATAAATCTGGTTTTTTGAGCCGCCTTGAAAAATCTAAAAAAAGAAAGCCGGGTATGCGTAAGCGCCCAGCTAAAAAAGCACCTAAAAAAACGATTAAAAAACGATCAAAGAAGCGCCAGTCCATTCTAAGTTATTGTCTTAATGGTCTCAAATCACCTTATGGCATTTCAATTTCATTACTGCTTTTTGTCATTATATCAGGTTATATATTGTATTTGGATTATCAGGTGAGAGAACGATTTGATGGTCGTATTTGGTCTGTGCCATCTAAGCTGTATGCGCGTTCACTTGAATTAACACCTAATATGAAACTTGATCCTGATGGTTTTGAACGAGAATTAGGTTTAATGGCTTATGAAAAGGTTAAAGGCTTTCCTCAGCAAGCAGGCCAATATCGTCGTTGGCAGAATTACTTTGAGTTAATTAGTCGAGAATTTAAAGACACTGATAAAGTGACTAAATCACAGGGAATGCGTCTAAATTTTAAAGACCAGCAGCTTATCGAAATAGAACATTTATATAAGCCTGAACCTATTCTTAAAACACGACTTGATCCGGTATTAATTGGCAATATTTTTCCTGGTAATACTGAAGACAGGCAACTGCTGAGATTGTCAGATGTACCTGAACGTCTGATTAAAACCTTGGTTGCGGTAGAAGACAGATCTTTTTATAGTCATATTGGTGTTAATCCATTAGCAATAATGCGTGCGTTAATTGTTAATATTCGTGCGGGAGAAAAAAGGCAGGGTGGCAGTACGTTAACCCAGCAATTGGTTAAAAATTTATTTTTATCATCACAAAGAAGTTATTGGAGAAAAATAAATGAAGCAATAATGTCATTGTTACTCGAATTTCATTATGACAAAAATAGCATATTGGAAGCGTATATAAATGAAGTGTATTTAGGTCAAAATAGAAGTGCATCAATTCATGGGTTTGAACTGGGTAGTCAATTCTATTTTAATAAAAATTTAAATAAACTCTCTACGGATCAAATTGCACTTTTAATCGGGGTGATAAAAGGGCCGTCATATTACAATCCTAGAAAAAATAAACAGCGTGCGATTAAACGAAGAAACTTAGTTCTTGATGTGATGCTTGATCAACAAGTGATTAGTAAACTGCACCATGAAAAATACATTAAACGACCTTTAACGATCACATCAAGAGTTGTAAGTTCAGGCGTGAAATTCCCTGCGTTTACAGATTTAATTAAACGCCAATTAAACTCACATTTTACATCTGACGTTTTACGACAAGATGGCTTGCAGATATTTTCGACTTTGGATCCACAGGTACAGTTAGCAGCAGAGCAAGCCGTAAAAAATACAGTTAAAAACTTACAATATAACAAAGATGTTGAATTACAGGCTGCTGTTATTGTAACGGATGTCGCAACTTCTGAAGTTCTTGCATTAGTCGGGGATAAAGACTCTTCTTTTCATGGATTTAATCGTGCTTTAGATGCATCAAGACAAATCGGCTCTTTAATTAAACCGGCAATTTATCTAGCGGCACTTAATAGTGAATATGGTTTTAATTTATCAACTCCATTATCAGATACGCAGCTTAGTCTAAAGTCTCGTAATGGAGATGTCTGGCAACCACAAAATTATGATAGAAAATATCGCGGCGACGTTATATTTCATGATGCACTGGTTTACTCATACAATGTGCCTAGTGTACGTTTGGGTTTGAAAATAGGGCTGGAAGAAATTGTTAATACTTTACGTAATCTTGGTTTGGAAAAAGATGTGCCGATCTATCCATCAATGTTGCTTGGTGCTTTTGAGTTGACACCATTTGAAGTAGCGAGCATGTATCAAACGATTGCGGCAGATGGTCATCAGTTATCATTGCATTCAATTCGTAGTGTGCTTTCTCATGATGGTAAGCCGCTTGTACATTTTGCAGATGAAGCAAAATATACAATAAAAGAAGATACTATATTTCTACTAAAAACAGCCTTGCATGAAGTTACCCAAAGCGGTACTGCTAAAAAACTGTCATCAATCAATATTACAGTTGCTGGCAAAACTGGTACAACCGATAATTTACGGGATAGTTGGTATGCTGGTTTTAGTCAGGATAAATTAGCTGTGGTTTGGATAGGGAATGATGATAATTTTGAAACAGGTTTAACAGGTTCGAGTGGAGCATTGAGAGTATGGTCAGATCTTTTTCAGCATATACCGCTCCAAGACCTCATCTTAGATCCACCTGATGATATTACTTACCATTGGGTGGATAGAAAATCTGGCTTGTTGGCAGGTTTTGGTTGCCAGAATACTGTAAAATTACCATTTTTGAAGAACCATCGACCAGTTGACTATGCTGAATGTGAATAAAAGACCTTTATTGAGAATTGTATCGTGACAATCGTAAATAGTTCGAGTTCTGTGAGTGATGCATTAAGTGAAAATGGTCTTATTAGTCAGGTAATAGACGGTTTTACACCTAGAGAAGGCCAGCAAAAGTTGGCTGAAGCCATTTTTGAAACGATAAGTGAAGAGGCTTATTTAGTTGCAGAAGCCGGAACCGGTATTGGTAAAACATTTGCCTATTTAGTGCCCGCGCTTATGTCAGGTGTTAAAACGCTGGTTTCCACAGGCACTCGCCATCTTCAAGATCAGCTTTTTCACAAAGACTTACCCGTTGTTATTCAAGCATTAGACATACAGGCTGAAGTTGCTTTATTAAAAGGTAGAGCCAATTATCTTTGTATTCACCGATTATACCATGCAGAGCACATGGAATTCATGACGCGTGAAACACGTATGGAATTGTTTCAGGTAAAAGATTGGGCAGGCAAAACCAGTAGCGGCGATATTTCAGAACTGGATTCTGTGCCAGAAGATGCTCGAGTCTGGTCAATGGTTACTTCAACAGCCGATAATTGTTTGGGTAGTGATTGCCCTCAATATGAAGAATGCCACGTTGTATTAGCAAGAAGAGCCGCTCAGCATGCGGATATTATCGTTGTTAATCATCATCTCTTATTATCCGATATGGCGTTAAAAGAAGAGGGTTTTGGCGAGCTATTGCCAGAAGTTGAAGCTTTTATTATCGACGAAGCTCACCAGTTACCTGAAATAGCCTCTAACTTTTTTGGGCAATCAGTCAGTAGTCGACAAATAATGTTGCTTGCTAACGATGTTATTGCAGAGCAAATTGCAGACGCTCCTGATATGGGAGAGTTGAGAGATATCGCACAAGAATTGATTGAAACAGGCAAGCTGATGCGGCTCGCTTTTGGTGTTGAAACAACACGTGATTCCTGGGCAAAAATAATGTACAAGCCCAGCATAAAGTCAGCGGTTGATGATTTGTTAGAAAAATTAACCGAATTAACAGACGTTTTAGAGCTGGCAGCTGAGCGAGGCAAAGGTTTAGAAAACTGTTATCAGCGTTGTTTACAAGTACATCAACGATTAACAAAGTTTTGCAGTAAACAAGATGGCTCAATCGATTGGTACGAAACGTTTAGTCGTAGTTTTATATTGCATCAGACGCCATTAGATTTATCGGAAAGATTCCAGCAACAAATGCAGGCGTATAAAGCGGCATGGATTATGACTTCAGCTACCTTGCAAGTGGGTGGTGACTTCGCTCATTTTACTGAGCGTTTAGGAATGGAAAATTATAAAAATGGAATATGGCACAGTCCCTTCGATTATCAAAACCGTGGTTTGATTTATTTGCCTGAGAATTTACCTGAACCTTCAGATGGTCGTTATACCACTCAACTAATGCAAGCAATGTTACCGGTAATTAAAGCCAGTGGTGGTAGAACCTTTTTATTATTTACCAGTTACCGTGCAATGAATGAAGCCAATGAATTTCTAAGGCAACGATTGGATTATCCTATTTTTGTACAAGGTCAAAAACCAAAACATCAATTATTATCTGCCTTTAAAGATGCAGGACAGGGCGTGTTACTCGGTACCAGCAGCTTTTGGGAAGGAGTTGATGTCCGCGGTGACGCATTAACGTGTGTGATGATTGATAAATTACCATTTGCATCACCTGGCGACCCTGTCTTGCAAGCCAGAATGGATCAGATTCGTAATAGTGGTGGTAATCCATTTATGGATTTTCAATTACCAACGGCTGTCATTAATTTAAAGCAGGGCGCTGGGCGTTTAATTCGTGATGTTAAAGATTATGGCGTATTGGTTATTGGTGATCCACGAATTATGTCTAAACGTTATGGTAAAACCTTCATAAAAAGCTTACCTGATATGAAAGTGACTCAATCAATACAAGCTGTTGAAGGTTTTTATAAAACAATTCGTCAACAAGACGAGGTGTGTTCGTGAAAATATTAGCAATCGATACTGCAACGGAAGCGTGTTCAGCTGCTTTGTATGTTGATGGTGAGATTACCTCGGAATATAAATTAGCTCCGCGAGAACATACGCAATTAATTTTACCAATGGTTGATCGTTTGTTAACTGATGCGGGGCTAGTCGTAAATCAACTGGATGCCTTATCTTTTGCTCGTGGTCCGGGTGCTTTTACTGGCGTGCGTATCGCGGCTGGCATAATACAAGGCTTATCTTATGCTGCTGAAATCCCTGTGCTTCCAGTATCTACTTTAGCCGCAATTGCTGCTGGTGTTTATTATCAGCATGGGCATAAAGATGTATTAAGCGCAATAGATGCAAGGATGGGGGAGGTTTATTGGGGGGCTTACCATGTCGAAGAAGACTCAATTGTTTTGGTTGATAACGAACTGGTTTGTTCAGTTGACAACTTGCCTGATCAAGCATTAAAAAGCTGGGTAGGCGCAGGTACCGGGTGGTCTGAATATTCTGAATCATTAAAATCCAGATTCAATTTAGATAATGATTCAATTTATGAAAACTATCTTCCATCTGCTGAAACTATTGTGAAGCTGGCCGTACAAGATTTTAAATTAAACAAACAAATGTCTGCACATCAAGCACAACCTGTTTATTTGCGTGATAATGTCGCTAAGAAAAAAGCGAATCAGTAATTGATGTCCTGTCTGACACTTTACGTAGTATTGAAATGATTAAAAAAGATCATTATTTCTGGCTTGATTATAAAAACCTTGATCGATTGAGTGATGGAAATACGGCTAAAGCAATTGCTCGGTTGTCAAAAGTTTCAGAATTTGATTCAATAAAGTCTCGACTCTATATAGAAGGCTCAAATCCTTTTATTCTCTCCAAATACACTGATGCCGGTTTTAATACTATTTTTGGTATTCATCCCTCATATGAAAAAAATATACTATCGTCAGTTGCTCTTAATATTTTTAAAATGGCCTATTATTTTAATAACATAACCGCATTTGCGATGAATTATGGTCTTGTTGAGAACCCAATTTATGGAAGCAAGGCGCAAAAAACCTTAAAAGGAATTCCTATTTTCTTATTTCATGTTCCAGATGATGAAGAGCTCATAAAGTCTCTTATGAACAAAACAGAGATAAGGGCATTGCTTGCAGGTAGAGATTTGAGTTTAAATAAAGCCGATTTGAATGCATGCGGGAATAAATAGCGGATTAAAGTTGATGTGGTAGGGCTTTGGCGGAGGACGTAATCCCCTGAATAGAGTATGATATCGCGTTATTTCATCGTCATCTTAAAACTAAGAGTAATATGTTAGAGATTAACCTGTTTTCCCTCCACATTACCGACCTCAAGCAGCGTTCCGAAGCGTTGAGGGGGTATCTTTGACTTCGAAACGAAACAAGAACGTTTAGAGGAAGTATTACGTGAGCTTGAGCAGCCAGATATCTGGAATGATCAAGAAGCAGCGCAAGCCTTAGGTCAAGAAAGGACTCAATTAGAAACAATCGTCAATACCTTAAATATATTGTTTAATGGTTTAGATGATGCTCAAGAGCTGCTGCAAATGGGAGCTGAAGAGGATGACCAAGATACAGTAGATTCAGTTATTGTTGATATTGATAACTTTGAAGCACAAGTTGCTAAACTAGAATTCAGACGTATGTTTTCTGGTGAAATGGATCAAAATAATGCCTTCTTAGATATTCAATCGGGTTCTGGCGGTACTGAGGCGCAGGACTGGGCTGAAATGATTCTGCGTATGTATTTACGCTGGGGTGAGGCGCATGGTTTCAAAACTGAGTTGATGGAAGCCTCTTCTGGTGATGTTGCTGGTATTAAAAGTGCGACGATTCGCTTTGAAGGTGAATATGCATATGGTTGGCTAAGGACGGAAACAGGTGTTCATCGATTAGTCCGAAAATCACCATTTGATTCAAGCAATAGAAGGCATACCTCATTTTCCTCTGTTTTTGTTTCACCTGAAGTTGATGATAATGTAGATATCGATATCAACCCTGCTGACCTGCGTATTGATGTCTATCGAGCCAGTGGAGCAGGTGGTCAGCACGTTAATAGAACGGAATCTGCTGTACGTATTACGCATAAGCCAACCAATGCTGTAGTACAGTGTCAAAATGATCGTTCACAACATAAAAATAAAGCCGCCGCGATGAAACAATTAAAAGCGAAACTTTATGAGCTTGAAATGCAAAAGCGCATGGGTGAGCAGCAAGAATTAGAAGCGACTAAGTCTGACATCGGTTGGGGTAGTCAAATTCGTTCTTATGTTTTAGATCAATCACGAATAAAAGATTTAAGAACCAATGTTGAGACAGGTAATACGCAAGCTGTTTTAGATGGTGGTTTGGATATGTTTATTGAAGCCAGCCTGAAAAGTGGACTGTAAAAGCGGCCTGTAAAAGTAGTTTGTAACGTACAAAATAATTTAGGTTAATAGTAAAAAATAAAATGACTCAAGATAATACAACAAAAAACACCGCGAATAATGATGCCAATGTCACAGAAACTGTTGATGAAAATAAACTGATTCAGCAACGTCGTGAAAAATTGAACTCTTTACGTGAAAAAGGTGTGCCTTTTCCAAATGACTTTCGTCGCGATGTAATGAATGAAGACTTACATCTGCAATACGGTGATAAAGAAAAAGAAGAGCTTGAATCATTAGGTCAACGTGTTGCAGTTGCAGGTCGTTTAATGGCAAAACGTATTATGGGTAAAGCCAGCTTTGCTCAAGTACAAGATATGTCGGGTCGCATTCAGTTATTTGTTCAGCGTGACTTATTGCCAGAAAATTTTTATAACGAAGAATTTAAGAAATGGGACATTGGCGACATTATTGGTGCAGAAGGTATTTTGTTTAAAACAAAAACAGGTGAACTTTCTGTTAAAGTTGATGACATTAAATTATTAACGAAATCATTGCGCCCATTACCAGAAAAATGGCATGGTCTAACGGATTTAGAAACACGTTATCGTCAGCGTTATGTCGATTTGATAATGAATGAAGAGACTAGAAAGACATTTAAGCTTCGTTCAAAAATAATTACCTATATCAGAAACTTTTTTGATAGCCAGGATTATATGGAAGTTGAAACACCAATGATGCATGTGATACCCGGTGGTGCAACAGCGCGACCTTTTAATACGCATCATAATGCTTTAGGTATGCCATTGTTTTTACGAATTGCACCTGAACTTTACTTAAAACGTTTAGTGGTTGGCGGTTTCGAACGCGTTTATGAAATCAATCGTAATTTCCGTAATGAAGGTTTATCGACTCGTCATAACCCTGAATTCACAATGGTTGAGTTTTATCAGGCCTATGCAGATTATAATGACTTAATGGATATAACTGAAAAGTTGTTACATGGTCTTGCAAAAGATGTGGTGGGTAAGGCTGAAATTGAATATCAAGGTGATGTCTATGACTTTGGTAAAAAGTTTGACCGTATGACAATTATTGAATCTATTTTACATTTCAATCCAGATATTACTGTAGAACAATTGAATGACCTTGATTCGGCGCGTGCAATTGCTGAGAAGCTAGAGATTCCTTTAAAAGATATTTACGGTTTAGGTAAGGTTCAAATTGAAATTTTTGAGAAAACTGTTGAACATCGTTTGATGCAACCAACGTTTATTACGGAGTATCCAGCTGAGGTTTCTCCATTGGCTCGACGTAATGATAATAATCATTTTGTGACTGATCGTTTTGAGTTCTTTGTTGGTGGGCGTGAAATTGCAAATGGTTTTTCAGAGTTAAATGATGCTGAAGATCAAGTTGTTCGTTTTAAAGCACAAGTGGCTGAAAAGGAAGCGGGTGATGATGAGGCTATGCACTTTGATGAAGACTATATCCGTGCATTGGAACATGGTTTGCCACCAACAGCTGGAGAAGGTATCGGTATAGATCGTTTGGTAATGTTACTAACAGATTCTCCATCTATTCGTGATGTTATTTTATTCCCGCATATGAGACCTGAAGCTTAAGTTCTTTAGTTCAGCAATACGTGGTAATAAAAAAAGGGGATCATAAAATCCCCTTTTTTTATTTTAAAATGCTGTTTTAAACCATAAGTGCTGATTTTGTTTCTTCAATCATTGCCTGATTTTCTTCAATATCAACAGCATTAACTTCAGTGTCCATTCCCAGTTTTTCAAATGCCTGTATCGATGACCAGTCATCTGCACCCGGTAAGTTTTCAGCAAAACCGCCTTGTAATAAAGCCACCTGAATGATGTCCGTAAGGTCTGCATTACCATCATGCTGACGATCAAATTGATGACAAAGCGTTACCGCATCTATTAATTCTGGTCCAAACTTCCATGACTCTAAAATTAGTTTACCGACACGACCACTAATGCTTTGAATAACTTCTGTTAGCGCTGCATCATTGTTGAATAAGTCATCATCTTCTTCTGCAATAACTAAGATTGGCAATGCACCAATATTATGGATAAGTCCTGCAAGTAATGCCTGTTCAGTAGAAACCGATGTCATTGAAGCAAGCATTCTTGAAATCGCAGCCACTTCAACACTGGTAGTCCATGCTTCTCGAAAATGTTTATCGAGTACATCAGATGTTGCCTGGTACATTTGTTTCATCGCCAGACGAACAACCAAATCTTTGACTATTTTGATACCAAGACGAGTAACGGCCATCTTTATATCTTCAATGGCATTGTTACCACGGTATAAAGGGCTGTTAGCGACTTGAATAAGGCGAGTTGTTAATGATGCATCCTGAGATAGAATATCGGCTATGCTGTTTGCTGAACTGTTTACATCTTCTGCAGCATCTCTTACTTTAATGGCTACTTCTGGAAGTGTGGGCAGAATGATCTGATCACTGGAAATTGCTTCTTCTAGTAGTTTAAAGACTTCTTCCGCTTTAGCACTCATTATAATAAACCCCAAATCAATTACTGTTATTTGTTTTAAAGTATAGACGGCAATATTAAAATTGCAGATCTATATTTATTATATAAATTAGTAAGTTATGAGATGTTATGAAATTGTAAAGTATTACTCTTTTTCTGCAGGGAATTCATAGGGAATCTCTAATACTTTAATAGCTGCTCCATTGCTGTCATTAAGCCTTAGGGTATCACTTGTCGATTGATTAATTTGAAGAACGGCTAGCGCTTCAGTGCCTTTCTCAGATGATGAAATGGCAGACAAGACAATATTACCGGTCCCTTGTCCTGAGGTTGAGTCAGGGCTAAATAGTGGAGTGCCCGCGATTATTGGATCAGTTGAGTCGATATGGATTCTATACATTCTACGCTTTAGCTTACCCAGGTAATGCATTCGGGCAACGATTTCTTGTCCTGTGTAACAACCTTTTTTAAAGCTCACGCCATTAATTAATTCAAAGTTAATCATCTGAGGCACAAAAGCTTCTACGGTTGGCAAATAAACAGTGGGTATACCGGCACGAATCTCGAGCAGGTTCCAAACATCCTTACCAACAGGTGCTGCATTAACATCTAAATTTTGCCAAAGTTTGATGACCTGTTCTACAGGCCCGGTAATTTGGTATCTGGGTTGATTGCCAGTTAATTTAATAATGCTTAAATCTTTTTCGTGCGTCACTTGATCAATTTCTGTAGGGACTGATGCTAATTGTTTTTCTAGTTCAGTATCTGCATTGGGCCCGCTAAAACCTATGCTGACATAATCTGCGGAGCAGTTATTAAATTCAACCTTGCTTCGCATAACGTACATTTTAAGACGTTTAAAGGTGTCTTCATAAAGCTCATTAGGAATTAAAAGATATAAGTCGTCTTGTTTTTTGTAGAGTCTGAAAGTCGCTAGCAATCGGCCTTTTTGATTACAGTATCCACTTAATTGGCTGGTATTGTCTGTAACCTGCTCAATATCGTTGGTTAGCTGGCCTTGAAGGAAAGTAATGGCATCATCACCATTTACTTTTACGATACTAAAGTGGCTAAGGTCGGCCATTACTAAACCATTATCACTGGCCTTCCTTTCTAACTCGGGGTTACCGAAGTGGATGAGTTCATTGCCTGAAAATTCGGCACCCATAGTCTTAAGAAAATCTATCCACTTTGTATTCACGGTTGCTCCGGGGTATAGGTTAATAGTGCTGTTGGATCATAATAAATTTACAATCTTCAGTCATCATACTGTTTATATGGGTATATTAGAGTATATTCAATCAGACTTGTAAAAAAATCGACTATTAACTATAACTAGTTATGTTATCTGGTAAAAGATAGCCTGCTGAGGATGCTACAAGAAAACAATAATAAGGAGCTTATAAGCAATGTCATACGATGCTCGGCCTAAATATTTAAATCTACTTAAAATCAAATTACCCGTCGCGGGAATGATCTCTATTTTTCATAGACTAACAGGCGTTCTGTTATTCTTAGCTATTCCAGTTAGTCTCTATTTGCTACGTCTTTCTATTACTGATGGGGAGTCATTTCAAAAAGCTGTCTCTTTGATGTTATATCCCATTACTCGTTTTTTTGTATTGCTTATTATTTGGTCATTTGTTCATCATTTGATTACAGGTGTGAGGTTCTTATTGATTGATATGGAGTTCTTTCTTGATAGAAAAGCGTCTAGAGTTTCTGCCTGGGGCGTGGTGGTTATTGAAGCAATAGTAATGGCAATCATTATTAAAGGATTATTCTTATGAGTATGGTTGCTTTAGAAGGATTACGTCCCTGGGTATTGCAGCGTTTAACCGCTGTTTATCTGGTAGTTTATACAATTTACGTGACTATTTTTTGGTTGTTTTTTGAAACCTTTACATTCGATCACTGGCGACAATGGGTTGCGGGTGATATCAATCAAATCTTAATTGCTTTATTTTATTTATCTGTGTTTGTACATGCCTGGGTTGGTGTGCGTGATATTTTGCTGGACTACATCAAACCTTTTTTAATTAGATTACTTTTATTATTTGCCGTTGCTATCTTTTTGATTGGTTCTGGTTTTTGGATGATAAGGATATTAATGATGGTGAATGCATAATGGCCAGTGAAGAAAAAAGAAAAAATATTACATATCGCCGTTTCGATACGCTAATTATTGGAGCAGGCGGCGGTGGCTTAAGAGCCGCTTTGCAATTGTCTGAAGCCGATGCCAGTGTGGCAGTAGTATCAAAAGTATTTCCTACTCGTTCGCATACTGTTGCGGCA
Organism: Gammaproteobacteria bacterium; assembly: GCA_030595185.1. GTDB lineage: Bacteria > Pseudomonadota > Gammaproteobacteria > SZUA-229 > SZUA-229 > JAUVDT01. The sequence continues at coordinate 59,900 of JAUVDT010000002.1, forward strand.
CAAGGTGGCGTTAATGCCGCCTTGGCAAATGTGTCGGAAGATAACTGGCATTGGCATATGTTTGATACGGTTAAAGGTAGTGATTATTTAGGTGATCAAGATGCCATAGAGTATATGTGTCGAGCAGCGTCTAAAGTGGTTTATGAACTAGAACATTTTGGCGTACCGTTTTCTCGTCTTGATAACGGTTCAATTTATCAGCGTCCATTTGGTGGTCAAAGTAAAAACTTTGGTGGTGCACAAGCGACTCGAACCTGTGCAGCAGCTGACCGAACCGGGCATGCAATTTTACACAGTTTGTACCAACAAAATATCCGTGCAAAAACCCATTTTTTTGATGAATATTTTGCGGTTGATTTAATTAAGGATGAAGAAGGCAATATCCAGGGGGCATTAGTTTTTGATATTAAAAATGGCGATATCGTTGTTATTGAAGCTAAAACGACATTGATAGCGACAGGTGGGGCGGGGCAGTTATATCGCACCACAACAAACGCATTAATAAACACCGGTGATGGAATGGCAATGTCATTACGTGCTGGTGTGCCTTTACAAGATATGGAATTTTTTCAATTTCACCCAACCGGTATCGCAGGCCGAGGTATGTTAATTACCGAAGGTGCGCGAGGTGAGGGTGGTTATCTTGTCAATGGATTAGGTGAGCGTTTTATGGAGCGCTACGCACCTAATGCAAAAGATTTAGCGAGCCGTGATGTGGTGAGTCGTGCAATCGCAACTGAGATCAGAGAAGGTCGTGGTTGCGGTGATGATAAAGGTCATATTCTTTTAAAGCTTGATCACCTTGAAGAAAGCGTCATTCAAAAACGGCTTCCAGGTATTCGACAAACCTGTAAAACATTTCTTGGAATGGATCCTGCTGAGCAGGCAATTCCAATTTATCCTACAGCGCATTATACGATGGGTGGAATCCCAACTGATCGTCATGGTCAAGTTGTTATGCCGGTTAAAGATACGCCGGAAGAGCCGGTGTTAGGTTTATATGCAGCAGGTGAATGTGCATGTGTTTCAGTGCATGGCGCTAACCGTTTGGGTGGTAATTCGTTACTCGATATTTTGGTATTTGGCCGCTCGGCTGCAAATCATATTGTTACTCAGTTAAAAGAAAATCGTTTTCATCGGCAGCTGTATCAACCCAGTGTAGATAAAGCGCTAGAGAGATTATTTCGTTGGAATAAAACTGGCGATGGTGAATCAGTTGAGGATTT
>JAUVDT010000014.1 GCA_030595185.1 Gammaproteobacteria bacterium
TAAACGAAGATTTTGATGGTCAGACATTAGGTGAAGCATTACTTGCTCCCACTCGTATTTACGTTAAACCACTGCTGGCATTAATCAAAAAGATTGGCGTACACGCAATGGCGCATATTACGGGTGGCGGTTTATTAGAAAACATTCCACGCGTACTGCCAGAAAATACAAACGCCAGCCTTAAAGCTGATGCACTTAAACTACCGGCTATTTTTCAATGGTTACAAGAAAAAGGTAATGTTGAAATCAGCGAAATGCACCGCACGTTCAACTGCGGTATTGGCATGGCCGTTATCGTTGATGCAAGCGATGCTGAAGCTGCGATCGCTGATTTAACAGCCGCTGGTGAGACGGTATGGCAAATTGGTAGCATCACTGCTGGTGAAGGCGAGCCTGAAGTCCTTATTCTGGACTAACCCGTAAACAACATGTCAGACAAACCGTTATCGATTGTTGTCCTGATCTCCGGATCAGGTAGCAATCTGCAAGCTATTATCGATGCTTTATCTAAGCAATCCATTAATGCAGAAATTAAAACCGTCATTAGCAACAAGGCCGATGCTTTGGGGCTAGAACGTGCTCGTAAAGCGGGCATCAATACGATTTTTATCAATCACACTGAATATGATGACCGACTCAGTTTTGATCAGGCCATGATTCAGGAAATAGATCAGCACAATCCCGAATTAATTATTTTGGCTGGCTTCATGCGCATTTTAAGTGATGAGTTTGTCAGCCACTACACTGGCCGTTTGATTAATATCCATCCTTCGTTATTACCAAATTTTAAAGGTTTAAATACACACCAGCGCGCAATTGATGCCAAGCATGTAAAACACGGCGTATCCGTGCATTTTGTGAGCAATGAACTCGACGGTGGTCCCATTATTGCGCAGGCCGAAGTGCCAGTTGAATTAAATGACGATGCTGAAACACTTCGCCTGCGTGTATTAGAAAAAGAACACATGCTCTACCCTCAAGTAACACAATGGTTTGCACAACATCGAATTAAACTTGAAAACCAATCTGTGTACTTTGACCAGAAAGAATTAAGCAAACCTATATTGATTAGCCAGGCATTCACCGAGGAGTGAAAATGAAACTTATTTTTATGGGAGTGTTTTTAATTTGCAGCACTACTGTAACTGCAGAGACCATTTTTCCTCCTGCATTTGACGCTACGTATGAAATGAATAAAAGTGGATTAGTGGTTGCAGAAACAAAATATCAATTGAGTCACCAACAACAAACTCTTTTTGCATCAGTTACTCTTTTAACAGGTTTTTCATCTCTTTTTGGTAACGATAAAATAACGGAAGAAAGTTTATTTAAAGCAACTACCCCGGCTACCATCCCTACGGCTATCCAACTACAACAATACCAGTTTCATCAAACTGGCGATGAAAGCAAATCAATCAATAGCACGGTTAACTGGCAACAGCAGAACATTACAACTACTATCAATGAACAGGCGCCTATCATCAGCGTTTTTGCAGATACGCTATGGGATAAACATTCAATATTTTTAGCACTGATGACACATGCCAACAATCAAAAACAAGCATTAGTATTTAACACTCTCGATAAAGGCCTGGTTAAAACATATAATTTCAAATTTATTGGTACTAAAGAAATTGAACTAGATGATGATGAATGGAAACCGGTTGCCATTTGGCAGATAGAAAACTTTAAGAAGAAACTTATTTTCTATCTCGATCTTAACGACCATTTCATCCCGTTAAAGATAGAAGAATACAGACACTCACGACTACGAGCCACCTTATGGCTAACAGAGCTAAACTGGTATGAATGATAAAAACACAGATTTAATTGACGATGATGAAGACTACATAAGCAAAAGCCAGGTCAAAAGAGACGTTAATGACATTACCGCTTTGGGCGTTGAGTTAACCGAGCTCAGCGACTCTCAACTGAAAGGCGTAGAGATGTCGGACAAGCTGTTTAATGCGATGATGGAGTACAAGCGAATCCGCAAACACAGCGCACTTAAACGCCAGCGATTGTACATTGGTAAGTTAATTCGCAAAGAAGACTGGGAAAGTATTCAAGAGCAATTGCGTAAACTCAAAGAGCCTTTAGAGCAACACAATGCCCGCTTCAAAGAAATGGAAAATTGGCGCGATCGCATGATAGCTGAAAGTGATAAAGCAGTTAATGAATTTATCGGTGAATATCATCAGGCTGATCGACAAAAGTTACGCCAGATCGTGAAAAATACAATTAAGGAAAAAGAAAAGGCCCCTGACAAAACACCACTGAATGCCAGGAAACTTTTTAAATACATCCGCGAAATCGTTGACAATAACTCAGATGAGCTATAATCAAGCAGTAGATTACAAAAATAAAGAGGCAAATCAATGGAACGTTCGGAAATACATAACTATTATGAACACTTAGTTTTTGAGTACATAGACCTCAACATTGTTCCCAAAAGCGAAGGAAAGTCTGACGACTATTTTCTTGATATTGCCTGCGTAGCCCTCAACAAACTGCCTACACGTTATGTTCGATATGAAGTAGACATGGCTTTTTTCCTGCATCAACAAGACAGGTTAGATATGCAGACAGCTGTTAGTAATGCCATCAATGAAGCCAAAGCATACATCGACAAACACTTTGACAGCAGGCGTTAAATTAAATCATCTAACTGGTAACTACAAATAGTACAGGGAGGTCGTAAGCATTTAAAATCAAAACCCACCGCAGAGGGAGCCTGCCCCACGAAGTGCTTTGGGTACGCGGAGATCGCGGAGAAAACCTTTTATATATCTATAACTTATTTAGGGAAGGTAATGTGCATAGACTGTTTCAGAATAAAGACTGCAGTTATATTTTTCTTTGTTTTTCCTCAGCGCTCTTCGCGTACCCAAAGCACTTCGTGGGGCAGGCTCCCTCCGCGGTGAAATATTTTGATTTCCATGACCGCTTCAGGATAACTTACGACATTCGATCTATTAGGTCATGTATGAAAGGTTTATTTTTTCTTATCCATAAATTCTTGCCATAACTTACTATCATTAGCCAAACTATTTTTTATTGCCCCTTTAGCCACAGCTTCGATATTGGTAACGCCTATTAATACATAGTAATAATCATTTGGTGACTTAAGCATCTTTAACAATTTATAACCGCTCGCTTCCATATCATCAACCAAACTTCCAAAGCCACACTGACCACGCTGCACATTACTTTCAACACGGTCAGCTACTGATTCCTTTGAACCATTGCTTTGTACTTCTAAATAACTTTTATAAACGAACTGACAATTATTTGAATTATAAACAATCTTTCTAACGACAGTTGAAACTCTCTGCTCACTGTTTTTTGTTGTTTCTACATATGTTTTTGTAAGAGAACTATACGAGGTATTACCCGATACGCTTTTTAATGAAGAGACACTTTTTGCGATCTTATTTAAACTATTGTTAATTTCTTCAGGTTTACTTTTCCCGGTTGATACCAGATACTGCCGAACCATATTCCTTACATTAACATCAAGCTCCATTTTAGCTTTTAGTAACGCATCCAAATACGCTTTTATTGAGCCCGGTATAAAATTCCTATAATTACCTTTATGCTTTTTAACATACTTTTCTTCTTTACCACCTGCCGGCTCATAATATTTACCTTGCCCTACAGCAGATACCTTTACTCCTGCAACCACACCATCACAAAGCCAAGCAGGGGCTTTATGCTCCGACGCATCAGGAAAAAAACATTCAAGCTCTTTTTTCTGATCTGCAACTTTTACAAATTGATCCCATTTAGATAACGAGCCGGCATGTGAAAAGCTCGCTATCAAAATAGAAAAACAAAAAACAGACAATCTCAACAACACGTCACAGCTCCCCTAAAAAACTGATTATCATTCTTTCTCTTATCAACTTAAAAGCAATGATTTACACAACCCTTTCTAATCAGTAATTTTACAGGCCAGACGTCTATGCTGTAACACGGGGAAATGCTCGCGAGTAGTTTCAAGAAATTGTTTATCTAATTTCGCTGCTACCACACCTGCGCCTTTACCTATATGATTAAGCACTGTACCCCATGGGTTTACAATCGCACTATTTCCAAATGTTTCACGACCACTCACATGATAGCCACCCTGACCAGCTGCGATAACATAACAAAGGTTTTCTATTGCTCTGGCACGAACTAAAACTTCCCAATGTGCCTTACCCGTTAAAGCAGTAAACATTGAAGGAATAGCACAGATTTCCATTCCCTGGTTTACCATTGTTCTAAACATTTCAGGGAATCTTAAATCATAACAAATGGCTAAACCCAGCTTTCCAAATGGTGTATCAACAACAACTGTCTCATCACCTGGCATCGTAGTTTCTGACTCATTATAACTTTCATTCGACTCTTCAATATGCACATCAAATAAATGAATTTTATTATAACTAGCGACTCGCTCGCCTTTATCATCAAACAGCATACAACAAGAATAAAGCTTTGTAGCATCATCTGTTTTTATGGGAACTGTACCACCCACCAACCAGACAGCATGCTTTTTTGCTTGCTCTGATAGAAAACGCTGAACCACTCCATCGCCATCGGTTTCGGCATACGGCATGCGTTCAGCATCCGTCTTACCCATGAAAGAAAAGTTTTCAGGTAATACTATTAGTTTTGCCGATTGTGCGACGGCTTCAACAATCAGGCGTTCAGCCTGATCTAAATTCGCCTGAACGTTAGGGCCTGATGCCATTTGAATTGCTGCTATCATTGTCACTCTGTAATACCTCCTGTCGCTACGACAGTCAATTTGATAATATCTTTAGAACCGCTGCCCGCTATACTTTTAATATTAGCGGAAGACACGCCTAATGCAATAAGCCAGTCTTTTAATTCTGTTAACCAAAGTTCTCCGTCTTCCCCACCAGGATAACTAATCTCGATCATTTGTTGCGGATTTTTATGCCATAGATTCATAATCTTTTTAACTTCAGGCATTTTAAGAAGCCGCTCACCATGACGAGGTATTGCCCACTGCTCAGCAGTAACAGCAATCATATCAGGCTCTGCCGATAAGCTTAATGATATTTGGCTCAAAAATAATAGCAGCAGTACTGTTATCGAATTATTCATATTCTGCATTATCATTTACATTTTTCTCTTCAACCGTTTCACCTATTTTTTTAATAACAGGGTCACTCCAACTACCTGTAATATGATATTGATTTTTAGCAGCCTCATCGACACCTAATAATTTTTGAGCAATATATGCCGTCAGCCCAACTACTGCACCTTGCGCAACGGCTATCCAGCCCGAGACTCCTGATGATATTCTAGGTACGACAGACATAATTTGATCATAATCTTTGTTAGACAAGCCTATACGACCTCTAAAGGACACATCAGCGGCATGACCTGTTATTTTTGTATTATTGGTATACAAACTTCCTTCACTGAAATTAGCACTACTTTTAAATTCATTAAATTCATAACCTTCTGTAAAAGTATCACTAAAATTCAAAACAAATCTTTTAGGCAAAGCACTCAGACTAAACATACCAAGCAAACGACCAGCACCCGGTTCAATATCAACAAATTGCCCATCTTCTATATTAACTTGCATTTTCCCGGAAACAAGTTTCCAGTCGAAATCTAAAGGTGATGCGGCCCACTGCCAATCCACAACGGCATTACCATTACCGTCTTCAACGCTCTCTGTAAATTTATAATAAGAAAGCATATCGCCGACATCAGAGCTTTCAATTTCAATTCTAAAATTAGAATGATCTACAGAATTTTTTCGACTAAACCAGTTACCTTTTACTTTTAACGCAAGGCTCTTACCCTTTACATCCAATGAATGTACCGTCAACCCATAGGGTGTACGACTAGTAACCAGTTTCATGTCATTGAATTTATAATCTTTATAGGTGAAATCGTTAGCATGTATTTTAAGCGCAGGAATATCTTTAGGTGAAAATAAAATAGCTTTAGTTTTTTGAGTATCCAGCTTAGTATTTTTATTCTCAGGTGGTAAAATCGATGACAAATCAAAACGCTTAAAATCCATCACCAACGGCCTATCACCATTAAAGCTTTTAGGTATTATTGCCGTACCTATTAACTCATCCGAGTTAACTCCAACTACCCATTGATCATCAAACAACACATTTAGTGCTACTTTATTTAATTGATACAGTCCATATTGCAGGTGCCCTATGTCAGCACTCACATTCACAACAGCCGACGTATGGCCTTTAGCTTTCTGCTCTCCGAATAAAGGAGATAATGCTTTTTTCCAGTCATCGACATTAAAGCTATCTAATTTCGCTGTAATATTGATACCATCATTTAATTCTTCAAATGCTCCATTCATTACCTGTATGTCTGACATGACGTTAGTAAAACCATCATTCCAACGCATATTCATATTCAACTGCTCATCGTAATGTACTAAAAGCGATGTGAAGTTTTCAAAAACATTTAAGCCCAATTTAAAACCCACGGTCTCATTTTTATTTTTATAAAATGGTAACGGGAAATTAACAGGCACCCCAGATAAATCACTATTCAAGTTCAAAGACATCAACTCACCATCATGAACTGATGAATGATTAAAACCAAGCATCAATTCCCAATTAGCCCACTCACCTGAAGGATATTCAATATTGAGATTATCAGGAAGAATAGAAGCAATATCAGATTTAAATTGAGCATTTAATACTGTCTTCATACCTGTACTCGTATCAGTGGTATTGAGAACAGCGGTCGCTTTATTTTCATTAAACACACCGTTTAATCCTTCAGACGTGATTATCTCATTATTAAATTTAACAATACCATTGGCATTTTGTACTTTATAACCAAAGTCTTTAACTCTTAATTCATTATTGTTTAATATGACATCACCGGAAACATTAACATCGTCACTTCCATCTAATGGTATGTCTATATTCAAGTGTGTCTTCAACGCTCCCTTTATTTCAGTGTACTGAACAAAATCTACATAATCTTGTTTTAATGGTGTTGCTTTAAAAAAGGCATCAACATCCTCAGCATTAGTATTAATACTCCCCACAATATTCACACGAGTGTCACCAGACAGGTTAATCGTCGTTATAGAGCGTTCTATAAAACTATCATTTAAATAACCGCTTGCTTTATCTATTACGATACTTTCATTTTCAAAAATAAGTCGAGCATCAATATCCCTAATTTTTGGCCAGTCAGGCTGATACTTTAAAATACCGTCTTCTACTTCTACAATAGATTGGACAATACCCTCATGACCTCTAAATGGGAAATCATTAATTTTCCCATAAAACATAAAGCCTGCAGTTTTTAAATTTCCTGCGATCAAAGAATCAGATAGCCAGGTCGCAACATCCTTACCCAACAACTCGTCTGTGCGATGCTGATTAAACCAGTTGACATCAGCTCCATCAAAATCAATTTGAAAATCAAGAAAACTTTCTTCACTCAGTTCATATTTAACGCGAGAATGAATAGCTACCTTTCCATATTTCCCATAAATAGAATCTGTATAGAAAAAATATTTATCTCTATCTTTATAAATATCAATGCTTGCTGTTAGTTGGTTAAACAATAAGGGTTTATTAAAATAATTAGATTTTATTTTTATATTTTGACTCGTTAACTGCAAATTAGCTGCATTATTACCAAAACGAAGACTACCACTTGCACCGTCAATCCTTACTCCTTCATCAGGAACAGATAAGCCAAGATTCTTAAAGCGCGTACTTAACAACCAACTACCGGGATCATTCCAGTCCCCTATAGATACATATGTATCTCTTAACTCACCTTTTGGATCAAAAGAACCAAGCCGCTTAGACCAAGAAGAATCCAAAGACAAATTAGAAGCTAACAGCGCAAGATCAGATAAATCAAGATAATCAAAACGTGCATCTAATGATTTATTTTTTTCTTTATACGTTAATGAAAAGTAAACATCACGCCAACGGTTTTTATCGAACTGTAGATTTAAATCATCAACAATCAGGTTCCACTCATCATTTATATGATCAAGCTGAAAAACACTCGAAACCTGTTTACTGGACCATTTTCTCGATATTTTGTTTTTATTTGTGACAACGGCAAGATTTAACGCCTCAAATTTACCCGCAGCTTTTTCTAGTCTCCTATCTTTTAATTCAATCCATAGCTTTGCATCTAATTTACTCGAAATTTTATAATCTGGCAGATCAACATAATGCATTAATGACTCGACATTAACGCCTTCTGCATCGAGATAGATGCTAGAAAACCAATGGCTATCATCCTTATAAACGTCCCCTATTAACTGGATTCGCTTTCCTATTTTTTCAGGGAGTAATGTTTCAACATACAATTTATGTTCGTTATCACCAATTTGGACAGCTATATTAATTTTTTTAAAAACATGAGACTTAGAATCATGCAATTTATCATCCCATGTTATTGTCGCATTTTGTAAACGCAGCTCTTTATGACTTAATAAACCCAATACATTACTAGTTTCTAACGACTGGTCTAACGATTGATTGTTTTTACCCCCCAAACTTCCCAATAAAACATTCTGGATAAAAAAATCACCTTTTTTACTTCTTTTAATCGATAGCTGTGTTCCTCTTAATGTAATAACTGAGGGCTCGAACTTAAGATCAAGCAAACAATCGATAACATTAAATTCGAAAACAACTTCATCAAAATGCGCCAATTGAGACTTGCTATCAAGTTTTAAAACATTGACATTTTTTAATTTCAATTGAGGAGAAAACCAATGCCAGCCGGCATCAATTCTAGAGATCTTAACGGGATGATTTAAAGCAACTTGAAGCTGTTCTTCAATCTCTCTTTCGTAAGATGACAAATAAGGCAAAACAAGTCGTAACAGACCCATCAAAATAACAAACGATATGAGCATCGTCGCTAGCGCAACAAAAACACACCAACGAATTTTACCTATTAATTGATGCGGTTTATTCAAAAAATCAATACTCATAGCGCCTTACATAATAACGACATCAAACTGTTCCTGACTGTAAAGCACTTCTGCTTGCAGACGAATTGATATATTAATAAAGCCTTCTAGCTCAGCCAAACTATTTGCTTCTTCATCAAGTAGCATATCAATAACTTCTTGGGATGCCAGTACCATTAGTTTTTTAGCATCAAACTGTCTCGCTTCTCGGATAACTTCACGAAATATTTCAAAACAAACAGTTTCCGCCGTCTTAACAGAACCCCGTCCATCGCATGTTGGACATTCTTCGCATAATATATGCTCTAAACTTTCACGAGTTCTTTTTCGTGTCATTTCAACCAAACCTAATGAAGACACTTCACTAACATTCGTTTTGGCATGGTCCCTATCCAGACATTTATTAAGAGCACGCATAACTTGTCGCTTATGCTCATCCTCTAACATATCGATAAAGTCTATTATTATAATGCCACCAAGGTTTCTAATACGTAGCTGGCGAACTATGGCCTGAGCAGCTTCAAGGTTTGTTTTAAAAATAGTCTCTTCTAGATTACGATGACCAACAAAGGCACCGGTATTTACATCTATTGTTGTCATTGCTTCAGTTTGGTCGATAATTAAATACCCTCCCGACTTTAGCTGAACTTTTCTCTCTAGCGCTTTTTGAATCTCATCTTCAACACCGTACAAATCAAAAATAGGACGTTCGCCAGGATAATGTTCAATTGTTGCTGCTAGCTCTGTAACATACTTTGAAGCAAACTCATTCATACGTTTGCAGTTTTCACGCGAATCAATTTTTATTTTTTCAAGATCATCATCAACCATATCCCTAAGTACTCTTAAATGTAACGGCAGATCTTGATGAACAACATCACCAGATTTTGCTGATACTTTAAGCTCTTCGATTGAGGTCCATAAATTTTTCAAATACTTGATATCACGACGTAATGACTCAGGAGTAGATTGCTCGGCTGCCGTTCGTAAAATATATCCCGACCCTCCAATTAAATCATCATGCTCAAGCAACATATCTTTTAAACGCTGGCGAGCTTTATCATCTTCAATTTTTGACGAAACACCAATAGTTTCAGAATTAGGCAGAAAAACAAGATAGCGAGAAGGAATAGTAATATTAGTGGTTAATCGAGCCCCTTTAGAACCTAGAGGATCTTTAACCACTTGCACTAATATTTTTTTACCTTCATGCAATAATTGGCTAATTGTGCGCGGAGTTGTTTCAGAGTGTCCATTTTGAGTATGTGATTTTTCAATATCAGATGCATGTAAAAAAGCTGCCCGTTCTAAACCAATATCTATAAAGGCAGCATCCATACCCGGTAATACACGAACAACTTTTCCTATATAAACATTGCCCACCAGCCCTTTTCTAGAGCTCCGTTCAATATATAGTTCTTGTAAAACACCGTTCTCCAAAATGGCAACTCGTGTCTCCTGGGGTGTTACATTAATCAGTATCTCTTTACTCATAATCCATCAATTCTTTTATTTTAATTATATTTGTCGTTTATTTATTACCCAGCAACTTTATTCCAGCGTCTTGCAATAAGCTTCTTGTTTCATACAACGGCAAGCCCATAATACCTGAATAACTGCCTTTAATTTCGGTTATAAACTGCGCGGCAATTCCTTGTATCGCATAGGCTCCAGCCTTATCCATCGATTCACCCATATCTAAATAGGCATCAATCAATGACTGATCTAATTCCATAAAAGTGACTTCACTTACACTTAATTTAATCCGTGACTCTTTTTCTGTTATTAATGCAATAGCGGTCATCACTTTGTGTGTTTTACCAGATAACAATTTCAGTATATTAACTGCGTTGAGTCGATCGACTGGTTTACCCAGTATTTGCTCACCCAAAACAACTATCGTATCTGAACCTAAAACAGCATTGCTTATATTATTTTTATTTCGTACAGTTTCTGCCTTCTCTAAAGCCAAACGACAGACAAATGTTTCTGGCGTTTCTCCACTTTGATGCGTTTCATCAATGTCAGCAACTTGTTGCTCAAACTCAACTTGTATTTGCTGTAGCAGCTCCACTCTTCTCGGCGATGCTGAGGCCAATATTAACGGTAATGCCATTATTCGCGATGGTACGGATGATTATTTAAAAGCGTCCAGGCACGATACATTTGTTCAACCAATATAATACGAACTAATGGATGAGGAAATGTAAAAGCAGATAATGACCATTTATAATCTGCTCGCTGAATGCACTCGGCTGATAACCCATCAGCTCCGCCAATGAGTATCGCAACATCTTGACTCATTTGTATCCAGTCATCGAGATGCACGGCTAATTGTTTCGTTGTTTGCGATTTACCGTGTTCATCCAGCACAATTATTTTTGCTCCTGCAGGAACTGCATTTAATAATCGTTTGCCTTCATCCTGTTTTATTTTTTCGATAACAGAATTACGTACTCGTTTGGCAGCCGGAATTTCTTTAAGTTCAATTTGAACAGTCGTCGATAAACGCGAGGCATATTCTTTATAACCTTGCTCTACCCACGCTGGCATCCGTTGCCCAATAGCCAATAAATAAATCTTCATTTTTCTTCAGACGTTAATCTTCGCGAGAAACAAATGTCCAAAGCTCTTCCAGATCATACAACTCTCTGGTCTCTGGTTTCATGACATGTACAAGGACATCACCTAAATCAACCAAAACCCATTCGGCATCCACTTCACCTTCCGACCCTAGAGCAGGACAACCGGCTTTTTTAGCGTCGGCAATAACGTTTTCTGCTAAACCTTTCACATGACGTGAAGAAGTTCCACTGGCGATGATCATTCGATCTGTCACTGACGTTTTATCACTAACATCTAGCACAATAATATTAACTGCTTTTAAATCTTCCAATGAATCTATAACCAGTTTTTGCATCTCTTCAAGCTGCATAATTAACCTTTATCATTTAACCTTTATATAAAATATGTAAATCAGACCTGATATTCTCAGGCACTAAAAATTGAATACTTTGTTGCTGTTGGATCATTTGACGAATTGCTGTTGATGACACATCGAGCTGAGATACATTCTGTACATATACCCTGCCAGCTTTTGCATTCAGTAAATCGTCTGCCTCTGTTGTTCGCTGAGGATCCAGCTCTTTATTAACCATAGCCGCTACACCGGCTCTTTGCATAACTATCAAATGCGCCAGTTGCATAATGTCTTGCCACTCATGCCACTGGCAAAAATCATTATAAGCATCTGTGCCGATAATCAGACAAAGGTGCTTTTGCGGAAATTGCTGATGCATATCACGTAAGGTATCCACCATATAGGAAACACCCTGACGTTTAATCTCTCGATCATCTGCCACTAAACCCGCTACATTTTTCAATACTTGTTGCAGCAATTGGTAACGCTGCTGTGCATCTAATACAGGTTGTTCTCTGTGCGCTGGAACGTTATTAGGAATCAGATGGATCGCTGAAAAATTTAACGACTGCTGGACATCAATTACCGTCCTTAAATGACCAATATGTAAGGGGTCAAATGTGCCGCCAAATATACCTAATAGCTGATCAGCCACGGATATGGCCATCTCCTAGCACGATGTATTTTAAACTGGTCAAACCTTCCAAACCAACTGGGCCACGTGCATGGAACTTGTCTGTACTGATACCAATTTCTGCACCTAAACCGTATTCAAAGCCATCGGCAAAGCGAGTAGACGCATTTACCATCACTGAACTTGAATCCACTTCGCGTAAAAAACGACGTGAATGTGTGTAGTTTTCAGTCACTATCGATTCTGTGTGTTTTGAGCTGTGCAAATTTATATGCTCAATGGCCTGATCTAAACCAGCCACTACTTTTATCGATAAAATAGGCGCAAGATACTCAGTATCCCAATCCTCTGCATCGGCTTGTTTAATATCTTTCAGTAATTCACCCGTTTGCTCGCAACCACGAAGCTCAACACCCTCGCTTTTATACATTGCAGCAAGCTCAGGCAAAATATCCGCAGCAACTCGTTCTGAAACCAATAGGGTTTCCATCGTATTACAGGTGCCATAACGCTGTGTTTTTGAATTAAAGGCAACGTCTAAAGCTTTTTGCTTGTCTGCGAATTCGTCGATATAAACATGGCAAATACCATCCAGATGTTTGATCACAGGAATACGTGACTCGTTACTGACCCGCTCGATTAAACCTTTGCCACCGCGAGGGATAATGACATCCACCGAGTCTTTCATTTGCAGCAATTCACCAACGGCCGCACGATCCGTTGTTTCGATAACCTGAACCGCATCACCCGGCAAACCTGCTGTCTCTAAACCTTTACGAATACAAACCGCAATCGCTTTGTTCGAGTGTATGGCTTCTGAGCCACCTCTTAAAATGGTCGCATTACCTGACTTCAGGCACAACGCTGCAGCATCAGCTGTAACATTAGGACGAGATTCATAAATAATGCCCACAACACCTAATGGCACGCGCATACGACCCACTTGAATACCCGATGGGCGATAACTCATATCATTGATTTCACCGATAGGATCAGACAGGTTAGCAATTTGCCTTAAACCTTCGATCATCGTATCGATACGTGGGTCGGTTAATGCTAAGCGATCAAGTAAAGCAGCATCTAAGCCTTTTTCTTCACCAGCTTTAAGATCCAATGCATTTTCTGTTTTTAGTTGATCACGAGCGGTATTTAACTCATCAGCAATGGCATTCAATGCTGTATTTTTAACGGCTGTTTCTGCTTTAGCCATCTGTGTAGCGGCTGCCTGAGCTTTTTCACCCATAGATGACATATATTGCACAACATCAAAGTTCATTGTTTCGGCGCTCGCACTCATGACAAAACCAGTTAATTTTCACTAAACGCCTATTATGCCTGTTTTATGAGCAAACAGCGATGAGTGTATCTAGTTAAATTAGGTTTTTCTAATATTCGAAATAAAGCCATATTCTTTGAGACACCTATCACATTTCAAATAGCTGTCCCTTGCTGTTATCAAAATAGCCGACCACAATAACAATACAGGTTCATCAAGGAGCAAGGTCATGCACGTTTTAGTGAACAGTTTAAGAAGAACGCCTATTTTTTCTCAATTAAGCACTCAACAGATCGAAGCATTAATTAATCGATGCAAAGTATATACAGCTGCTTCCGGCGCTAAAATTTCAGCACCCGAAAATGCAGTAAAGCATCATTTATTAATATTGGATGGGAATATTAAGAGTCACAATAAGTGGTTATTTCATGGCAATGAAATGCAATACTGCTGGCATTTACAATCGGATGAAAGTTTATGCCGCTTTGCCATTCTCAGCTCTGCCACAAGAGCCATGGATGCGACAGCAACCTCAAGCACTCGCTACCTGTTCATCAATGGTGATGAAGTCGAGAACTTACAAATCGAAAACTATCTTGAATTACAACAAATCGAGAGCAACATGAACACATTAAATACAGAATTATTGAAGTTAGCCGTTTAGCTCATAAAGAACCTGACAGATAGCCATAGCTACAATTAGTACTTGGCTGTCGTAAGCATTTAAAGTCAAAATATTTCACCGCAGAGGGAGCCTGCCCCACGAAGTGCTTTGGGTACGCAGAGAGCGCAGAGGAAAAACAAAGAAAAATATAGCGGTAGTCTTTATTCTGAAACAGCCTATGCACATTACTTTCCCTAAATAAGTTATAGATTTATAAAAGGTTTTCTCCGCGCTCTCTGCGCCTCTGTGGTGGATTTTGACTTTGGTTTTTATATGACCGCTTCAGGATGGTTTGTGACATTCACGTTGTTAGGCCATATTTGAAAGTTTTATTGATTACGTCGAATCAAGCCCAAGTACTGACGCCTGATTAATGCAGTTCGTTAAACATTAGTGAACGACACTTATCAACGACATCATTTTTTTCTTTACCTAATGTATGAAAAACACTTAACAGCCCGCGACGATCAATATCATCTGTTTCAGTGAACATTCCATAACATTCACTGAAGTCGTAAATCCAAAGTCATAAGTCGGTAGTCAAAACCGTAGTCGACTTTGGATTTTGGATTTACGACTTATTCACAGACAAAAAAAAGGTGAGCAAAGCTCACCTTTTTTTAAGTTTTTATAAATCAGTCTTATGGACGGATATATGAAAAACCATTGTCCTGAAGGTGAGCAAGCTCAGCAACACCAGAAGGAACGATGTCAGACTCATCTACGTCAAACAAATCTGATTTGTAATCAATTTTCTTACCACGTAAAGTGTTTTTACATACTTTAAATGCAACGTTTTGGCTCTTTAAGCTAACAACTTTAGACTCAAAGTTAGCATCACTGTTAGCTTTCATTAACAATGAAACACCCTTACCGTGCATAACGATACGTAGGTCAAGGTTTTCAGCACCAACAGCATTGATGTGGTTTTGAATGTTACGCATAGCACCAGACTGACGCTTAGCATTGTCATAGTTCACATGGTAAACAACTTTCTGCTTGCTGTAGCTACCTGCTGCTGCAAGACCAGAACCTATCATCATTACTGTCGCAATTGCGATCGCTAATAAATTTTTCATTTTCATACTCCAATGGTTCAAACATATATTGTCAAATAAACTGGGGGGAGAAAATCACTGTTGATATTCCAATATTGTTTTATTTAGCTTCCCGCTATATATAACAAGACCAACTCACAACCCAACTTTCCACGTATCTCTCAATTCTAAACGAATACCAAGCCGCGAATGTTTTTTATATTAACAACAATAATGAAAAGAACAATCCTTTCTAATAAAAAACACATTTAATAGACAAACAGCACCAAAAGAACACAAACCAAATAATATATAAATACAATTAAATCAACAATATAGTTATTATTTTCACATTAAAGCCACTGATTTTAAATAAAAATGGAATATTTAAATTTTACAACTATCTGCAATGATTGCAGTCATATAAAAGGGGATAATATATTTTTATAAAGGGTATATAACAAAACCCATAGGTAACTACTAATATTTTAACTAGGGTAAACCCACGGGTTATTTTTAGTCAAAACTTAAGCGAAAGAACAGGAATATTTTATTTTTTAATAGCCAGCAATCGAATAAAGTCCGCTTTTCCAACATGATATTTTCCTTCATCCAAAGGTTCTTGCACATTCTCAATAACCTTCAGTTCACAAGTCGACTCAAAATCTTCTCGAATATGCCCCAATTCATACAACATTTTTATATCTGGAGGCCCGCCTGACGTATTGCTTAACTGCTTTGTATTAAAGGCTTCCATAAGAAAACAACCACCCGGTCTTAACAGGCTCAATAACTGTTGATGAAACTGTTGACGAATATCATTAGGTACATGTGCGTAGATCAAACCAATTGCATCATAACTCTGCTGATACCGGTCTAAGTCTGAATGACTATTATGTGAATAATTAATACTCACATTATGCTGACTAGCAAAGTCTTTTGCATTTTCAATCGCTTTTTCACTGAAATCATAGGCATCAACATCCCAACCATTTATTGCTGCATAGATCGCATTTCTACCTTCACCTTCGGCTGGTAATAATATTTTCCCGGGCTTCATCGTATCTAAAACCTGCTTTAAAAAAACATTCGGCTTTTCGCCATAGGCGTAGCCTTCTTCTCGATATCGCTGTTCCCAAAAATCGTACATTTAAACCTCTTACATTACCCACGCTTGTGAATATTTATAAACGTTGATTGAGCTGTTCCACAATACACTGCTGATAACCACTAACAGCAGCCATAGCACCAGGTAAAAAAGCATCAACCGTTTTATATGATCGAACATACTCAGGTTGATTTACAAATTTCATATTAGTGATAATTTGCGATGCATCATCAAACATAGTCACCATATAAATCATACCGTGCTTACTCAATGAGTTTGTTTTCAATTGATACTCAGTAAAAAAACCTTTTTTAACAAATGAGATATCAAGTTTCTTTTTCTTTTTACTAATTTCACCAAACCATGCTTGCGTCACTGATTTATCCGAAACATAATCCTTAGCAGCAGACAATTCCACTTTCATACTTAACTCAGGCAGACCATCACTACCCTTAAACTTCAAACGATAACCGTCAATACGTGATATTTTTTTATCTTCAGAGTTAACCCGTAGCGTTCTGAATTTTTCAACATGTGTCGGCAGCCTTTTTTTACTATAAAGACTATATCCCTCTAATGTACAACTCGTATACGCATCAAAGACACGGTCTCTACCTGACGCAGGATTCAGGAAAGATTGAGAAGCAATTAATAATTTACTTTTATCGACTTGAGGATAACGCTGATTAAATAGATTTAAATCTCGAATTCTATTATCGATAATAAGAAGAGAACTGTGAGTGCCAGAATTAATTAAATGAAGGTTACCCAGATATAATGAATGCGCATTCATTATCTTGAACTTTTTATTAGGTGAGTGTTTGAGGCTGTTTTTTCCTTTCTTTTTATTTTCTACTGTTGACCACTTACGAAGAGTATAAATACCTTCAGGCAGCCTTAGTACAGCGAGCTTGCCAACAGCCTCATCAAAACGACGAAAACCTGATTGATCATTTCCTTTAAAGCCAATCATATTATGATCATTCTTCCTAAAGCTAACCACATATTTTGCTTTAGTTTTGTCATTAACAAAGTGTAATTGGTACTGTGAACTCAAAGCACCCGACTGGGTCATTGAAAAGAAAACTAAACCTTCAGAATTATTTAAGGAATAGTTTTGAGAAATTTGTAGAGAACCGCAAGCAACTAATAGATTGATTGCTAATAGAATTAATACTGAATATTTAAATTGATTTAAAAGCTTTATTTTGTACTGAATAGACATTTAACTAACAACCGTAAGAATCTGTTATTTGACTGACTATGACAGACCCAGTTATTTTTACCAGAAATGAACGATTAAAAGCAGTAAAGCACTGACATAATTGCGTATTTATGAATAACGCAAAAATATCAGCTGATGAAATTAATATCGACTACGTGCTTTTGCAAAGTCGAAATGATGAACCAAACCTATTTTTGTAATATCTAATTCAGTTATGGCCGATGCATCATCAAACTCTGTTGTTGACCAGGTAAAACTCACCGCAGTATTTTTACTGCCATAAAGCTCGATACCAACACCGTAAGTAACACCACTGTAAGTTTCATCCACAGCTGATATATCGGTATAGGCGATACTTGAGCCACCTAACATAAAGTACACATTGATCGATTCATAACGGCGATTAAAACGCATCATAATGCTTGCTAGCGAACCAACTTCAGTAAGCGTTGTGCTGGTCGTTTCCACGTCAGGAGAGCTGTAATTCAATTCTAGCGAAAAGAAGTTACTAAAGTCGTAGCCGTATTGGTATGAAGTTGCACTCAAATCATCATCTGAATAAGTATCGCTATAGATACTCATAAAATGCCTGGCTTCCTCTTCCGCCTGCGATGCTCCGAATGACAATAACAGCATCATGCCAAGAATCATTTGTTGTATTCTCATGCCCACTCCTCGTTTAACAATTATTATTCTTTTGCAGTACGACATACAATCTTGCACATCATCAGCATAAAGTTTTTGTACATTATTAAGAGAATATGCCAAGTATATGATTTTGTAAAGAAAACAATGTTTGAGATTCACTAATAACTAGGCCCTTAATTGCTGCCAGGCGATGATTTTTTGTTCCAATGTAAGCCGAGCATTTGCTGGGCTGGTTGAGGGTAATTGCACGTATTTCATCTCAAGAGTGGCAACTCCTTCCTCTTTCATCACCTTTCTTGTGTACAAATCGGCTGATTTACCACCATTGAAACAAACCTTTTTGATATTAGGACTAAATTCAAATAGTGCTTTAAAATCATTAACTTGCACACTATCTGCTTTGATATTGGAATCTAAACTACCACTCCGCACACACTGATGCGCAACATCCCATAAGGCTATTTTTTTTCTTTTTAATAATTCTAAACGCTGAGAATAATCTGCATCGAAAGGAATCTCATAGAGAGCCTGCATAATTTTCCAGAAAGCATTTCGAGGATGGGCATAATATTCTTGCTGATTGAGTGAAGCGACACCCGGCATAGATCCTAAGATCAAAATTTCAGCATTTTCATCGGCTATGCAATCAAAACCTGTTAGCAGGTCTTCTACTGACCTAGGCATAAATCACGCTGCTTTTATTTTGAAACCGGCCAGAAATAAACATAATTGATACATCTCATCCCAGGCTTTACCGACTTCAAGCCCTTTAATCGTACGATCCGTTTTACCGCACCGTCTTAATAGTTGCTGCAAGCTTGTTCGATTATGTCGAGACAAGGCTTTTTTCATCACCGGTATGCGCTTACTCCACACACCGGCTTTTGCTAAAGCCGCATCAGGCGATTGCTGAGAGCTCTCCGCCGCAGCCAATAAGATACGAATTTCACGACTCATTGCCCACAATGCCAATACCACTTCAACACCTTCGGACTGCAGGCCATTAATAATATGTGAGGTTCTTGAAATATCACCCGACAACGCGGCATCGGTTAAATCATAAATATTAAAACGTGAACAATCAGCCACAGCCTCTGTAACTTGTTCAGCTGTCAGCTCAGGCGTATTCACCAGCAAATGCAGTTTTTCGATTTCTTGTGCTGCTGCCAACAAATTTCCTTCGACTCGATCAACCAGCAATCGCACGGCATCTTTAGTAGGACGTAAACCTTTCATGATGCAACGGTTTTCTATCCAGCGCGGTAATGACGAACTATCGACAGGCCAGCATTGCATTGTTATACCGACACCATCCAGTGACTTGTACCATTTTGTATTCGTCGCGGTTTTATCCAACTTACCGGCAGTAATGATTAACACTGTATCGTCCGCAGGCCTTGCAGCGTATTCTGCCAATGCAGCGCCACCTGGTTTACCGGGTTTGCCCGTTGGAATACGAAGTTCAAGAATGCGTTGCTCTGCAAACAAAGACAAACTGTTTGATTCGGCCGTTAACGTGCCCCAGTCAAAATCTTTGTCCACATCCATCACAGTGCGTTCTGTGTAACCCAGCTCACGTGCTTTTGCACGTACCAGATCAGCCGACTCCATCACTTGCAACGGTTCATCACCTGAAATTAAATAAACCGGTGAAAGGTTTTTATCTAATTGCTGCTGTAATTGGTCGGGTCTTATTTTCACGGCTTTGTAACCGCCGCTGGCGTAGGCATGGGATCCGTCGTGTCAGTCACTTTCTTTTTTCGATAAGCCGCTTGAATTTGTAACATGATTAAACGCGATGCATCACGCTGCATATCTCGTATTAAAACTGATTTCTCACGACCGCTACTCAGCACTGCTGAACTGTCATAATAATAGTCACGGATTAAAGTAACTTTTCTGTCTTTAATACGAACCGCTGTTAATTCAGATTCGCTCACTATGCTTAACGAATAGATCACTTCAAACTTCAGTTCGTATTCACTGGCAAGACCATGAGAGTCTACCGAGACAATTCGCTGCGTTTGTTTTTCAGATTTTATTTTTAAACTGGCTTTAGCTTTTGTAGCATCGTTCACCACAATCGAACCATTGGTTTTAAGCGTACGCTGAATATCTTGCAACAACTCTGAATGATGATTTTTTGCACTCAGATAAACTAAAGACATTTCATCCGGTAATTGAAAGGCACCGCGTAAATGAAACCCACAAGCCGATAACATGACTGACGATATCAATGCTATCGCCAACCATGAAAAAACCGATTTCAGCCGTGAATATTTCACCAATTAACCAACCACAATATTAATTAAACGCCCTGGTACAACAATGACTTTACGCACTGTTTTACCTTCCATAAATTTCTGAACGTTTTCATCTTTCATTGCTTGCGCTTCAATCAGGTCTTTATCGGCATCAGTCGCCACACTCATTTTTCCGCGCAGCTTTCCATTTACCTGAATCATTAATTCAATAGAAACCTTTACCAAAGCAGACTCATCGAAAGCAGGCCAACTGCAACCCACAATCGCTTCATCATGGCCTAATAAATTCCACAATTCGTGGGTAATATGCGGAACGATTGGAGACAACATTAATACCGCCGCCTCTAATGCTTCACGCATTACGGCTTGGCCTTGTGCAGAATCATCATCAAATTTTGCTACGTGATTCATCAATTCCATAACCGCTGCAATTGCCGTATTAAAGGTATTGCGTCGGCCAATATCGTCGGTTACTTTTTGAATCGTCTCATGCACTTTCATGCGCAGTGATTGCTGAACGTCGTTTAATTCTTTCACATTCAACGCAGTAATGTTATCCGTAGATGACACATGTTGGTAAACCGATTTCCATAAACGTTTAAGGAAACGCGACGCACCTTCAACACCACTATCAACCCATTCTAAAGACTGATCCGGTGGCGCAGCAAACATAGTAAACAAACGTACCGTGTCAGCACCGTACAATTCAATTAAACCTTGCGGGTCAACCGTATTGCCTTTTGACTTCGACATTTTAGTGCCATCTTTTAGCACCATGCCCTGCGTTAATAAGTTTTTGAATGGCTCATCACTGTTCAACAAACCTTGATCACGCATTAATTTATGGAAAAAACGTGCGTACAACAAATGTAAAACAGCGTGTTCGATACCACCAATATATTGATCAACCGGCGCCCAGTAATCTGCACGTTCGTCCAACATTTTGTCAGCATCCGGGCAAGCGAAACGCGCGTAGTACCACGATGATTCAAAGAAGGTATCAAAGGTATCTGTTTCACGTTCTGCCGCGCCACCACATTTGGGGCAAGTGGTATTAATAAACTCGGGCATTTTTTTGATTGGCGAACCAACACCATCATCAAAGTTCACATTTTCAGGTAACAGTACTGGCAATTGATCTTCAGGCACAGGCACTGCGCCACAAGTTGAACAGTTAACAACAGGAATTGGCGTACCCCAATAACGCTGACGAGAAACACCCCAGTCGCGTAAACGGTAATTAACTTTACGCTCACCTTTTTTAATCGATTCTAATTTTGTAGCGATTGCATTAAAGGCATCAGCAGAACTTAAATCGTTAAACTCAGCCGAATTAACCAATACACCTTTTTCAGTGAACGCTGCTAACTCAATATCACATTCCGCTTTATCATCTGCAGGCGCTATGACTTGTTTGATTTCTAAAGCGTATTTTTTAGCAAACTCATAATCGCGTTGATCATGTGCCGGCACCGACATTACTGCGCCCGAGCCGTAATCCATCAAGACAAAGTTCGCGACCCAAACCGGCACTTGCTCGCCAGTAATCGGATGCGTAGCCATGACACTAGTGGCCATGCCTTTTTTCTCCATCGTTGCCATGTCTGACTCAGTGGTACTGGAAACTTTGCATTCATCGATAAAGGCTTGCAGCTCTGAGTTATTCTCAGCCGCTTTTAATGCCAGCGGGTGCTCAGGTGCAACCGCCACATACGTAACGCCCATTAAGGTATCCGGGCGGGTTGTGTAAACGCTTAGCGCATCATCACCGTCAAGAGCAAATTCCAGCTCTACACCTTCAGAGCGACCAATCCAGTTACGCTGCATTGCGCGCACTTTTTCTGGCCAGCCATCAAGCTCATCCAGACCGTCTAATAACTCTTCCGCATAATCGGTGATTTTCATAAACCACTGAGAGATTTCACGGCGTTCTACCGGTTCATCACAACGCCAGCATTTACCATCGATAACCTGCTCATTCGCCAATACGGTTTTATCGTTCTCACACCAGTTAACACCGGCGGTCTTTTTATAGGCGAGACCTTGCTCTAATAGCTTGGTGAACAGCCACTGTTCCCATTTGTAATATTCAGGCTTGCAGGTCGCTAACTCGCGATCCCAGTCGTAACCGAAGCCTAAACGCTGTAGCTGGGCACGCATGTAATCGATATTTTCGTAAGTCCAGCTAGCCGGTGCGACATTATTCTTTATCGCGGCATTTTCAGCCGGTAAGCCGAAGGCATCCCAGCCCATAGGTTGCAGCACATTTTTGCCCTGCATGCGCATATAGCGGGATATGACATCGCCAATACCGTAGTTGCGAACATGGCCCATATGCAGGCGTCCACTGGGGTATGGGAACATCGCTAAACAATAGAATTTTTCTTTATCTTTGTCTTCTATCGCTTTAAAGGTTTGATTGTCATCCCAAAACTTTTGGACGTTGGTTTCTATGGTCTGTGGATCGTAATTCTCTTGCATTTCGTCGGTTAACTCGGCAGTAATTATTTATCTGGTCTATAAATTATATTCAAAGGCACGGCTCAGAGTACTTATTTGAGCTAACAATAGCCTTTTATCAAAAGGGCAAGGATACAGCAGCCATGGTGGCAATGAAATAGTGACTTGAGGTAATTGAGATTAAAGCAGGAACGATTATGAATCATCGGAATACCGATCACTTGACTGACGGTTATAACAGGATGATGGAACGTATAAAATCAACGATTGATAATGCCACGGAAGATACCCATCCAACCTTACAATCCGCAATAGATAAGGCTATTAACAAAGCTCGTAAAGATAAAGAACTAACACAACAAGAAGCTGAGCAAGTTGCCAGTACCATCAAACACGATTTGAATGACGCTGCTGAGCATTTAATGGAAACCAATAGCGATTTTACTGAATGGCTAAAAATGGACCTTGATGCTCTGGAAGAGAAGGTTTTAAATTTATTTTTATCCGTAGCGGATCACACCCGCATGGAATTAAAACAGTTTATTGGCAATATTAGCGATTCAACTCATTACACCAATGAGCTGGCTTGTCGGGGAGACTACCAATGCAATCATTGCAATAATGTCATTCATGTTGAATCAGTCAGCCCGCTTACGTCCTGCCCTGCTTGCAAACATACCGAATTCAGCCGCTTTCATTTTCCTGGCCATTAGTTGGCCTTGCATCAGCCTGTTTTACAACAGGCTAAAAAACAAACCAAGCATGCTATTTACGATGAAGTGAGTAGCCCCGCCAAAACAAGACAACTAACGCCAATATAATAAGAGGATAGTTACCCCAAAGCACGTAAGGCGTGGTGCCAGACATTGCTTTAATGTCACCACTAATTACGGTTCGCTCAAATAATCGACTGGTGACTATCTCTTCACCCTTAGGGCCGATAATAGCTGACACTCCGGTATTGGTTGAGCGTAATAAATATCGAGCCGACTCTAATGCCCTTACTCTGGCAATTTGATGATGCTGAAACGGCTCAGCTGTTCGTTTAAACCAGGCATCATTACTCACGTTCACTAAAATATTAGCTTCCGGTAACGATTCACGAATACTGCGATCAAAGACATCCTCAAAACAAATACTGGTGCCAATTGCATAACCTGCAACTTTCATTAAAGGCTGATCATCAGCTCCGTTTTCTATATTGCTCATAGGAAAACGAAAATATTCTCGCACCACCTTAAACAACGAACGAAATGGCATATATTCCCCGAGCGGAACCAAATGCTTTTTCTGATAAAAGTCACCCTCGGTACTTACGACACTGTTGTAATAACGCCCTGTCTCCTGGTTACGCATAAACACACCAGCCAACACGGTTGTATCTGTTTTTTTAGCCAGTTTTTTTACTTTGTTCCAGTACGGTTTAACACGGCTGATAAAACTCGGAATAGCTGTTTCGGGCCAGACAACAATATCACTGTCTGCTAATAATTTTGTCTGCTGATAATACCAACGCAACGATGGCGCCCTTACTTCTGCGCGCCATTTTTGATCTTGCGTCACACTCAATTGCAACAAGCTAACTTTCAAATTATCTGAAACAGGCTGGCTCCAGTTCACAAATGATAAAAGTTGCCCGACAATAAAAAACACTGCAATAGCGGGTACTGAGTATTTAGCTTTATACGGTTCTAATACACTCAATAAAATTAAACCGGCCACCACAAACATAATAGCGCTAATACCCAAAGCACCAAACACGGGTGCAAAATAAGCAAGGCTTGTATCAACCTGAGATGTACCTACCGATAACCACGGAAACCCTGTAAACAGATAACCCCTTAGCCACTCTGTAAACGCCCACATCAATGGAAAACCAATTAATAAAAACACAAATCTATTTTTATTAAAGAAACGTTGCGAGAGGTACGCAGCCAAACCGGGAAACAAAGCACAGTAAGCAGCTAGTAAAATAATCATAGCAACAGCGACAACCGCAGGCGCATGACCAAATGTATGTACGCTGTGAAAGATCCAGCTAAAGGCAACAACAAACTGACCAAAACCAAATAACCAACCGCGCCAAAAGCTACGACGATTAGACTGATTTAAAGTCGATAAAAGAAATAAACTAATTAATGGAAAAGCGAGATAAGGAAGATTATATGGCGCAAAAGCAAAGGGAAGAATGAAACCTGCAAATAGAACACTTACATCGGCAATATGCTTATTTTTGATAATTCCATTTAACGTTTTTTTCATTATTGTCTCTATTCATCCACTACGGCAACAGGTAAAACAATAACCTGAATATTATGAATTCGGCGACTATCGGCGCTCATAATTTTAAACTGCAAACGGCCAACAGAAACAATTTCACCGCGCTCTGGCACATGGCCAAACTTTTGCACCAACACACCGGCAATCGTATCGAATTGATCATTATCAAAATCACTGGCAAATACATCATTAAATTCTTCTAATGGTGTCATTGCGCGCACTGAATATCTTGCTAAACCATGACGACGAATATTTACTTCATCCGCATCATCATGCTCATCATCGATTTCACCAACAATTTGTTCCAGTACATCTTCTATCGTAATCAAACCTGCAATACCGCTGTATTCATCAACAACTAACGCCATGTGATTACGGCTTGCTCTAAAGTCACGCAACAAATCATCAATACGTTTACTCTCAGGCACAAACACAGGTGAACGTAAAATATCGCGCAATTCAAAGCTTTTACGTTCCGCATTATCTGCATAACGCAGTAAATCTTTTGCTAATAAGATACCAACTATCTCATCACGATTATCACCAATAACAGGAAAACGAGAGTGACCAGAATTAGTCACTAATGGCAACATATCTTCATAACTAAAATTTTCATCAACAACAATCATTTGAGAACGTGGCACCATAATGTCACGCACCTGAGTATCTGCCACTTGAATAACATTTTCGATCATGGTCAGCGCATTGTTATCAAACAAATCACGCTGATGCGCCTGACGAAGCATTTCTATCAATTCAGGGCGAGTTTGTGGCTCTGACAAGAACGCTAAACTTAAACGCTCCAACCAACCTGTTTGATTTTTTTCTGACTCTTTAGTAGGCATAAATATCTTACTCAGTTCTCAATTTATACGGGTTATCAAAACCCAGTTGTTTCAATATTTTTATTTCTTTTAGTTCCATCTTTTCCGCTTCCTCATTTTCAATATGATCAAAGCCTTGAAGATGCAACATACCATGCACCAACATATGCGCCCAATGCGCATCGTTTGTTTTTTCTTGCTGCACAGCTTCTTCAGCAACTACCTGCGCACAAATGACTAAATCACCCAACAAAGTAACATGCATTTCTTTCATCAACTCTTCAGGCATATCCATTGGA
Organism: Gammaproteobacteria bacterium; assembly: GCA_030595185.1. Taxonomy (GTDB): domain Bacteria; phylum Pseudomonadota; class Gammaproteobacteria; order SZUA-229; family SZUA-229; genus JAUVDT01. The sequence goes on from JAUVDT010000014.1 coordinate 26,608, forward strand.
AATGACAAAACATTAGTCGGTTTATCTTTACCACGATAATCGTTATTTAATTGCTGGCTTTCTTCAGTACTAACAATGCGCAAAGATACCTCTGTATCACCACCATTTTCTAAAGCTTGTTTCGCCCACTTTTGCATGGCCTCATGCGAAGGTATTTCGCATTTCTCCTGCATATTTTGAATGATAAGTTCCAACATTATTTTACTGGTTTCTTATTATCTTTTTCATAGGCTTCAACTATTTTTTGCACCATTGGATGACGCACAACGTCTTTACTATCAAACGAGGTGAAACCTATTGAATCTAAATTTTTTAATACACTTAATGCATGTTTCAAACCGGACTTCTTATCCCGAGGTAAATCAATTTGAGTGATATCACCCGTCACAACAACTTTTGAACCATAACCAAAGCGAGTTAAGAACATTTTCATTTGTTCAATAGTCGTATTCTGCGCTTCATCTAAAAGTATAAACGACTCATTCAAACTACGACCACGCATATAAGCCAACGGTGCAATTTCTATCACATTATTTTCGATCAGTTTATTTACTTGCTGAAAACCTAACATCTCATATAACGCATCGTAAATAGGACGAATATACGGGTCGACTTTTTGCGCCAAATCACCCGGCAAAAAACCCAATTTCTCACCCGCTTCAACAGCAGGTCGAACCAAAATTAGCCTTTGTACTTTTTCTTGTTCCAACGCTTGTACGGCAGCAGCAACTGCCAAATATGTTTTACCAGTACCTGCCGGGCCCACGCCAAAAGACAAATCAAATTTCTGCATATTGGATAGATATTCTTTTTGGTGAGGGCTTCTTCCTTTAATCACACCACGACGAATATTAACCATAGCTGAAGCTAGATCCATATCCTTTGAATATTTCTCGTGCATAAATTCTTGCAAGTTCAGATGCAGGGTTTCACCGTTTAATGTTTCTTTTTCGGTGATTGCGTAAAGGTCTTTTAATAACTCTGTTACTCGTGTCACAACAGATGCGTCGCCCGTCACCTGAAACTCATTGCTTCGGTGTGTAATTTCTACGCCAATGCGTTTTTCTATATCACGCAGGTGACCGTCCATTGAACCACATAGGTTTGCTAAACGTATATTATTAGACGGTTCGAGTAAAATACTGGTAGTTTCAGTCATGAGTTAAAGTATATTTAGATGTTATTAAGAATGCAGTTTTAGACAGCAACAAACTGTCGCACTGTATCGTGATCGGAAATTTCGACAAAGTCACCGCGTAATGAATTCGTTGTCGCACCGGTGATTTTAACAGTAACAAAGCGACCAATTAAATGTGCAGGGCCAACAAAACGAACCACTCGGTTATTTTCAGTGCGGCCTGTTATTTGGTCTTCTGTATCACGGGCTCTTCGTTCAACTAAAATACGCTGCTCTGAACCAATCATGCCATGACTGATCGCTCTGGCCTGTTCATTGATTTTGTCTTGTAATCGTTGCAAACGTTGTTTTTTTACTTCCAACGACACATCGTCTTCATATGCCGAAGCCGGCGTACCCGGCCTTGCGCTGTAAATAAAACTGTAAGACATATCAAAACCAACATCATCAATCAGTTTCATTGTCTCTTCAAAATCTTTTTCTGATTCACCAGGAAAACCAATAATAAAGTCAGATGAAACAGTTAAACTCGGTCTCTGTGCACGCAGGCGTCTAATTTTTGATTTGTATTCAATTGCCGTGTGACCACGTTTCATTGCTGATAAGGTAAAGTCTGAACCACTTTGCACCGGTAAATGCACAAAGCTAACCAGCTCTGGTACTTCGGCATAAACGTCAATCAAACGATCGGAAAATTCGACGGGATGTGATGTAGTAAAACGAATTCGATCAATGCCATCAATGGCAGCGACGTAAGTAATTAATAATGCTAAATCAGCTTTTGTATCGGCTACAGTATCACCTTCAGAACTAGCATCATCAGCAGCCATTTCACCCTGATATGCATTTACATTCTGACCTAATAAATTAACTTCGCGCACGCCAAGAGCCGCTAGCTTTGCAATCTCAGCAAGCACATCATCAAACGGACGACTCACTTCTTCGCCACGGGTATATGGCACTACGCAAAAAGTGCAGTATTTACTACAACCTTCCATAATCGAAACGAATGCTGTTGGGCCATCCGCTGTAGGTTCTGGCAAATGGTCAAATTTTTCAATTTCAGGGAAAGAGATATCCATCAATGGACTGCGTTTTTTATCAATCTCACTGAGCATTGCAGATATACGATGAATAGTTTGCGGGCCAAAGACCAGATCAACATAAGGCGCGCGCTGACGAATGACAGCACCTTCCTGGCTTGCAACACAACCGCCCACACCGATGATTAGATCCGGTTTTTTATCTTTCAACTTTCTCCAACGACCAAGCTGATGAAAGACTTTTTCCTGGGCTTTTTCGCGAATAGAACAGGTATTTAGTAATAAAATATCCGCATTTTCAGGTTCAAAGACTTCTTCGATGCCATGAGAATCAGCCAGTACATCACGCATCTTGGCAGAGTCATATTCATTCATTTGGCAGCCGAATGTCTTTATAAACAGCTTACGAGCCATAACAACCTTAAATTCATCAAACAGACCGATAATTTTACCACAGGCAATCCGCATATATTAACAATTCCATCTAAATACACCCCTTATTTGACTCTGTAGTTAACTACGGAGTTATAGTTATGTTTATTTCCAATAAACGATGAGAATCATGCAAATATCAAAACTATTTGAAAACTCTAGCTCACTGGGTGTCGTTATCAGCACAATGGGCTGCGCTTCATGTTTCCCTGCTGCCGCCACAATAGGCACAACAATAGGGTTAGGCGCTTTATCCGCCTATGAGGGCCTGTTTATTAATACACTATTGCCTTTATTCGCTACTCTCAGTTTATTATTACAATTGTACTCAGCATGGAACTACCGCAGCGTTGTTCATGCCATTATCGGTGCTTCAGGCCCGTTGATGATTCTGGCAACACTTTATCTATTCTGGTTCGATGACTGGAGCACCGACATGCTCTATATCGGTATCGTAATAATGATGGCGGTGTCCATCTGGCAATGGATAATCCCTATTTGTCAGACCAGACCGTCGCAGGAGTCACAATAATGACAGACCATAACTTTATTCCTGATTCGGATATTACCTGCCCCGAATGTGGCCATACAAAAACTGAAACCATGCCAATAGATGCTTGCCAATGGTTTTACGAATGTGAAAATTGCAAGGTTCTCTTAAAACCCAAACTAGGCGATTGTTGTGTTTACTGCTCCTATGGAAGCGTTCCTTGCCCACCTATTCAAATGGAACAATCTTGCTGTTCATAATAAGCTAAATAGCACCCCGGAAAACAATATGCAGACTTCAATTAAATTAATTTTTTTATTTATTCTTTCATTCAGCAGCTTGCCGGGCTTTACCGCAACAAACACTGATATCACTAAAATTGTTGTTCAACTTACTCGCAGTAGTGAAAATTTCGGCCACAGAAAAACCTTCTTCCAAATTGATAAAGTACTTTCAGAAATAGGCGAAAAAAACCTGAAAATAGTTGTCGTCGCATACGAAGACGGGATCCACGCACTCACACAAAATTCACGTACCTCACAAATGCTAACCAAACTAGCAAACCGTGGTGTCACTTTTAAAGCTTGCAAAATTAGTATGAATGCATGGAATTTAACAGAAGATGACTTCCCTTTAGAGGTAGAGTTTATACCTGCAGGCGCTCCAGAAATAATTCGCAGACAGTTGGCCGGGGATAAATACTGGAAACCGTAGCGTTTACCCCATATTAAAGGCCGCTAACAAAAAAAGACGGCATATTTTTCTTAAACAAAGCATGCCGACACTCGGTTTACTATTAATTACGTATTCTATATTTTTCACTTAGTACAATGATAACAACGTCATATCAGAACTACCTTAAAGATACCAAGAGTAGCTTTGATTTATTAGATGGTATTCAACATAAAAACATAACCAGAATTCACCCTCATAAACTTTTTTGTAATACGACAATTTCAGACAGGTGCGTTACACATGACCAGAACAACTCATTCTACCGCGATGACCAACACTTAAGCAGCGCGGGTAGAGATATGTTATTTGGGTTAATAATGAAAGAAATGAATTAAAGGTATATACATGTAAGTACACGTATATATCTTATTTAATCGTTTACTCGACAGTTACCGACTTAGCCAAATTCCTTGGCTGATCAACATCAGTACCTTTTCTGACAGCTACGTAGTAAGAGAATAACTGTAAGACGACTGCAAATAATACAGGAGCTACATTTGCATCCACACTAGGCACAGCCATAATCTGGCAGCTTTCACCCAGATCATCAGCATTAAGTCTCTGGTCTGAAAATAAATAAACTTTACCT
>JAUVDT010000043.1 GCA_030595185.1 Gammaproteobacteria bacterium
GCAGCATGAGTCGAAAAGGTGAGTGTTGGGATAATGCCGTAGCAGAAAGTTTTTTCGGTTCATTAAAAAATGAACATGTGTATCACGAAGATTATCGAACAAGATCACAAGCAAGGCAAAGCATTTTCGAATACATTGAAGCCTTTTATAACCGAAAAAGACGCCATGCTTTTTTAAATTATATGACGCCTGTAGAATACGAAGAGAAATATGCAGGTATTTAAATCGTCCGTTTTATTGGGGGAAGCTCAGACTCCTTGAAATCAAAGGGTCAGACTCCTTGAAAGATCTAGAAAAGAAGTTTTTGAGAAGATAATGATTTATTAAACATATAAATTCGTGTCTTACCTTTCGCCTTATTCGCTGCCAGTCAGTGTTTAACTGGACACCCATCTTAAGTTTCCCGTCGACACAAACAAAAAAAGCCCCATCTTATTCTGTAGTGGTCAAGTTTTTTTGGCCACAGTTTTTATTCATTTCGATACTTTTCTTCGGCTACATTCGGAGCTAGACCATTATTATGTTGATGCGGTCTAACCTGGCTGTAGTAGCCAATTATATAATCAATAAAGTCAGGATCTCAGGTTTTTATTGTTATTGTGAATATTGTGAATGTTGCTATACTGAATACATGGTCATAACTCTGGAGTATTCTATGCCGACCAATAAAATTACTATTCATGAAGACCTTTTACGTCTGAAGCCTTTTGATGCTTTAGAGAGTGTGCCGATGTCTAAATTAGCTCGTAAGGGTACGTCGGTACTTCAGCAGATCATATCTACGGCGCAGGCTGTGGTGGTTAAGATTCAGGGTCAGGGTGCGATGGTTACGATCTCGCAACGTCAATATGATGAAATGCTGGAATTGATTCAAGCTGTCCATGAAGAAAATTCCGAAGATGGGTTTATCCATTCTCTTAACCAGCAATTCGATGAGTTGATGAGTAAGATGGATCAACCTGATGCTGCTCAAGCAACGGAGTCTGTGCTTTTTGGTGATTCAGATGCGCTCAATAAGGCTTATCGGCCTGGTGCAACTGAGGTAAAGGCTTGATTCAAGTTCTTGCGGGTGTCAATGGTGCAGGTAAAAGTTCGATTGGTGGTGCGGCTATTCGAAGAGCGGGTCAAGACTGGTATAACCCAGATGAATTTGCGCGTGATATGCAGGTGCAATTCCCAGAAAAATCTATGCAGAAAATCAATAGTGCAGTCTGGAACGAAGGTTTGCGTAGATTAAAGGCGGCGATTTGTGATAAGTCGCATTTTACCTTTGAAACCACGCTCGGTGGAAACACTATTACTAACACATTGTTGGATGCCATTGCCGCGGGTGTGCCAGTTAACATTTGGTATTGTGGTCTGAATTCAGTCGAACTGCATATTGAGCGGGTGGCTGCTAGGGTGGCTCACGGTGGTCACGATATTCCTGAGAACTTGATTCGTTCGCGTTACAAAACGTCTATACGTAATCTCTGTCGGTTGACACCGGGACTGGCTCAACTTGCTGTCTATGATAATTCGGATGCGCTTGATAGTACTGGGAAGCCAAATATTCGGCGGTTACTCCATGTTGTTGATGGTCAAGTTCAAGAGCTAGATCATAATATGCTTACTTGGGCTAAACCCATTGCAGCAGTGAGCTTGAGAGATTTAAAATTATAGAAATTAATGGGGTCTGTACACATGCAGATTCTACTTCGGTGATCCTTGCTTTTTGTCCTCAGGGTCATCTTATACCTTAGGTGTTTAAATTCAATTCATTCGAATTTAGCATTCTCACTGCACCACAAACAAAAAAGCCCTATCTTATTCAGATGAGGCTTAGTTTGTTTGGTGGGGCGGCGGTGGGAACTTAATCAGTAGCTTAACTATTTGAAATATAAGATTAATATAATAATTGATTCTCTCTGGTACTACTAAAACACAAAGTCACCCTTATTTTTTTTACCCCTTATCTTGCAGTATCGATTGTTCTACTATTCATGTTATATTAATATTTAATACAGGTAGATAATAAGGTCAATGCTATGGCACGAAATACATCAGTAACACTAGGTGAGCATTTTGACGACTTTGTACTTGAAAAAATCAATGCGGGTCGCTTTCAATCTGTGAGTGAGGTTGTGCGTGCAGGGCTGCGTAAATTAGAAGAAGATGAAACAAAGCTGCAAGTACTAAGAGAGAAGCTTCAGGCAGGTGAAAATAGTCCATTAGTAGACAACTTCAATGGTGAAACCTTTATTGAAGGCTTACATAAAAAACACCTTAAATAACAGTCAAAATAACAACCTAAAATGACAACAAAGTATCGAATAAGGGCGCTTGCACAGGCTGATCTTGAATCAATCTGGCTTTATACTTGTGATGAGTGGAGTGTCGCGCAGGCTGATACTTACCTTAAAACATTGATACAGCGTTTTGAATGGCTGGCAGAAAACCCCACACCAGGCAAACCACGGGATGATATTAAACAGGGGTACTTCTGTTTTCCCGAAGGAATGCACCTTGTTTTCTGTATTATAAAAAATAGCCAAGTTGAAATCATTGGTATACCCCATCAACAGATGGATATTACTGAGTATTTGGCGTGAGTGAGTCGAAAGGGAAATTAAAGAATTAAAGGGGTCGGTGACAAATGAGAATCATTAGTATTAGTATTTGTCACCGACCCCTTTCTTGAATTCTATTTTCTAGAATACTTATAACTGGACACCCATCTTAAGTTTTTCGTCGCCACAAACAAAAAAGCCCCATCTTATTCAGATGAGGCTTAGTTTGTTTGGTGGAGGCGGCGGGAATCGAACCCGCGTCCGCGAACACTCTGCCATCGGCTCTACATGCTTAGAACCATAATTTAATTTAACCGGTTAAACTCCTATGGGCGGGATTTTAACAAGCGAGCTTTGTAAGTTTTAACAGCGCGGCCCAAAACATGCCTTGCTTGCGATCTTATGTAAGATTACCCCTGAACACCGAACCCATAAGCAAACCTGGGTCAGAGGGCATTAGAGACTGGTTATTAAGCAGCTAATGCGTAGTTGTCGTCGTTTGCAACTATATATTTTGGATTTTATTTACGAGGATATCCTCCTCGACATGCACCTCAGGTTTTGCTATCCCCGTCGAAGCCAGGTCGCCCCCAGTTTTAACGCTTAATTGCCTTAACGGCTTGTTATCTAATATATGGTCAATATTAGATAAATCAATGATCAAGTCACTTCATTATATGCGTTCGGCTGTGTAGCTACCAGTAGCAGTTTGTTTAAACATAAAAAAAGTCATAATAATAAAGTTATCGACTAATAATTAAGACACTGAAAAGATCGTTTTGTTCAATATTTAATCAAGCTAAGTTGCTTCAAAGTATCAGATAAATAGAACCAGTCTCTGTGCTGTCCAACAGGTCAATTTAGGTTTAAAATACGCGCCTTTATATATGCTTTTGAGGCAGTTATGCAGTATTTCCCGGGTAGTTCGGCATTTTCCACTTCACGATTAGCTAAGTTGTTATCACAGGTGCAATCGATAGCCTCCAGCGTTACTGCTTTAAACGCCGAATTTATACATTTTTCAGAGTCAGATGGTGAATTATCAGCCGATAATAAAGCCGTTTTGGAAAAATTACTGCAATATGGCCCGAAATCAGACCAAGTCTCTGAATCTGGTCAATTATTCCTCGTTGTACCACGCGCTGGTACTATTTCTCCGTGGTCTTCTAAAGCAACTGATATTGCCCATAACTGCGGTTTAGATTCAATCAAACGCCTTGAGCGCGGTATCGCTTTTTATATTGAAGCGAGTCAGTCGATTACATCTGATCAACAAGCAGCTATCGAAGCCGTTATTCATGACCGAATGACAGAAATGGTATTGGATAATCTGCAATCGGCTGAAATCTTATTTAAAACGACAGAACCTGCTGAATGTACTGCTGTTGATATTTTAGCTGATGGTCGTGATGCATTGGTAACGGCGAATACAGAATTGGGTTTGGCGTTATCAGATGATGAAATCGATTATTTAGTAAAGAGCTTTACTGAAATGGGCCGCAACCCAATTGATGCAGAGTTGATGATGTTCGCACAAGCCAACTCTGAGCATTGTCGTCATAAAATATTTAATGCCGATTGGATTCTTGATGGCAAAGAACAAGATATTTCACTGTTCGGCATGATTCGTAACACGCACAAATTATCACCGGGCAAAGTATTATCTGCTTACCATGATAATTCATCCGTTATTGAAGGTTCTAAAGCAGGGCGTTTTTTCCCTGATGCAGATTCAACTGAATATAAATATCACGAAGAAGAAATTTCTATTTTAATGAAAGTAGAAACACATAATCACCCAACGGCCATTTCTCCTTTCTCTGGTGCAGCAACAGGTTCAGGTGGTGAAATTCGTGATGAAGGCGCAACTGGTCGAGGTTCAAAACCAAAAGCAGGTTTAAGTGGTTTCTCTGTTTCTAATTTACAAATACCAGGTTACGGCCAACCGTGGGAAGTTGATTACGGTAAGCCGGGTCGAATTGTTTCGGCGTTAGACATTATGATCGAAGGGCCGATTGGTTCTGCGGCATTTAATAATGAATTTGGTCGTCCAAATATTAATGGTTATTTCCGTACCTTTGAACAATCTGTTCCGGGGATTGATGGCAACGAAGTTCGCGGCTATCACAAACCGATAATGTTGGCCGGCGGTTTCGGAAATATTCGTCGTGACCATGTTGATAAAAATCCCATCGCAGAAGGTACGCCAATTATTGTTTTAGGTGGCCCTGCAATGTTGATTGGCTTAGGTGGTGGTGCGGCCTCGTCAATGGCAAGTGGAACCAGTGCAGAGAATTTAGATTTTGCATCAGTACAACGTGGTAACCCGGAAATTGAACGCCGTTGTCAGGAAGTGATTGATCGTTGCTGGCAGATGGGTGATAACAATCCAATCGTATCTATTCATGATGTAGGTGCGGGTGGTCTATCAAATGCATTACCAGAGTTAGTAAATGATGGTGGCATGGGCGCGAAGTTTGATCTGCGTAAAATTCCAAATGACGAGCCGGGTATGGCACCGCATGAAATTTGGTGTAACGAATCGCAAGAGCGTTATGTAATTGCAATCGCTAAAGATCAGTTAGATGACTTTGAAAAAATATGTCAGCGTGAACGTGCGCCTTATGCTGTTTTAGGTACTGCAACAAAAGAAAAACAATTAGAAGTAACTGATCCGCATTTTGGTAATTCTCCAGTCAACATGCCTTTAGATGTATTACTAGGCAAGCCGCCAAAAATGACGCGTACTGCCGAGCATGAAACGATTCAACAAAAAGCATTTGATACCAGCGAACTAGATTTAACAGAAGCGGCTTTTCGTGTGATGCGTTTGCCGGGTGTTGGTAGTAAATCATTTTTAATTACGATTGGTGATCGCAGTGTAACGGGCATGATCTCACGCGATCAAATGGTTGGCCCTTGGCAAATTCCTGTAGCGGATGTTGCCGTTACTACCTCATCGTTTGATACCAATAAAGGTGAAGCAATGGCAATGGGTGAGAAAGCACCGATTGCATTAATTAATGCACCAGCTTCAGGTCGCATGGCAGTTGCAGAAGCAATCACAAATATAATGGCAGCAAATATTGAACAGATGTCAGATATTAAATTGTCTGCAAACTGGATGGCACCTGCCGGTCATGTGGGTGAAGATGCTCGTTTGTTTGATACTGTAAAAGCTATCGGTATGGAAATTTGCCCGGAGTTAGAAATTGCAATTCCAGTGGGTAAAGATTCCCTATCAATGAAAACAGTTTGGCAAGATGACGGCGAAGAAAAGGCAGTTACTTCTCCATTGTCTGTGACGATTACTGGTTTCGCGCCAGTAGGTGATGTGCGTAAAACATTAACGCCAGAGTTGCGTATGGATCAGGGTAAAACATTTTTAGTTCTCGTTGATTTATCCGCTGGTTTAAATCGTATGGGTGCATCTGCACTTGCTCAAGTATATAAAGAACTGGGTAACGAGGCACCAGATCTTGAAAACGCCGCTTTATTAAAAGGCATGTTTAAGTCTATACAGTCGTTAAATAATGACGGTAAATTATTGGCCTATCACGATCGTTCAGATGGTGGCCTGTTATCAACACTGGCAGAAATGTGCTTCGCAGGCCAATGTGGTGCAACAGTTGAGCTTGATAATTTAATGCGACGTTCTGATGCTGCATCTGCAATTTTCTCTGAAGAGTTAGGTGCAGTGTTACAAGTGAAAGTAAGTGACATAGAAGCCGTAATGGATTGTTTCGCTAACAATGACCTTGATGGTTTTGTTAACGTCATTGGTGCAGTAAATGATTCAAGTAATATTGAATTCATTGCTGACAATTATTCAATGTTAAAGCTCGATCGTGTTGAACTACAAAAAGCATGGTCAGAAACCAGTTACCAGATTCAATCGATTCGTGACAATGCAGAATCTGCACAACAAGAATTCGATAACATTAGTGATGAAGACGCAACCGGTTTATATGCTTCATTAAGTTTTGATGTTGATGAAGATGTTGCTGCACCATTAATAAACACGGGCGTGAGACCAAAAGTTGCTGTGCTACGTGAGCAAGGAGTTAATGGTCAAATAGAAATGGCGGCTGCGTTTGATCGTGCAGGTTTCAGTTCTCACGATGTACACATGAGCGATATTTTAGCAGGGCGAGTTGACCTAAATGACTTTAAAGGTTTAGTGGCTTGCGGTGGTTTCTCTTACGGTGATGTATTAGGTGCCGGTGAGGGTTGGGCTAAAACAATTTTATTTAATGAAAATGTTCGTGATGCCTTCACTACATATTTTAACCGTGATGACACATTTAGTTTAGGTGTGTGTAACGGTTGCCAAATGATGGCGAACTTAAAAGACTTAATTCCAGGCGCGAAAAACTGGCCACATTTTGTTCGTAACAATTCAGAACAATTTGAAGCGCGTTTTAGTATGTTGGAAATTGTAGACTCACCATCAATTTTATTTAAAGACATGGCCGGTTCACAAATGCCAATTGCCATCGCGCATGGTGAAGGTCGTGCTGAATATAAAAACGATATGAGTGCGGCGATTTCATCGGCTCGTTATATTAACCACCAGGGTGAAGCAACAGAACAATACCCAGCTAATCCAAATGGTTCGCCAGATGGTTTAACAGCATTCACAACGGAAGATGGTCGCGCAACAATTATGATGCCGCACCCTGAGCGTGTATTCCGTACTGTGCAAAACTCATGGCATCCGGATGAGTGGAATGAGGATGGGGCTTGGATGAAAATGTTCAGAAACGCTCGCGTATGGGTGGGCTAAAAGTGCCACGAGCACTGCAAATACTGCGTTATAACTAAAAACTAAACTGCGTTACATACTATTGTATGCTCCTTATTTAGTTTCTAGTTATGCCTTGTCTTTACAGCACTCGTGACACTTTTAAAATTTAATTGGTTCATTAAAAGAATTATAACTAAATTCAAACGACGTCATATATTAATATATGTTCCTTATTTGAATCTTAGTCATGCCTTGTCTTTACAGCACTACGAACTGTTTTAATATTTTTATTTAGTCTCAATACGGCGTTATCACTTAAAATCGAACTGCGTCATTTACTAATATAAACTCTTTATTTGATTTGAAGTTATGCCTTGTCTTTGCAGTACTACTGACGTTTTTTAATTAGATGAGTAGGTCGGTATTCCCATACCGACGAAACCTGAAATAACATTATTATCTTAATTCTTGTAAGCTTAATACAAGCTCTATGCTGAGAGTAAATCATAATTTAGCTTTATGATAATTTGAAAGTTTCGTCGGTAAGGTTTTACCGACCTACAAAAACACATAAAAAAGGCCGCTAATTCAAAAATGAATTAGCGGCCATTTTTTGTATTTGTCTTTAGACTGATAACTACAGACTAAAGACTTACAACTTTGTTTTAATCTTCCAATTCGTCCAAATATCTTTCAGCATCTAACGCAGCCATACAACCAGTACCTGCCGATGTAATTGCCTGGCGGTAGATGTGATCGCTTACGTCGCCGGCTGCAAATATACCAGGGGTGCTGGTTTGTGTTGCGTTGCCTTTTGAACCTGTTTCTACTTTTAAGTAGCCGTTGTTCATTTCTAACTGGCCTTCAAAAATACCGGTGTTTGGGCTGTGACCGATTGCGATGAAGCAACCCATTGTGTCGATGTCTTTTGTGCTGCCGTCTTTAGTGCTTTTGATTCGGATACCCGTTACACCAGAATCATCACCTAACACTTCTTCAAGTGTCGCATCCCATTCGATTGTTACGTTGCCGTTCTTTGATTTTTCAATCAAACGATCAGCAAGAATTTTTTCAGAGCGGAACTGATCACGACGGTGAACAATAACAACTTCTGATGCAATGTTTGATAAATAAAGTGCTTCTTCAACGGCTGTGTTACCACCACCGATAACGGCAACTTTTTGGTTACGGTAGAAGAAACCATCGCAAGTTGCGCAAGCAGAAACACCTTTACCTTTAAATGCTTCTTCAGACTCAAGACCTAAGTAACGCGCACTGGCACCAGTTGCAATAATTAAGGCATCACAAGTGTATTCCGTGCTGTCGCCAATTAAACGATAAGGTTTTTCATCCAGTTTAGTAGTGTGGATGTGATCAAAGATGATTTCAGTACCAAAGCGCTCAGCATGTTTTTTCATGCGTTCCATTAGTTCTGGGCCTTGAACACCCGCATCATCACCAGGCCAGTTATCTACATCAGTTGTGGTTGTTAATTGACCACCCATTTCCATGCCTGTTACTAGTACAGGGTTCAGGTTAGCGCGGGCAGCGTAAACGGCAGCAGTATAACCAGCTGGACCAGATCCCAATATTAAAAGGCGGCAATGTTTCACTTCACTCATGAGCAGGTATTCCCAAATAGATTCTTATGGTAAAAAATTATGGCTGTATATTAGCATTCGCTTTATCATTTTGATAATACTCTGACGCTCAAATGAGTTATAAATTCAATTGTTATTATTAATAGCATCAATTGTCTGTTTATATAGTTGAATCACTAGAGCGATGTAATGTCATAATCATTATTAGAAAATGGAGTTATTAATTAATGAAAATCGGTGTACCTAGAGAATTGAAGACCCTTGAAGGGCGAGTTGGTCTCACGCCTGAAGCCTGTTTGCAGTTGATTGAACTAGGTCATCAGTTATATATCGAAGAGTCAGCAGGGCTATTAAGTGGTTATCTTGATGATGATTACCAGTCCGTTGGCTGTACTGTCGTGAATTCTTCAAAACTTCTTTATGGAAAATCTGAGTTAATCGTTAAGGTTAAAGAGCCTGTTGCAGATGATTTATTAAATCTACAATCTCATCATGTATTGTTTTCTTTTCTTCACCTAGCGGCAAATCCATCATTAGTGAAAAAACTAAGGGAGATAGGCTGTACGGCAATCGCATTTGAAAGCATAGTAAATGAGCAAAACCAGAGACCAATATTAGGTTCAATGAGTCATATAGCAGGCCGTTTAGCTGTGCAGGTGGGAACTCACTTGCTGCATCAGCCAATGGGGGGAATGGGCTTGTTATTAGGCGGTGTGGCTAATGCTGATTCTGGGCAAGTTGTTGTCCTTGGCGCTGGCCAGGCAGGCGAGCAAGCTGTGTTGCTTGCGCAGTGCATTGGTGCTGGAGTTACTGTTTTTGATATTGATAGAATTAAACTGGAAAGGTTGAAGAAATCATCTCCTGATATCTGTATTCAGGAGTTTGATTCATCCGTACTGAGTGAAATCATAAAAGAAGCTGATCTGGTTATTGGTGCCGTGCTGGTGCCAGATAAACACGCGCCAAAAATAGTCACTGAAAACATGGTTAAATCGATGAAAAAGGGCTCAGTAATTGTCGATATCGCGATTGATCAAGGTGGATGTGTGGAAACCATGCGCGCGACTAATTACGAAGAGCCAACTTATGTAAAACACGATGTTATTCATTTTGGAGTGACAAACATGCCAGGCGCTGTACCACGTACTGCGTCACAAGTTTTATCATCAGTTATCATGCCATCAGTCCTGAAAATAGTGGCTTCTGGTGAGCTGGAGGATGACATGATTCATAAGGCTATTAATATACAGGCTGGGCAAATAGTACATCCGGCATTAATCGAAGAAAATAGACAATAAAAACAAAGTTTTACTGCAATTTGAGTCAAAAAATTGTTATTATTTTCACCATAATTATATAAATTCTTAGGGGATGTTCCTTGGCGCAAGCTCGTCGTACCAAAGAGGTGAAAACTAGGCCTCGTTTAACCACGCATATCGGTCGTGGAGCGAGAGAAGGTGGCCTGTATTTGCTGATTGCAATCGCACTCTTCTTATTAGCTGCGATGATCACCTATAGCCCTGATGACCCAGGCTGGTCACATGCTGGCCCACGCGATGTTGTGCATAACTACACCGGGCATGCTGGTGCCTGGCTGGCTGATGTTTTCCTTTATTTATTTGGCTATCTTGCCTATCTCTTACCGCTGATGATTGCTTACAGTGGCTGGTTAGTGCTTCGAGGCAAAAGTGAAGACCATATTGCTGACTATAAAATTCTGAGTATCCGATGGCTTGGTTTTTTGTTTACTTTGCTCGCGGGCTGTTCATTAGCAAGTATTCATTTCTACATTGCAGATGGTAGCTTGCCGTTAGATGGTGGTGGCATTTTAGGCCGATTTGCTGGCGATGGCTTAATCAATATTTTTGGTTTACTGGGTTCAACATTATTATTGCTTGCTGCGCTGATGGCAGGGGTTACTTTATTTAGTGGCCTCACATGGATAGGCATGACGGATATGATTGGTATCATGTGTATTAAAGCATTTGATGCAGTTGTTTCAAAGTTACAGCAATTTAGAGAAAAGAAAGAAGTACAAAAAGCCGGCGCAGTTGCTATTAAAGCAAGAAAAGAAGTCATCAAAAAAGAAAAGGTTAAAGCTGAAAAACGCAAACAACCTGTTCGCATTGAGCCTATTATTAAAAAACCAGAAGTCAGTGAACGAGCAATGAAGGAGTCTCAAATACAATTATTTGATGCACCTGATACAACCATTCCTCCGCTACGTTTATTAGACGAAGCGCGTCACAATACCAATGGCTTCTCAAAAGAAGCATTAGAAGCCTTATCAAAATTAGTTGAACTAAAACTTGCAGACTTCGGCGTTGAAGTTGAAGTGGTTGCGGTAAACCCAGGGCCAGTGGTTACTCGCTTTGAACTTGATTTAGCACCGGGTATTAAAGCCGCAAAAATTACCACACTATCAAGAGATTTAGCGCGCTCATTATCCGTACCCAGTGTTCGTGTGGTTGAAGTTATAGCGGGCAAATCGGTAGTCGGTCTTGAAATTCCAAATGAAGATCGTGAAATTGTTTTTCTAAGTGAAATTCTTACATCGAAAGAATTTGATAAAGCAACGTCTCCATTAACAGTAGGGCTGGGTAAAGATATTTCAGGTCACCCGGTTGTGGCCGATATTGCAAAAATGCCGCATTTATTAGTGGCGGGTACAACAGGCTCGGGTAAGTCTGTTGGTATTAATACCATGATCATCAGCTTGTTATATAAAAGTTCACCAAAAGAACTGCGCCTGATTATGGTTGACCCTAAAATGCTGGAATTAAATGTCTATGACGACATTCCGCATTTATTAACACCAGTTGTAACCGACATGAACGATGCTGCCAATGCTTTGCGTTGGAGTGTTGCTGAAATGGAAAAACGTTATAAGTTAATGGCATCATTAGGTGTTAGAAATATTGCTGGTTACAATAAAAAAGTAAAAGATGGGATTGATGCGGGAGAACCATTAAAAGATCCTTTATTTAATCGTAAAGAAGCAGCGGAAGGCGAAGAAGCTAAAGACTTAATACACTTACCTTATATCGTTATTGTTATCGATGAGTTTGCAGACTTGATAATGGTAGTGGGTAAAAAGATAGAAGAGTTAATCGCACGCCTCGCACAAAAAGCCCGTGCTTGTGGTATCCATTTAATCTTAGCGACTCAGCGTCCTTCGGTTGATGTTATTACCGGTTTAATTAAATCGAATATTCCGAGTCGTATCGCATTTCAAGTTTCATCAAAAGTTGATTCTCGCACCATATTAGACCAAATGGGTGCAGAGCAATTACTGGGCCATGGTGACATGCTGTACATGAATGCAGGGCAAAGTATTCCTGAACGTGTACACGGTGCGTTTGTGGATGACCATGAGGTTCATGCTGTTGTTGCACATATTAAAGAGCAAGGTAAACCAGAATATATCGAGGCTTTACTGGAAGACAATACCGAAGCCGGAATGTTGCCGGGTGAGACATCAGCGAAAAGAGAAGGCGAGAGTGATGTGCTTTATGATGAAGCGGTAAAAATTGTAACAGAAAGTCGTAAAGCCTCAATATCATATGTGCAGCGTCGTTTACGTATAGGTTACAACCGATCAGCCAGTATGATCGAAGAAATGGAAGCGGCAGGTGTTATCTCTGCTATGCAATCGAATGGTAGCCGCGAAGTACTTGCGCCACCTCCTGTTGATTTTTAACCCAAATGAATAAAATAATGAAAAAATCTTTAAAAATATTTATATCTATAATTGTCATCACACTGAGTAGTATGCAAGTAACGCATGCTGAAAATACAGGTGTTACACAATTAAAAAGTTTTTTAAAAACGTCATCAGCATTTACGGCAGCGTTTAGTCAAAGTTTATTTGATGAAAATGGCAGCGAGTTACAGTTTTCTGCCGGTCAGTTTTCATTACAAAAGCCTGGTAAGTTCTCATGGGATTATGAAGAGCCGTATCGCCAAATTATAATGTCGAATGGAAAAGTTATCTGGATGTACGATAGTGAGCTTGAGCAAGTAACAATTAGGCAAGTAGACTCTTCATTATCTAAAACATCAATGGTTCTTTTGTTTAGTAAAACTGATATCGATAAAGATTTTAAAATAATAAAATTAGATGTGGTTGATGGAGTTAATTGGTTAGAATTAACAGCAAAAAAAGCAGACTCTGAATACAGCAATATTTTAATTGGTATGAAAAATAACCAGATCGATAGTCTTAAAATGATCGATGGTTTTGGCCAGACAACTGTTATTAAATTTTTAAATATTGTTACGACTCCTAAATTTAAAAAGCACCGTTTTGAATTTGTTATCCCTAAAAATGCAGATGTAATTGGCGGCTAATAACAATATGTCTGAAAGGCAAGCGTACAGACCTTTAGCGGATAGAGTCCGGCCTGCCAATTTTTCAAGTTACATTGGGCAAGAGCATATACTTGCGGAAGATAAACCACTACGCATCGCCATAGAAAACGAACGTCTGCATTCTATGGTTTTCTGGGGCCCACCCGGAACAGGTAAAACAACCCTCGCACGAATGATTGCAAATTATTGCAGTGCACAGTTTCTTAGTATTTCAGCGGTCTTAGCTGGCGTTAAAGATATTCGTCATGCAATAGAGCAGGCAAAACAATTTCAGGAAGTTTATAACAAGCCTACTATTTTATTCGTAGATGAAGTGCATCGTTTTAATAAATCACAACAAGATGCTTTTTTACCCTACGTTGAAGACGGCACGGTTTTCTTCATAGGCGCAACAACTGAAAATCCTTCTTTTGAATTAAACAACGCATTACTTTCACGCACAAAAACCTATGTTTTAAAAAGTATTAGTGATGAAAGTTTAGTCGATGTGCTGAAGCAAGCGCTAAAAAGTGATGAGCTTTTATCAGTACAAGATATTAAAATTACAGATGAGCTACTTTTAATTATTGCAAAGTCAGCTGATGGCGATGCAAGACGCGCACTAAATTTATTAGAAATAGCCGTAGAGTTAGCAGAAAATATTGATGATGAATTAGTTATTACCAAATCGACGATTGATTCAGTAACAACACAAGGCTTAAGGCGTTTCGATAATAAGGGTGAATTATTTTATGACCAGATTTCAGCTTTTCATAAATCAGTAAGAGGCAGTAATCCCGATGCCGCTTTGTATTGGTACTGCCGAATGATAGATGGCGGTTGTGATCCTTTGTATGTAGTCCGAA
This sequence comes from Gammaproteobacteria bacterium, assembly GCA_030595185.1. GTDB lineage: Bacteria > Pseudomonadota > Gammaproteobacteria > SZUA-229 > SZUA-229 > JAUVDT01. The sequence continues at coordinate 14,114 of JAUVDT010000043.1, forward strand.
GAATGGTTTCAATTGCCAGTGAAGACATAGGCAACGCAGACCCAAGAGCATTGCAACTAGCATTAAACGCGTGGGATGCCTTTAAACGATTAGGTGCGCCTGAAGGTGAGCTCGCAATGGCGCAAGCAATCACATATCTTGCATCAGCACCTAAAAGCAACGCTGCTTACATGGCACTAAAAGCGGCGAGGGCAGCAGCACAACAAAGTGGCACACTAGAAGTGCCATTGCATTTAAGAAATGCACCAACAAAACTAATGGAAAACCTGGATTATGGAAAAGATTATCGTTATGCACACGATGAACCTGATGCTTTTGCGGCAGGGGCAACATACTTTCCAGATGAGATGGGCGAACAGGAATTTTACCACCCAGTAGAACGAGGGCTGGAAATAAAGATTTCTGAAAAACTGAAACGTTTACGTGCTTTAAATAAAACTCAATAATACTTATTTACAATACTCTTAAATATTTATAGTTAATAACTATCGGGCAAATTGAAACTTTCTTTTTTCAATATAAATAGATATGAGAAATTCTATCGTTAGATTAAATTGATAGAAATCAACTTCATTATACATATCATTACTTTTTCCTATATTTAATCAATTACACATCAGATCCATATTGATGAGCCTATCCATATGGGTATATAGTTATATTGGTTTATAGGAATATGGGAATGTTTATATGTGGTTACAAATTATTAGAAAAAGAATAATAGTTGTTTTACTTATTCCACTGATACACGCTTGTGGCGGAGGAGGTGGATCTTCTCCACCAGTAGAAGCCAGTCTTGTTGCTACTGTTACAATGCCTTCATCTATAACTTCTGTGGCATTGCCTGTACCAGGAACGGTAAGGGTTTATATCAATAAACAGGGTGATGTCCCTGTAGAAATGATCCTAAGTGGTAATTCGGCTACCTATACTTATACAGGACTTTCAACTGGTATATCGGCAACTTATGAAGTAACAATTGAGTTTGATTCAACTCTTTATGCTGGAACAATTACACTGGCGACTGCCAGCGATAATGTCACTCTTTCATCTGAAAATAATTCAATCATCTTTTTAGACTCATCATTTGACCTGACAATTGATACAGACTTAGATTCAAAAGCTAATCTTGTCGAATTAACGGGAGGCACAAATCCACTAATTCCAACCTGTGTGTTAGATGCATCAGGTCTTAGCGGGCAGCTAGGTAACTGTGAGCTAGATTCGTAATTTAAGAATTTAATAAAAAAATCAAATTTAATAATTAAGTAGGAAATCTTAAAATGAATAAATTAATTAAAGCTACAAATATAATTACTCTTTCATTTCTTGTAACGGCTGCTGCACAAGCAGCAGACGTTACTACTAACTTTACAAATGGTGAAGTATTAACAGCAACAAAGTTAAATAACTTGGTTACTGAAATTAATGCTAATGATGATGCAGGGATAGGTGATATAACGGCTGTAACTGCAGGTTCCGGGCTTACTGGTGGTGGTGCTTCTGGTAGTGTTACTCTTAGTGTAGGAACAGGTGCAATAACGGCTACACATATTGGAGTAAATGCTGTTGGTCAATCAGAAATTGCTACTGCTGGAGTTAGTTCAGCAGAAGTAGCTGATAATTCATTAACTGCAGCTGACCTAGCAGCAAACTCAGTAGGTCAATCAGAAATAGCCACTGCTGGAGTTGCTTCAGCAGAGGTAGCTGATAATTCATTAACAGCAGCTGATCTTGCAGCCGGTTCAGTTGGCACATCAGAGGTAGCTGATAATTCACTAACAGCGAATGACCTGGCAGCAAGCTCAGTTGGTGCATCTGAAATTGCAACAGGAGCTGTTGGTGCATCAGAAATTGCCACAGGTGCTGTTGGCTCATCAGAAGTGGCAACAAACAGTATGATAGCAACTGATATGCAAAATGAAGCTGGAATTGAATATGATACTGGTAGTGTTGGTTCAGGAGGGGTTATGACTTCTGGAGTATTATTAGATACGCTTGTAATGTCTATACCTAGTTCAGGTTATGTATACTGTGTCGCTCAGATTGAGGCGAACTGGCCAGCTAATACTGCTGCTGGAGCTTATGTAATGGGAGATTGGACAACTGGAACATCATTAACTGGTAATAGTGCATATACAAATTTAACAGCATCTCACACATCAACTACATATACTTCATTTACTATTATTAAGACGTTTGCAGTAGGAGCTGGGACTATAAATTTTAAGTTAACGGCCTATACGGGCACTGTTGGAGTTGCTGCTAGTTCAAAAGAAAGAGCTTGCATGTTCTTCCCAACACGGTACTAAGCATAACTTCAGAAATGAATATACTCATTTTAGATGAGTATATTCATATTTTCAAAATCATAAGGTATTAATATGAAAACTATTAGCGGGTTTCTCGGATTCACAGGATCTGCAGTAATTGTACTTATGATAGTTGGTATGGTTGCTGGGATTAACTGGCTTACTTCTGAACAAGAAAATATACATATCCAAAATCAACTGACTGATACTCCAGTTCAGCAACAATTCGAACAAGAAAAAAGTGATTTTAGTTTTGCTGATTTTTTATCAGGCCTGGAACAGACTCAGTTGAGTTTATTAGATGAAGATATGACAGATGTATCATCATCTAATGACTACTATAATAATAGTTCTTTGCAAACCGAAGAGATGATGTCACAGCGTGATCAGAAGTTTGAGGAATTACAGCGGCTGAAGAGAGAATCTGAATATCAGCAACTAATATTAACTTTTAGTAAAGATGACGGTGATGATAAAGTAGTTCTTCTTCAGAAAATTTGGCAGCTTGCTCCTGAAGTCGGAATTGATGAGAAATTGTTAACATTATTAAATCTAGCTACACATGATCCGGATGAGAAAATTGAAAGACTGGCTGAAAAAATCTTAATTGATTTAACACGATTCAGGGATGGTGTAATGCAGCCTGAAGTACAACTGGTTTCTCAGATAATTGAAATTAACAATACTCAACAAGAATATACCGATCAAACAGGCAGCTCTAATGAGCTAGAAATTATTGAACCGAATAATTTAAATAGAGAAAACTCCATCTCTACAGTTGAAATGATTCAACTGAAAAATGATAAAATTAATAAACTTGCACAATTGGCCTTAAACTCTGAAGATGATAATCAAAAAAAATATGCGTTGATAAACCTGATGCAGTTTGATCCTGATTCTGCATTATCAGTTATGCAACATCAACTATTGAATAGTAAAGATCCTGATGAACGATATCGAGTCATAGAGAATTTAAATGCAGCGACTGGTGATATAAATAGTATAAAATTACGAAGCATATTAGAAGTTGCTACGTCCGATTATGACTCATCAATTGCTGAATATGCACAGGTATCGCTAACTATGCTTGATCAGTATGAAAAAAATCTTTCTGATAATTCTACTATTGATGTATACACTACAGTAACTCAAGATTCTAATTTATCAGATCCTTCAAATTCTAGTTATTAATATGGCCGGGATAAGCGCGGTAGGTTGGGTTAAGAAACTGTATAGAGAGGAGGTCTAGGTTACCATTCAAGCGCACAATTTAGTCATGGCGTATGCCTAGGCTATCTTAAAAAAGAACTGGATATCTTAAATGACAATAATTAGTTTAATTCCAATGTGCTAATAACTTTCACAAAAACAATTTCAACAAGGCTAATATTAAATTAATATAGACAAATTATTACACGCACAAAAAAAGCCGGTATCCAGTTTATTCTGGGCCGGCTTTTTTATTGAACGTTGATCTCTAACGCGAGTTAGAGATCAAAGAAAAATTACTTCTTCTTATTACGCTCTGCTGCTTCTTTCATTACTTCTTCAGCAACGTTCTTAGGACATGGTAGGTAGTGTGAAAATTCCATTGAGAATTGACCACGACCAGATGTCATAGTACGTAGGTCACCGATGTAACCA